>NZ_JAQTHX010000001.1:1200000-1500000 GCF_029433335.1 Bifidobacterium sp. ESL0745
CAACACCGTCTGTGCGTTCTTGCGGCCAAGGCGCACGCCGAGCGTCATCTTGCCGCTGACCTTGTCCTCATCGACGTCGCGGAGATTGTTGACCATCAAAATGGCGCAGGAGAAGAGGCCGCAGAGCACCGCGCCCAAAACACCTTCGGCGTTGACACGGCCGGTCAGCACATATTGCGTGCCGAGCACCGCAACCAGGCCGAAGAAGATGAAGACGCCGACTTCACCGAAACCGGCATATCCGTAAGGATGTTTGCCGCCGACATAGAACCATCCGGCCAGCAGGCACAGCACACCAAGGGCGATGAGCCACCAATGCCCGGTGATGATGGTGATAATCAGACCGGCGACACAGGCGACGAAGGCGTTGACCCCGGCCGCCGCCAGCACCTGGCCGGGCTTGACACGACCGGAAACAGTGAGACGCTGCGGTTTGGCCGTCTTGACTTCCGCGTCACCTCGGCCCTCGTCCGTGCCACGGATGCCGTCGGAATAGTCGTTGGCGAAATTCGCGGCAATCTGGATGAACAGCGCAACCACTACACACAGCAGCGCAAGCAAAGCGAACTTCCCCCATGGCATGTTGGCCGCCGGAGCACTCAAGCCACTCGGTTCCGCCACACAGGCCTGGAGTTCTTTTGGAGCAGCGGCGCATCCTGCCGGCTGCGATTTCAACAGACGATACCCCGCAGCGACACCGACTAATACAGGCGCGATGGATGCCGGCAACGTTTTCGGACGTAACCCGTTGACCCACAAATCCAAGTTCTTCAAAATGAATCCAACTCCCTTACAGGCAAACTCAGAGACAAACCGGCGTTTTGCGACGGTACAATTGCTTAAACCATGTAAAACTATAGCAGGATTGACGACCGTGTTTTTTATACAAAAGTTGCCGACCTGAAAAAGGCCAGCAACTTGCTGACATCAATCGATGTATTAAATAGACAGCATCAAACGGCTATCACTTGACGAATTATCCAATCCGGAACCAACTGGACCATAACCGTGAGTAAGCAGACAATCGACAAACCATGACGATACGAGCCTGCTTTTCTGCGCTGTCCGGTTCTAGTTGAGCGGTTTGACCAGCGGGAAGGTGATGGTCTCGCGGATGGTGGCACCGGTGAGCGCGATCAGCAGGCGGTCGATGCCCATGCCCATACCTCCGGCAGGCGGCATGCCGACGCCCAGCGCCTCGAGGAAGTCCTCGTCGATATCCATCGCCTCAACGTCGCCCGCGAGCGCGTCTTTGGCTTGGTCAACCAGGCGCTGACGCTGCACCACCGGGTCGTTGAGCTCGGAGTAGCCGGTGGCCAGCTCAAAGCCGCGCACGTAAAGGTCCCACTTCTCCACCACGCCCTTCTTGCTGCGGTGCGCCTTGACCAGCGGACTGGTCTCGACCGGGAAATCGCGCACAAACGTCGGGACTTCGGCACCCAGACCGGCCTCATAGAAGTGCTCCCAAAGATGCTCGACAAGCTTGCCGTGGTTCTCGACCTCGTCGCGCTCAACGCCAAGCTTGTCGGCGATGGCACCCAAGTGCTCCACAGACGTTTCCGGCGTGATTTCCTCGCCGAGCGATTCGGAAAGCGACTCGTACATCGAAATCTGCTTCCACTCGCCGCCGAAGTCGTATTCGCTGCCGTTGAGCAGCGTGACCTTGGTGGAGCCGAACGCGTCGATGGCGGACTGCTGGATGAGCTTCTTGGTCAGGGCCGCGATGGTGTCGTAGTTGCCGTAGGCCTGATAGGCCTCAAGCATCGTGAATTCGGGAGCGTGCGTGCCGTCGACGCCCTCGTTGCGGAAGTCGCGGTTGATCTCGAAAACGCGCTCGATGCCACCGACCAGGCAGCGCTTGAGGAAGAGTTCCGGCGCGATGCGCAGGTAGAGGTCGATGTCGAAGGCGTTCATGTGGGTGACGAACGGACGGGCGGCCGCTCCCCCGTGCACCGTCTGGAGCATAGGGGTTTCGACTTCGAGGAAGTCGTCTTTGGCAAATGTATTACGTAGCGAGGTGACGACCTTGGAGCGGCGACGGACCATATCACGGATCTTTTCATCGGCGATCATGCCGATATAGGGCTTGCGGGTGCGGGTGTCTTCCGTAAGCTCCTTGTGCAGCGCAGGCAACGGTTGCAAGGCCTTGGCAGCAATCTTCCATTCGCTGGCGAAAACGGAAAGCTCACCGGTCTTGGAGGCGATGACGCGTCCCTTTAGGTAAAGATGGTCGCCCAAATCGACGAACTGCTTAAACGCCTTCAGCGAGTCCGCACCGATCTCCTTCTTGGAAATCATGCCTTGAATCTTGGTGCCGTCACCCGCGGCAAGCTGCACGAAGCACAAGCCACCGCCGTTGCGCAGGAAGAGCACGCGTCCGGCAATCGAAACGACATCCTGTGTTTCGTCGCCCGCCTTGAGTTTGCCTTCATACTTGGCGCGAACCTGCGGAATCGTGTCGCTGACCTCGACCACGACCGGGTATGGTGCCACGCCGTCCTTCAGCATTTGGGCACGCTTGGCAACGCGCATCTGCACCTGTTCTGGCTGGCCTTCCGGACCGAATTCCTTGTTGGTCGGGTCAATGGCCTCGTCGAAGGACTTACCCTCATTGATGTTTTCCGCAATGGCTTCGTCCTGTTTGAGGCGCAGTTCCGCGCGCTCGACGGTGGACATTACCGGGGTCTGGGCCTCTTCTTCATTCCGGTTTTCGCCGGTTTCATTCGTTTCGCTCATAATTCCTGAGTGTACCGAGCAGCCGATACACACGATCATGCGCCTTATGTGTCCATATGAACTCATTTTGCGTCTTTTCCAGCGCTTCACACACATTTATGCTGGAAACAACGCATTCTGCAACGCTAAATGCGTCTTTCCCAGCACATGTACCCTAATTAGTGCTGGAAACAACGCAAAATCAAACCAATAGGCCAATATCGTAGCGACCTACAGCTTCCTTCATGGAAATACAGCAGCAGCAACAGGAGAACCTGCATCCGACACGCATGGTGGACTCGTCCGCGGGGTCGTTGTATCATGATTGCTGTTGTTCATCGGGCTGTAGCGCAGCTTGGTAGCGCGCTTCGTTCGGGACGAAGAGGCCGCGAGTTCAAATCTCGCCAGCCCGACCAACTAGAAACCCCTTGCTTTGCACAAGGGGTTTCACCATATTCAAGGCCTGACGGAAACGGGTCGGGGTTATTACCGTGTTATTAGCGGGAATCTTCTTCGCCGCCGCTGCATAGGAAACCAACCACCATCGGGGTCAGGAGCACCAGCTGGAAAACGAACCGTGTGGGCGAGGGACGGCCAGGACGCGACAGGCTTTCGGCACAGACGTAAAGGCTTGCGGCCGTCAGAAGCCACGGCAGGCATTTGAGCAGCAGGCTTCGGCCGGCAGCGGTGGCACGAGCCATGAGATTGCCGCCAACTTGATCGATAAGGATATCGGCATCAATACGCAGCGGACGACTTGCTTCGTTATCGGCCTTGACTAACTGGCTAGTTTGATCGGCCGTATCGAATCGATCAGTTTGATCGGTTGCATTGGATTGGCTAGTCTGACCGGTTGCATTGGATTGGCTAGTCTGACCGGCCGTATCGAATCGGTTAGTTTGACCGGCCAGATAACCAGTTCCAGTATCATTGCTCCGATTCATCGCAAGAAGATCACGGCGACGCTCCTTCCTGCGTCGCCATAAGTAATACAGAACGAACCCCGGCAACACCGACGTCCACAGCGCCATGAAGAACGGGATGTTGATGCCCGGCGTATCGACGACCATGCGGTAAAGTTGTTTGACCGTCTCGCTGGCCTCCGTAGGCGGAGTGTGCGGCTGAAGCACGCCGTACGTGTATGCGGCGGTATCGGAAGTGGTCATCGGCAGCATCACGACCGCAACCGGTTTGGGAATTTCTTGGCCACTGACGCTGAAGGCGTCAAACGTCATCCACCCGGTTTCCAAGCAGAAGAAGCCCTGCACATACGAATCGGGATGGCGCAAACCGACATCCAGCCAGGCCTTGGCAAACCGCGAAATCGGGACTTTGCCCTTCACCGTCCAACCGATGGCCGGTACCGCAAGCCATGGATCGTAGTCCCGGCCGATTTTATCCCACGAGTATTCGAGATAGTTGTCGACGGCGGCGCGGTCGGCATCGCTGATATCGTCGGGATGGTCGTGCGCGGCACGGGCCATCATCTGAATCGGCAGGGCGAACGCGGCTTCCGGGGTTCCCGGCACCACGTTGATGTGCTGGAAGGCGAATTTCGGTATCGCCATGTCCACAATGACAAACAGCACCACCGCGAGCGCCACCAGCGCCGCCTTGAATTTCGCCGCAAACTTGCCGACGACCAGCGCAAGCAGGCAAAGGACCACGATATAAAGCCCGAGTTTCTTGGTCAGCGCGACCAGCAATCCGTCAATCGCAAACGCCGCAACGAACCAAGGATTACGCGTCAGTTCAAGTTTGCTGTCAACCAGTTTACAATACATCACCGCCCAAGGAACGAACAACATCGCGCTGGTCGTGTCTTTCGCGATCGACATGACGCACATCGACACCACCGGGAAGAAACAGAAGAACGCGGCAAAACCGTGCAGCATCCTGCGATTGAGGTTGGTTTTGCCCAAATAGGCCAGCAGCCATGCGATGCCGAACGCGAAGCCCACGGCCTGCAGCAGCGCATAGATATACATGCCGATGTTGTAATTGTCGAACAGCGCCTTGCCAAGCGACGCAAACCAGCCGTATAAATAAGTATCGAGGAAGGGGTGATGGTCCCAAATCTTGCCGGCGTTCATACCGTAGAGCGGCATGCCGTAGTATTCCGCGATCTGGTCGCCGGTATCGAAATGGATCACGCCCGGATACAGCAGGATGATATACGGCAGCCAGCAGCACAACAATATCGAAGCGTCGGCGGCGATGGCGGAAAAGCGCTCGACATAGCGGAAATGGAAATAATGGCGAACGGCAGCGAAGCCCTTGTGAGATGAAACGACAGAAGAATGACTTACGGCGACCTTGCGGTTCGAGACGCTGGAACCCTTCTGCACTTTGCCGGTATTGGAGAGATTTTCACCGGAAAGCGCAGGTTCTTGCGTCATCGCAATAGCAGAATCACTATCAACAGCATTGTCACTTGGGACATTTTCAAGCAACGTTTTATCATTATCCGCATTTACATCGGGCAATGCCCCATCCACACTGCCATTTACCGTTGAATTATCGAGCGCACGCATCCTGACGAATTCCACACCACGGAACGCGATCATATAAAGCAGCGCAAACAGCAGCGCGTAGCAGATTGCCTGCAGATAAAGATAAACGTGGTCGAAAGGAACCCAACCGAACTGTGCAGCCTGGCTCGAGCAGGCGACCATAAAACCGAGTACGGCAGGAATCAGCCAACCAATCTTCGAAGGATGCAGGAACCCGACGAACTTGGACCACGGGCCGTCGCTGGCCGGTACGGCTACGGTTTGAGTACGACGGTGCGAACCGTCCCGACTCGAATCGCGACCATACGTTTCGGTTCTGCCGCTCACCGGCTGCTGTCGGATCGCCAATGCGTCAGACCGGACGTTTCCCCCACTTTTCACCGCAGCTCCCCCATCGTCTTGCCAACCGCAAGCCCGTCAAGACCTGTTTCTGTTCCGCCGCCAGTCTAGCCTGTCGGTTCGTCGAAATAACGCCGCTATACATAACGCCGGTATATTGTGCCCTCGCTTCATTGCAAGAACCCATGTGAACTTTCAATATAGGCATCAAAAACAGAATAATGATGCATAGCCGGACGTGTTTCAATTGGGGCAGCGCAAAACCGCAATAATCTGTGACATAGCTCACAGCGACGCAAGACCGCAAAATATCGTATCGGCAATAGACTTGAAGCAATACGACAAAGGAGCAGTCATGGACGACAATGCACAGGGCAAGACGCCGGAAGAACTGTTGCGCGCTTTCAGCGAGGAACATTCTGCAATTCACGGGGAAGTGGAAAACGACGCAAGCGACCCAAACAACGCTGCCGCCCCGACACCCAGCACGACATTCGACACCGATGAATTTTTGAAGGGGCTTGACGCCTTGTTCGACGCGCACGAAGCCAGGGACAAGGCCGAACCCTACCTCAAACAGGCCATGGTCGACGCCGAAAACGCCGGAGACGACGCGGGACTGCTGACCGTATTGAACGAGACCATGGGCTTCTATCGTTCGCACGGGCGGCATGAGGACAACCAGTGGGTCATCCAGCGGGCGCTGGAATTGGGCTTGAAAATGGGGATCGAAGGCACCGAGGCCTGGACCACCACGCTGATCAACGCGGCGACCGGCATGCGCGCAGCCAAGCAATACGATCAGGCCGAAGACTTGTATAAGCAGGCGTTGGCATCGGCGCGCAAGACGCTCAAGCCCACCGACCGGCGGATGGCAGCGCTGCACAACAACATTTCCATGCTCTACAGCGAGACGGGAAAGCTCAAGGACGCGCAGAACGAACTGGAAACGGCGCTTTCCATTCTTGAAGCTTCCAGCACCGACCCCGAAGCCGACATCGATGTGGCCTCCACACATACCAATCTTGCGCTGGTACTGTTGCAGCGGGCCACCGAGGCAGCGCAAAACGGACAGAATGACACGACGGAGACGCAGAAATTACAAGGCGACACAACTGTTACCGGACAATCGCAAGATGGGTCGGAATCGAGCGATGCCACTTCACCCGAAACCGTCGATTCGCTGCTCGATCAGGCAATGAAACACTCCTTGAAAACGTTGGAAATCTACAAGAACGGACATCTCGAACACAGCGCCCACTTCGCCTCGGCATTGGCCGGATATGCACAGGTCTGCTATGCCGCCGGACTATTCGACAAGGCCATCGACGCCTATCGCAAAGCACTCAAAGTCATCGAAGAATGCTACGGCACCGATACCGATTACTATCGCATCACCGCAGGCAATCTCGCCCAGGTCGAGGAAACCGCACGCGCAGCGCGGGAAGCGGCCGGGAATATGAACAAATCCGAAACGGCTTCGGACGGGATTCACAACGAAAGCACGACTGTATCCGAATCGTCAACTGCTTCCACTCCCATCAGACATGAGAATGAGTCGGCCAATGAAACCTTCTCGTCACAGCCCAACGAACATCATCAGCCAGACAGAAATCAGGCCGACACAAACGCGGCCTCAGCACCTGTCCCAGAGACCAAACCGGCAATCTCCGGCCTTAAACTTGCACGCGCCTACTGGGAACAGTGCGGCAAGCCGATGATCGCCGAGAAATACCCGGAATATCAGGGTCGCGTCGCCGCCGGGCTGGTCGGACATGGATCTGAATGCTATGGATTTGACGATCAATATTCGCAAGACCACGACTTTGGCCCTGGTTTCTGCCTGTGGCTCACCGACGAGGATTACGCGGCGATCGGCGAGAAGCTGCAGGCCGATTACGAGGCGCTGCCACAGGAATTCATGGGCTTCGGCCCCCGCGAATCGACGGCACGGGCACAGGGCGGCTCACGGCGTACCGGCGTCTTCCGTATCGGCGATTTTTTCGCCGGCATCACCGGCTACCCAGCCGCACCGAGCGACGACAAACCGCACGAATGGCTGCTGCTCGACGAACCGACGCTCGCCGCTGCCACCAACGGCGAAATCTTCGCCGACCCGCTCGGGGCCGTTTCCAAGACGCGACAGGGCTTCAAGATGATGCCTGACAATGTGCGGCTTTCTTTGATTTCCCGCCGACTTGGCATGATCGCACAGGCAGGCCAATACAATCTGCCACGAATGCTCAAGCGCGGCGACGGAGCGGCGGCGTGGCTCTCCATCCGCGAGTTCATCACCAACGTCTGCTCGTTTGTCTTCCTGATCAACGAGCCGATTCGCGCCGGATACATGCCCTATTACAAGTGGCAGTTCGCGGCGCTGCGTCGGCTTTCCGGGCGAATGTCAACGGTCTTGCCAGACGTCTGCGAGCAACTTGAAAGAATTCTGCGACTCTCCTCGGCGGCTTGCTTCGGTGGAGCCGGATTCGGCGAAGGCGGCAAAGGTTCCGCCCCGGCACAGGAACAGGTGCAATCGACCGTCGAACATATCTGCGGCGAAATCGTAGCGGAGCTCAAGAACGAGGGCCTGACCAGCAGCGATGAGGAATTCCTGGAATGGCAACGGCCTTACGTCGAGGCACACATCGGCAGCGATAATCCGGTGTTGCACAGCCTGTGAATCCGGTTCGACGATGGGCACCCTCGCTTAATTTCTTATTTGCACCTACGAAATTAAGCGATGAACGGTTGTTCCGGAACCGCAGATGGACAATCCACGATGCTTTCAATGCCGGCTCCGAAAACCAACGCTTTCTCAAGTGATACCGAAACCTATACTGGTCTTAGAACCAGCCCTGCATCAAGGCAGCGGCAAAGAAAAGAGCAATGATGACCGAAAACGCAACGAAGCAAGAAACACAGCCAGACACTTCCGCAGAAGATCAGGCACGGCTCGACCTGCTGGAACGCGTAGTGAAGCACGAATGGGACCAGTTCCAGAAAACCGACAACGAAGGCGGACGTGCGGCCTGCCAAGGCAACTGGCCGACCTTCCATCAGATGCGCTTGAGCCAATTCATGACCTGGCCCGTACCGCTTCTGAAAAGCTACGCCGACGACCTTGACGAGGCGGATCGCATCGGGCGCAACCTCATCACGGAGAAGTACGGCCGCATGATGATCTCGACCTGGCCGGAGGAATATCACGCGAATATCGAGCCGTATATTCCGCCGCGATCAGCCAAACGCGTTGCCGCGCAGGAGAAGGTCATCGCACAGCAAGTGGCATGGGCCGACGATTTCCGCGGCCGCTATCCCAAACTCGGCCAAGAAATGCGCGTGCTGCACACGTCAGAAGACACCCACGAAAAAACGTCGTTCGAGACCTATCTGCGCGGCGAGCTCGGCACATACTCCGACAAGACGTTCGGGCTGTACAGCGACTTCATCAAGAGCCTCACCGCAGCCAAGCGCAACCTCACCGAAGAGACCATCCGCAACACCGTACTGCTCGGCGGCTTCCAGTCGCTCGACGATGCCGAGGCGTTGCAACAGTAGGTATAAAGATATGAACGATGCGTTAAAGTGGCACGCATGCGATTGTTGAAACGATTCCTCCCCTCCGTGGCCGTCTTTGTGGTACTTGTCGCCGTTTTGGCGACGCTGGGTACTGCAATGACGCCGAGTTGGAGCATTGAACCGCTGACGCAACATATCAAGGTGACTTCCGCCGATTCAACCATCAAAGCCCGCAGCGCAAAAACCGATCAGGAAGGCACCTATAAGGTCAACACCCGAAACCTGCGGATCCAGCTCGCCCCGAACGTCAC
Source organism: Bifidobacterium sp. ESL0745 (assembly GCF_029433335.1). NCBI lineage: Bacteria > Bacillati > Actinomycetota > Actinomycetes > Bifidobacteriales > Bifidobacteriaceae > Bifidobacterium > Bifidobacterium sp. ESL0745. The sequence goes on from NZ_JAQTHX010000001.1 coordinate 1,209,395, forward strand.
CATCAACGCCATCCTGCGCTCACCTGTCGGCGCGCCCGGCAAACGTCCGGCGACGCTGTTCATCCATGGGGCAGGCACCGGTAAGGCCAGCGAGGTCTATGGCGACATCGCTTCAGCCATGAGTTCGGCAGGCATCGTCACGCTCGTGCCGGACAAGCGGCTTGACACCTACACCACGTTCCATCGCGACTATTACGCGATGGCTGAAGACTATATGACCTCGCTCAACGTCCTGCGGTCGCAGCCCGATGTCGACCCTGCACAGGCCGGCATCTACGCGGAATCGGAAGGCACTTGGATCGCCGAGGCGATGGCGCACCGGCACCCGAACGCCATCCCCTTCATGATGCTGACCTCGCCGCCGGCAGTTTCCGGGCGTCGGCAAATGGCGATGGCCGCCAATACCTACGTCGACTATATCGGCGCACCCAAAGGGCTCAATCGCGACGTGGACAAATTCATCGGTCTTGACTTTGCGCCACTTGGGCTGCAATATGCCGATTTTCCTGCCGAACAGTACCTGAAGGACCTCACGATGCCGATTCTGGTCAGCTTCGGCACCGACGACCTTTCCATGCCCATCGAGCAGGGCGCGACCGACATTATCAACGGCGCCAGTGCAGCTGGCAACAAGAACGTGCTCGTGCGCTATTACCACGCAAACCATCAGATGCGCGTCGGCGCACACACCTCCGTCCCCGGCCTGCCGCTCGATAAGCATTACACTCACGACATTGAGGATTGGACGAACGCCGTCGCCGCCGGCACCAAGGCCGACGAATGGATCACACCGCAGATCGCCGGCGACCAGCCGAAGCAACGTCTCGCGGTTCCTACCAGCGTCAAACCCGGGCTGATCGGATCGTTGAGCGCAATATTGGTGTTGCTGTCCGCAATCGTCCTGTGCGCCGCGATGGCGGGAATCGTCGGCCTCAGCATTGCCATCGGGCACTGGGTAAAACGCAGTGGGCAAACCGAACGAGGTTCCTCGCTTTCACCCGATAAGGACGGGATAAAGAAGGCCTCGGCAGCCAACTCAACAATCGGGAAAATCGATCCTGACACAAGCGATTTGGAATATTCGTGGGCAACCGGTTCGGCGGTTCGCGAATCCGGTTCCAGCACCGCTTATGGCCGCTTCCCGCACCGACTTTCAGCAGCCTTGGCCTTGAACGGCTGTTGTGCAGTACTCGGCATTGCGGCGTTCTTTGCTTACGTCGTCATCGCCGCGAAATCGGCCCTGACATTGACTTCACGGGGTACGCTGCTCGGTTGGGGCTGGGTGCTGATGCATGTTATCGCGTTGCTCAACGTCGCCCTGCTGACCTGGCTGGTCATGGAACTATGGCGTTCGCGAGGCAACAGGCTTTCGCAAGACAATCAATCTCAAGGTTTCTGGACCCCCGCGCACTTCATCGTCGCCGCGCTGTGCGTTATTTCAGCTGTGGCTTCACTGGTAATGATGGCATTCTTCGGGCTCTATACTCTATAAGACATTTTGATACCACAACCAAACGCAAGTGCCGGTGACGTTCCGCTCCCTCGATCTTGGATGCGAAATATGTTATCAAGCCGTAAAATGCCGGCGCAACGTCATCTTCGTTGCGCCGGCACCATTGATATATCGTGATATATAGCCGTTATTATTTTAGAAACTTATTGCCTGTTCCTCATCTTCCGCTTCGCTGCGAACCGATGAATCAGCGACGCCAAGGCAAGCAACACGGCCAGCACAATCAGCAACGCGCCCAACAGGACGATGGCCATCGCAATCAGCGAGCGCACATCGACGCCTCCAGGAACGGACGCGAAAACCATCGGAAACGTTGAGGCAATGAACAAGGTCAAGGCTCCAAGGAACAGCGGCAGCAAACTCAGCACGATCGTCGCCTTGCTCGGTCCGGTCGGCGGTTGCGGTTTCGGCATCTGCTGCGGCAGGTCACGCGGCACGCGCACATAGGCGCCGGAAGGCACCGGTCCACTCGCGAAATTCGACGACGGCACATATCCGGTTTGCTGCGGCGCGTCCGATGAAGTGCTGTGTGTTTCAGTCTCAGCCTCGGCCTCGGTTTCTGCTGCCTCTGGCGATTCACTTCCGGCATCATCGTTTTGCGCTTGATTATTGCCTTCGCTGTCAGCCATATCTGCTCCGGTGTTCTGGGGCGACAAGGTCTCGGTAATGTCGTCGTGATCACTTTCAGTCGGCATTGTCTCAGTGACGTCGTCGTTACCGCTTTCGACCAGCACGGTCTCAGTGACATCATCATTATCGTTCTGATCCGAAATGGTCTCAGTATCGACGGTATCGTCTCCGATGTTGCGAACCGGTTGAGCCGTGGCATCGGGCGATTCGGCAGCATCGTTCTCAGACGGCAAGGTCTTGGCCATCTCGTCGTCATCTTTCTGGAATGGTGTAGACTCAGCAGTCTCGTCATCAACGCCCTGAGCCACAATGGCCTCGTTTTCAGCCATCCCGTTATCGGAAGTCGGGTTCGTCATTTCGTTCTCCTCATTCGATTCGTCAGCCATTTTCATCGCCTCCATGTTCCCGTCGTCTTGCCTTTGACAAATTGCGCATAACTGGGCACCGTACTTTCCGCGGGATACTGCACACTCACGCGGCCTTCAACGATATACGGGGCATCGATAACGAGTTCGGGTCCGTTCTTCGGCATCTTCTTCGTTTCGGTGAACCACTGGTAGTCCTGGTCGTAGCCGTAGCCACTGCCGTAGCCGATACGTTGGTAGCTCATTCCGCCTATGCCGACCTGCATGTCGCGGCCGATGGCGACATAACCGCTGCCCAGCGATCTCGTGCCGATTTCACTGCCTGCATAGACCCCGTCCACAATGATCGCCCCGTCTGCGTTATCGATCTCGACCCTACTGCCATCGACTCTGGCATTGGATTCATGGCTCAGACCATACGAGCATCCTGCGGGCAAAGTGACAAATACCGTCGCTTGACTGTCCGTAAGCCTGATTGTTCCTGTGGGGCAGCTGGACTGAACCGTGCTGCCGTCTTTCAACGTGACATCGTGGGTGCCGCGTGTTTTGGCGTAATCGCTGAAGTCGATGTTGACAGCGTCGTCATCGAGTCTGTGACCTTTGATCGCGGTTCCCTGCTTGAGCCTTTTGAGCTGCTGATCGTCGCTGCCATCGATGGCCTTGAAGCCACTGACATTGACGTTGTGATAGGACACACTTTCCTGCTCAAGACCGGTCAGTACAGAGGAATAACCGATATCACCAACGATGAAGACCACCGCTACGAACGCGGCGATCCAGACCAAAGGGTGCAATCCACCGGCACGATGCCCGGTCAGGCCGAGCACTGCAATGATTACACCGAGGAATATCAAAATCCCGCCAATCCAATACGTTCCGTACTGGAAAATCGTGCCCATGAAGCCGCCGTTGTTGAAGCACTGTATCGCAACCAGCGCTCCGGACAAGAGGACGGCACCCAACGTAAGCAGGACGACCACAAATCCGGCAGGCTTGCGTCGCGTGCGCCTCTGCCCCCACGTTTTCGCTGCGACCTGAGCCGCACCTTGCCGGTAAGGCTGCGCCGGCTCGGCCATATAGGTGGGAGGAGCGGCGTAAGCCGGCGACGGTCCGGCGGCAAACGGCGAAGAAGGCTGCCCGTTAAAGCCGGGCACGTTCGGGCGTTCGTTACGTTGGTTGCATTGGCTACCCCCCGCACTTGGAGAGCCGGCAGAATATACATGATTGCTATCACCGAAAGGGTGTGGCTCGGCATCATCACCAGAGCGATTCTGAGCCGTCGCGCCATCGCCGAAACTATCGTGCCCTTCGGCGTCGCGTAATGCATTCGGTTTTACGCCTGACTCATTCTGATCCGCATCGGCATCAGCACCATCAAAACCGCTGTTCTGCTTCACATTCTCCGGTTCGCGAAACGTCGCCTCATTGTTTCCTCGGGTTTGCTGGGTTCCAGCTTGCGGACCTCCTTGCGTTTGCTGCCAGGATTGCGGAACGTACGGCGCAGAATTCGCATTCCAATAAAACGTCGGGTTCACGTTGCCGGAAGGACTATAGGGCATCGATCCGGTCTGATATCGGCCTTGCGGCCGCTGAGCTTGACCTTGATACTGACCTTGCTGCGGGTTATTCGTGTATGCGGCTCCGCGTTGCTGCTGCGCCTTGTTCGCGAGGCTGTTGACCATGACCAACAGCACCACCACCGCGATAACAGCGAGCAACACGCCGATGCCGGGGAAACAAAACGCGATAACCATGAAAATAATCGGGCCGAGCAATGACCACTGCCAATGCCCGTAAACCAGTTCCTCGCCGGAAATCCTGCCGTCACGGCAGTCCGGCAGCAGCACCCAGGCCGCCGCGTAAAACGCCGCGCCGAAACCGCAGACCAGCGTGGAGGCGGCGACGATGGCACGCACGAAAACAGGACTCAGCCCGTAACGTACTGCGATGCCGTCGCACACGCCAGCGATCCAACGGTTGTTGCCGCGCATCAGTCCGCTGCCACGAATCCACGCGAAAAAGCGGTCGACCTTGTCGTGCCGGGGCGGAACGGAATTGCTCATATCGTTCGGCTGTTGATAGCCGCTACCAAATGTGTTGTTGCTCATAGTTCCATTACAGCACCTGGAAACGCTCAGAAAGGTCAGGGAACACCCTGATTTAACCCTGATTTTTGCTTCGAACCCACCCTGAAATCCCCAAAATCATGCACAATGGAAGTATGAAGTCATCGAAGAACGCGCCAGACAACCGGCAATCGCCCCGAGCCCCGCGCAACCAGCCGACGTATGCTTGGCGACAATATGCGCTGGCAAGCGGATTTCCGGTGACGCCGAAACAGCGCCTACCGTTGCTGCGTCCGAAGAAGAAGCGTGTCTTCTGTGGGGTGTGCCGCGGTTTGAGTCTGCATCTGGGAATACCCGTGGGTTGGATTCGGCTCGCTTTTGTGGCTGCATCATTCCTTTTCGGCGCCGGCATCGTGGCTTATATCTTTTTGTGGGCATTCGTTCCGGCCGGGGATCCGGTTACCGCGGAACAGGACAGGCGTGAAGCCGAGCAGAGGGCCGCGAACGCACCTTTGTCATACGGAAATACCGACAATATCGCAAATGGACAATACGGGAACGTCGATAATCCTCCATATGACGATACCGCCAATAGCATCGGCACCGCCGATTCCTCCAATGTTCGACAACAAAAATCCCGGCCTCCTTCGTCGTCTTCCGCCGCAAACGGCACAGCAGGCACGAACGCAACAGACAACGGCGAAACAGGCAGCGGCCCCGAAAACCTCGCACAGGCTTTCAAGAGCGCTTCGAAACCTTCGATCATCGCTCTCGTCGGCATCACGCTCATTGCCCTGGCCGTGGTTCTGGAAACCAGCCCGCTGCCTGGCGATCTCACGTTCGGCATCTTCATGGCGATTTGCGGGCTCGGGGTGTCTTGGATCCGCTTCAACGCGCCTGATGGCCAGATACGGTACCTGCTTATCGGCGTGGTGCTGATGGCGGTGGGCTACTTCATTTGCGCCGATTCACATACATTCAGCGACCACCTGCCCTTTTCGGCCGCAATCGCCGGCCTAGCGCTACTCGCCGGAGTGGCATTGGCCATCATTCCGCTCGCCAACCGGTTCATCCATGAACTGAGCCACGAGCACGCACTGAAGGAACGCGAAGAGGAACGCGCCGACATGACCGCCCACCTGCACGACGGTGTGCTGCAGACGCTTGCGCTTATCCAGCTGCACAGCAACGAACCCAAAACCGTATTCACGCTGGCACGCAAGCAGGAACGCGAGTTGCGCCGGTGGCTGTATCAGGAACGGATACCATCCGATAGGTCGGTAAGCAGCGGGCTCAAAGACATCGCGGCACGCATTGAAGACCAGTTCGGCGAGGCCATCGACGTGGTGACCGTCGGCGACACGCAACCCAGCGCCCAGACCGATGCGCTGCTCAATGCCAGCGAACAGGCCATGTTGAACGCCGCGCAGCATGGCGCGGAGCCGATTTCGGTCTATTGCGAGGTCGGGGACGCACAGGCCGAGGTCTTCGTACGCGACCACGGCGACGGCTTCGACCAGGACGCGATTCCGCCGGACAGACTCGGCATCCGCCAATCCATCATCGGCCGTATCGAGCGTCGCGGCGGCAGCGTCAACATCGTCTCGCGCCCGAATTGGGGCACGGAAGTCCACATGACCATGCCGATCCCGAAGGAAAACGGCAGCACTGAGGACACCATGGGAGAGACACAAACGGAAACAATAAAATGATGAACGACAAAATCCGAAAACGAATCATCGTAAATACTTGAGTATTGAACAAAAGTAATAACCAAGATTGGCAACAACGCCGATAGAATAATGACGATGAGGAAAACATGAACGGTGACAATTCGAACGAGATTACGACTGGCAAAAGTGAAATGGCCGGCAACGACGCTCAACGCAACAACGAATCAGACACCAATCACCACGCCATTCGTGTGGCTGTGGTCGACGACCACGAGATGTTCCGTGCCGGCGTCATCGCAACATTGAGCCCTCATTTCACCATCGTCGGACAGGCGCCAGATGTCGAAGGCTCGGTGGCGATGATTGCCAGCACCTTGCCGGACGTGGTGCTGCTCGACGTTCACGTGCCAGGCGGCGAAGGCGGAGGCGGCGCGGAAATACTGCTCAAATCGCATCCGCTTTCCCCAAATTCCGCATTTCTGGCACTGTCCGTTTCCGATTCGCCGAAGGACGTCGGCGCGGTGATTCGCGCGGGTGCACGCGGCTACGTCACCAAAACCATCAGCGGTGACGATCTGATTTCCTCGATCATTCAGGTCTATGAAGGCTATGCCGTTTTCTCACCGAAACTGGCCGGATTCGTGCTCTCCACCTTCCAAGGCGCGGGAGCGGCGGAACATGACGACGAACTCGACAAGCTTTCCCATCGCGAGCAGGAGGTCATGCGCCTCATCGCCCGCGGCTACACCTACAAGGAGATTGCCGCGGAACTGTTCATCTCCGTCAAGACGGTGGAGACCCACGTCAGCGCGGTCTTGAAAAAGCTCCAGCTTTCCAACCGCACCGAGCTGACGCGTTGGGCCGCCGACCGACAGATTGTGTGAAGACGAACCTATTGCGGCTTAATTCGCCACATTAAACCTCTCGCACTCCACACAATTTGTCGACGTATCCGTCTTATCCCAAAAGATAACGGTTTTGCCGGATTCCAATTCACCTAATCCTGAATCAGGATTACCTGCTTGTTTTTACTTCTTGCTTCTGGCTTTTTTGGCATCCACGAAGCGCAAGATGAACTTGTAGACTTCCGAAACCACCAAGACGGCCAGCGAAAGACCGATGCATTCCAGCCATTCCAACGGCGTCAGCGGCACGGTACCGAAGGGGACATTGAGGAACGGCACATAGACCACCACCAATTGCAATACAATCGAAAGGCCGATCGCGCCCCACAGCCACTTGTTGGAGAACAGGCCCTTGAAGACGCTTTGCGTGTGCGAGCGCGAGCACAATGCGTTGATCATCTGGGCAAAGACGAGGATGGTGAAGCCCATGGTCCGCGCCTGCGTCATCTGCGAGGTGTGGCCGCCGCCGAGCGAGCGGTCGGTGAAGAGGCCTCCCGCAAGGTGCATGTCCATACCAATCAGGGTGACCAGCGCCATCGTGATGCCGATGACGATAATGTCCATCCACATCGCGCCGTCGATCACGCGATCGGTGGGTTTGCGCGGACATCTGCCCATCACGTCCTCCTCGCTCGGGTCCACACCCATTGCCAAGGCGGGTGCCGCATCGGTCAGGAGGTTGATCCACAGAAGCTGGGTGGCCAGAAGCGGGACGGTAACGCCCGTGGATCCGGGCTGCGTGATGCCCAGGAATCCGGCCAGCACCACGCCGCCGAACACGGTGAACACCTCGCCCATGTTGGAGCTCAGGAGGTAGCGCAGGAACTTACGGATGTTGTCGAAAATGCCGCGCCCCTCGCGCACCGCGTCGACGATGGTGGAGAAGTTGTCGTCGGCAAGGATCATCTTGGCCGATTCCTTGGTGACCTCGGTGCCGGTGATGCCCATCGCCACGCCGATATCGGCCGCTTTGACGGCCGGAGCATCGTTGACGCCGTCGCCGGTCATGGCCACGATGTTGTCGTGACGCTGCAAGGACTTGACAATTTTCAGCTTGTGCTCCGGAGCCACGCGCGCGAAGACGCTGGTCGTGGCCACAGCCTCGTCAAAAGCCTTGCCATCGTCGTCGCGGGCGAGCAATTCGTCAAGTTGCGGGCCGCTCAGGGTCTTGGGCATATTCGATGCGACATTGGAAATACCGACTTCTGACTTATGCTCGGCTACACCGTGTTGAAGTATGCCAGTATTTGTCGTTTCTGCCGCTTTGGTTTCAATAGCAGCATTCATACCGGCCTTTTGCGCAGATTTGGATACGGCCATATCCGAAGATTGCGACGAACCGACGGAATCGGCCACACCCAAGTCCTCGGCGATGCGAGCCGCGGTCAGCGGATGGTCTCCCGTAATCATAATGGTGCGAATGCCGGCACGGTGCGCCTGCGCGACACTGTCACGAACCTCGGTACGGGGCGGGTCGATGATGCCGACCGTTCCAGCCCAGATCAGGTCGGATTCGACCGCATCCTGCTGGGCCTCCAGATCGCCGTCGTCAAGGCCATCGTCGAAGCCGTCGATATTGCTCAGGCTGTCGGTTCCCAATGGCCGGTAAGCCTGACCCAGCGTGCGGAAGGCCTGCGAAGACAGACGTTCCACGTCATTCAAAATGCGTTCGCGATCCTGCTTGATCAACGGACGTACGTCGGCACCGTCAACAATCCGCGTGCAATGGCCGAGCAACACGTCAGGAGCACCTTTGGCAAACACGGAAAGGTTGCCGTCCCGCGCATCGGTGGCCACCACCGACATCATCTTGCGTTCGGAGGTGAAGGGGAACTCCATCTCACGATGGAAGTCGGCGGCACGGCGTTGCAGACCGGCCTTGCGTCCGGCGACGATCAGTGAGACCTCCGTCGGGTCACCGACGGCCTCCCAACGGTTCTGATCGTTCTGATCGCTTTGTCCGCTATTTTCGGCTGCGGACTTCGTATCGTTGAGTTCACCATCATTGGCGAGCACGCCAGCCAATAGAAGGATCTCGATCTCGGCATGTTGGGTATCACTAATGCGTTCGGAAGATGCGACATCATTCATCGACTTAGTTGCTGCGGCATCGCCAGCATCAATATCTTCAACATCCTCTTCATCATTGGTTGTAATACCAACAATCTCACCATACGGAGCGTAACCTGTCCCGGTAATCTTGGCCTCACCGCTGGGCGTGACCACAAGTTCCACGGTCATCTCGTTACGGGTCAGCGTGCCCGTCTTGTCCGAACAGATGACCGAAGCAGAACCCAACGTCTCGACCGACGAAAGTTTCTTGACGATGGCATGGTGCTTGGCCATGCGCTGCACACCAAGCGCCAGCACCACCGTCATGATGGCGGCAAGCCCTTCCGGTACGGCAGCGACGGCAAGCGAGACCGCAAGCAGCAGCGAGTCGATGACGTCCTGCGCGCTATGGAAGCCCTCCATCACGGCGAGCGCGATGATGACCACGACGGCGATGGCGCAAACTGCAAGGCCGAGAATCTTCGAGACGTTGTCCATCTCGTTTTCCAGCGGTGTCTTGCCTTCGTCCGAAGCGGAAAGCATGTCGGCGATCTTGCCGACCTGCGTGTCCATGCCTGTGGCGGTCACTACGGCCCGACCGGCACCCTGCGTAATGGCGGTGCCGTTGAACACCATGTTGGTCCGGTCGCCGAGCGCCTTGGCCTCGTCAAGTTTTCCGGCCTGTTTGGCGACGGGAACCGATTCGCCGGTCAAGCTCGCTTCAGCCGCACGCAAGGAGGCCGAGAAGACCAGTCTGGCATCGGCACCAACCGCGTCACCTTCGCTAAGTACAAGAACATCACCGGGCACCAATTGTGCGGTATCGATACGCTGCACCTGACCATCACGCAGCACCGTGGATTGCGGCGCAGTCATCTTGGCGAGCGCCTCAACGGCCTGTTGGGCACGCGCGTCCTGAACGTAACCGATGACGGCGTTGACGATGAGAATGAGCACAATGACGATGGCATCGAACGGCAGCGCTTCCCCGCCTTCGGCTCCGGGGTGCGGCATCGCCTTTTCCACTCCCCACGCGATCACCGAAATGACCGTCGCCGCCAACAGCAGGTAGACCAGCGGATCCTGGAATTGTTCAAGGAATTTCTTCCATTTCGGCACCGGCGGTGCGGCCTTGAGTTTGTTCGCACCGAAATGTTCCAGACGGCGTTCGGCTTCCTGCGAGCTCAGGCCCGTTTCGAGATCGACGTCAAGCGCTTTGGCGACGTCATCAGCGGTTTTGAGCGACGGATCGCCGTCGAAAATCTGCTGTGTCTTGTTTAATTTATTTGATATACCCTGGCCGTCAAGCTCCGTGCTTGAGGCTGTTTTTGGGATGCGATCAGTCGAAGGACCAACCATGGTGTTCCCCTCGTTAGCCGCGGAGTAGTCAACCGGACGATGGTTTCAGATACCTGGTCGCACCGGCTGCGCGGTTATGTGCATGAACGTGTTTATTCTTTCACAGGGGTCTCTACATTCAGCTGAGAACCGCAATCACAGGCTTTATCGAAATTAATCACAAACTTTTGCGCAGGTTATCGGTATCCTTGAACGCCACAGCATTCAGACCCATGCCGGACAAGGCTTTGACGATTCGCGCATCTTTATATACGAATAATGCACTTTCCGGATCGATACCGAAATCACGAATGGCACCACGGACGAATAACGGATCAGGCAGACGAAGACGGCCGACGGAAGAAGCACGGAAATCCCGAAACTTCGAGAGCTCAGAGAATCGGCCTTGTGCCAAACGAACGTGTTTCGCAGTGGTGTTGTCCAGTCCCCAAAGTCGCACACCGGCTTTGTCCAATTCGCCCAGCAACTCCGCCATTCCCGGCATCATACCGATGAACCCGTCCTCTTCGTGTTCAAGATACATTTTGAGTACCCAAGCGATGGCTGGCCCATGGTGCTTTTCATACGAGTTCAACACTCGTTCCTCGCTCCACCCGCTTCCGAGCATCGCCAGGTAAAACTCCATCCCCCACTCGTCACTAGGGTCGAACATCATGCCGGCGATGCCCTCCGGATACTGCCCGGTAATCGGCCGCCGCCCGTCCCATTCAACGAGCACCCCATCGAGCCCAAAAACCACGTCGGTTACTGCCGTTTCCAAGGTCAACGCACCTTTCCCGTAACATCCGTCGAATTTCTCACTTCAACAATCTTATAGACGATTCAACAACAGGAGACGATAAATCTTTAAATGAAGATAGACTCCGCTAATTCAAAATTCATATTTATCAAAGCAATTAAACCGAAATCAAAGTACATGTTCTCATCATGGGAGCATCGCCCGAAACTGGGACAACGCTGAGAAAGGAGGCCTGCTCAGCGCAACCGAACAGGCCCTTTACCTAGCAGAGACTATGCCTACTGCGGTAGTCCATCACGAGCAAGTAGCCGATAATGGCGACAAGCATGACGTCGATGATGACGCTGTCCGCCTTAGCTATCAAGGCAGCGACGATCGCCACGATGGACTCCTTCAAATAGTTGTCACCACTAGATCCTTTCTTCCTATTGGGCATAACACCCATCCTTGTTTGGCCGCGCCACGGGTGACGCAGCGACGGCACACGAACCGGGCAGCCCGCGCGATCGCCGCAAACTTCCATCACGAAGATTTTGGCGATAGATTCATTGTATCGCAAAGATGAATCTCTGAGGATGCGTTATACTAGTTCATGTCGGGTGACTCCATCACCCGTTCGCATCATAAAGTCGGGCAAATAAGCTTTAGCGGACGGCGTCACACGACAGGGCGTATCTTTTGCGTCCTCCTTGTTTGAGCCGCGGGCTGGGGTCGAATCAATCGGCTACCAGCCCAACGGCTGATTTCCTTGAGAACTTGTTTTCAATTTACTTTCCGGCAAAACAAAAGGGTTCCGAGCACATGCCCGAAACCCCCCATTTGCGGACAGGGCGAGATTCGAACTCGCGGAGGATTGCTCCTCAACGGTTTTCAAGACCGTCTCTTTCGACCGCTCAGACACCTGTCCATGTTACGGTTAGCGGCTTGCACCGCAAACGCAACGAATGAAATTATAGCAACCGCCCGCAGACAGCAGGCGCGTCACCCTGCTAACGGCCACCCAATGTTGACAGCATAAACAGACAGCTGGCAAAATTCAAGTGGCTAAAATGGCGGAACTACAGAAAACGCCATAACCAAGCTGTTCAGTGACTGTTGGCAGCTTACTTATGGCGCTTTTCAATAATAAAGGCTAAAAAACCTCACGCCTCCCACTTGGTGGGTTCGATAACCTCGCGGCCGCCCATGTAAGGACGCATGGCCTTCGGAATCTCGATAGAACCATCCTTCTGCTGATGGTTTTCAAGGATGGCAACAAGCCAACGCGTGGTGGCCAGCGTGCCGTTCAGCGTGGAAACCGGACGGGTGGAGCCGTCCTCGCAACGCTCGCGAATGTTCAGGCGGCGGGCCTGATACTCGGTGCAGTTCGAAGTAGACGTGAGCTCGCGGTAACGGCCCTGCGTCGGCACCCAAGCCTCATTGTCGAACTTGCGGGCGGCGGAAGAACCGAGGTCACCAGCGGCGGTGTCGATAGTGCGGTAAGGCACCTCGACCTTGGCCAGCATCTGCTCCTCCATGCCAAGCAGCTGCTTGTGCATCTGCCGGGATTCCTCCTGCTTGCAGTACACGAACATCTCCACCTTGTCGAACTGGTGGACGCGGATGATGCCGGAAGTATCCTTGCCCGCGGCACCGGCCTCGCGGCGGTAGCAGCTCGACCAGCCGCAATACTTCAAAGGCCCATTGCCCAAATCAAGGATCTCATTCTCATGCATGCCGGCGAGCGCCACCTCGGAGGTACCGACCAAATATTGATCATCGGGCTCGCGCAAGCGATAGATCTCATCGGCGTGCGAGTTCAAAAAACCGGTTCCGGCCATGACCTCGGGACGCACCAGCGTCGGTGTGATGGCCAGCGTAAAGCCGTTCTCTTCGGCCTGGTCGACGGCCATGGTGAGCATGGCGATCTGCATGCGGGCGACGGCACCGCGCAGGAAGTAGAAGCGGGACCCGGAGACCTTGACGCCGCGGCGCATGTCGATGCCGGCGACGCCCTCACCCAGTGTCAGGTGATCCTTGGGCTCGAAGCCCTCGGCCTTGAAATCGCGCGGCGTGCCGACCTTCTGCACCACCACGTAATCGTCCTCGCCGCCTTCGGGAGCCTCGGGCTCGACGATGTTGGAGAACTGCCACATGGCCTTGGTATAGGCTTCCGAGGCATCGTCCGAAGTCTTCTTGTATTCGGCGACCTTGTTGGCCAAATCCTTGGTCTGCGCGATCAGCGCGGCCTTCTCTTCAGGAGCCGCGGAAGCAACCTTCTTGCCCATGGCCTTTTGGCTGGCACGTGCCTCCTCATACGATTTGAGCGCGGCACGGCGGGTTTCGTCCTGCTTCAAAACCTCGTCTACAAGCTCGGCGGATTCCCCGCGCTTGCGCTGGGACTCACGCACGACATCGGGATGTTCACGAATAAATTGGATATCTAGCATGTCCTCAAGCCTACTTGTCTAAAAGGACACTTACGGGCGGATTGCGGCCCGTCCGTAAGCATCAGTATTTATACCTCTATTTATCAATTTTCAATATCGCCAATCACTGTTTTGCCGATATATTTCAATCGAACAGTTCACATGAACAATTCGACGATGTTGTAGAAAATCGCGCTGACCGCGACAACGCCGACGACGACGATGAACACATTGCTCAACTTGCCGGAATACTTCTTGAGGGCCGGCACTTTGCGTACACCATACATCGGCAGCAGCAAAAGCACGAACGCGATCAACGGACCTGCCATGGTCTCGATCATGCCGATGGCAGAAGGATTGGCCCAGGCAACGAACCAGCAAGCGAGGAACATCAGCGCGCTGACGATGACGTTGAGTTTCTTGCGTTCTACCACTACGCCTTTGACATGTGCCACCTTGCGGATGATGCCGCCAAGGCCCTCTTCAACGCCGAGATAATGGCCAAGGAACGCCTTGAAAATGCAGACGAACGCCGTAATGGAGGCAATCCAGGAGATGGCCGGAGTGCCCAGCATGTTGGCAAGATAGCTCAGAATGGAAACGTTCTGCGCTTTGGCCTTTACCAAATCCCCGGGCGTCAGCGCGAGGTCGCTGCTTAAGACGAAGAAGAGCACGACGGTGACCATCATCGGTTCCCCGACCTTCAGAATCTTGCCGATTTTCGCGTCGGAATACTTGCCGTAACGTCTGCGCACATTGACGGAGAAGGAGGAGATGATGGCGGAATGGTCGAACGTCAGGACGATGACAGGGACCAAAAGCCAGAGGTCAAGCGCAAGGGTGCCGAAATCGAACGCACCGGAAGCGTTCTTGGGGAAGCTGGTGAGCATGGACGGATTCCAGCGCGGAACAAGGTAGAGCGCGAAGATCACCAGCACGGCGATGACCGGCCAAGTCAGCCAGCTCATCACGCGCGTGACGATGCGGGTGCCACAGGTCATGATGAGAATCAGCACCGCAATCAGGATGAAGGAAAGCAGTACGCGTGGCGGGGCGGCCAAGTGCAGCTGGTTGACGATGAAGCTTTCGGCGGTATTGGTGATGGAGACGGAATACATCAGCAGAATCACCAGAACCTCAACGAAATAGATGATCGTAAAAGCCATGCCAAAACCGAAACCGAAATGCTGCTCGACCACGTCGGTGATGTCATCGTCGGGATTCTTGGTCGAAAGCACGAATCGGCACATCGCCCGATGCGCGAAATACGCCAGCGGATAGGCCACAATCAGCATCAGCACAATACCGATGATGCCAGCTCCGCCCGCGTCGATTGGAAGGAAAAGCACGCCCGCGCCAATGGCCGTTCCGAACAGGCTCAGCATCCAGCGCATGTCCCGGCCATGCCATTTCAGCACGTATGCCTTGCCGTCCTCACCGCCTCGCGCTGCATCCGCCTCGCCTGTTTTGCCGGTTTTGCCGACTTGTGCGCCGTCTGCCTGCGGCCCTGACGGGTGTTCCTGTTCTCTCGTCATGGAATCCACTTTCCCTCATGTTGTGTTGGATTTTCAAAATCCGCTTCGAACGGGCCACTGCCCAATACGAAGCAAAACATCACACGTTACCGGGCAGATTGTGCCGTTACGATAATGCGATACTGCGGTGGCTACGAAATAAAGACCAATCAATCCGAAATATCGTTGTATACGACGGCCGACGACGAATACGATCGCCGGGTCGAAGCAAAAATGCTCAAATCTTGGGCAAGGCAAG
The DNA here is from genome assembly GCF_029433335.1 of Bifidobacterium sp. ESL0745. Classification (NCBI taxonomy): domain Bacteria; kingdom Bacillati; phylum Actinomycetota; class Actinomycetes; order Bifidobacteriales; family Bifidobacteriaceae; genus Bifidobacterium; species Bifidobacterium sp. ESL0745. Next base: position 1,224,878 of record NZ_JAQTHX010000001.1, read on the forward strand.
AGCAACGCACGACGTTTGCCGTGGTGCTTGCTTCGATTCCCAAGTTAAACATGATTTACAGTATATTTAGCCCAAATCGTTTTCAATAATTCGGTGACACATAGTGAGACGGCCTTGTTCCGCCGTAAATAGGCCAGTCATGTTTTCATTCCCATGTTCTCTGGCCGTCTCTGCCCATATTTCCTGCTGCCGTCAGTTCCGCAACGATCTTATTATCATTAAAAATGAATGACGGAAAAGGAAAACGAACCCCGTCAAGTCGACGTGGAGGATTCGTTCATCTTTTTTTCAACTTCCGGCGCAACGTCACCATATCGCGCCACAATAGAGCCATGACTCGAACCGTGCTTTTCGTCATCCTCGCCGTGGTAGCGGTATGCGTTCTCGCCGTTGCCACCGCGTTGCTTTGGCGCGCCTGGAAGCGCTGGCGCCGAGTGCAGAAATTGAACGAGCGTGACGACGACCAGGTGCGTTACGCTTTCATCATCAATCCTTCCAAACCGCAAGCGGCCCGCGCCCGCCTGCATATCGAGGAATTCTGCAAAGACCACGAAATTTCGGACATCGAATTCATCGAAACGACGCTGGAACGCAATGGGCGGGTTTGCGCACTTGAAGCCCTGCAGCACGGCGCCGACGTCGTGGTGGCGGTGGGCGGCGACGGCACCGTGCGCACCGTGGCGAGCGCGGTAAGCGGCACCGGCCACACTTTGGGCATTATTCCCATCGGCACTGGCAACCTCTTCGCACGTAACATGGGCATTCCCGTCGACGACATCAACGCCGCCTTGGCCATCGCGACCTCACATGGAGAGCGGATGGTCGATATGGGACGTATGGCGCTGCTTGACAGGCCAGACGAAGACCATGCCCATGCGTTCCTCATTATCGCCGGCATCGGTTTCGACGCCGATATGATCAGCGACACCAGCCCGGAGCTCAAGAAAAGCATCAGTTGGCTCGCCTATTTCTCCGGTGGCATGAAGCATCTGTTCGCGCCGAAATACCGCGGGGCCGTCACCATCACGGCAGCAGACGGCAGCTCCCACACCGTCGGCGAACTGCATTTCCGCACTTTCATGGCCGGAAATTGCGGCCAGATTCCGGTGTTCTCGCTGATGCCGGATGCCTCGTTCGATGACGGCCTGCTTGATTTTGAAATCATCGACACTTCCGGCGGCCTGCTGGGGTGGATGAACCTGTTCGGCGATGTGATGCATCAGACCATCACCGGAAAGGCACAGCAAAGCCCGCTTTCCACCAATTCCACCATGGACCAGATCCAAGGCGTCAGCGCCGAAATCAAGCTCGAAAAGCCTGCGCTGGCGCAGGTCGACGGCGACATGATCGGCTCCACCAGTCACATTCGCTTCAGCCTGGAACCCAAGTCGCTGCGCGTGCGCGTTCCAGCCAAAGAGGAAATGGCACAGTATCAGTAGCAGGACTTTTTCATGGCTTCAGCCGATTCCACGAAACAACATGGCTCCAGCCAACTCCCAGCCAGATGGCACGACTAAGTTCCGCTTCATCGCAGAAGGTCATCCGGCACCCGCAAACGTCAATTTTTATGCAATAGTCATAGGATACTGACACTTGCCGGTCCTCATCGTCAAAATCCTTGCTCTATGCTGCAAATTTTGACAGCATGCACCCACACATACGCCGACATCTGCGCAATGGTCTGTGGATTCCGGCAACTGAGGTTTCATCTTCCCTCACTCATCTTCGTCGCCCTATCAGCGCACCACCCAAATCATCGCAACGAAACCGCCTACTTCGCGTAACCGGTCAGTTCCAGCTTCTTGGCGATATACTCACCGATATACACGGCGTTGGTGCCGTCGTAACCCTGCTTCTCGACCTCGGTTTCAAGCCATTCCTTGTCATGGCCGATGGCATCAAGCACATCGGTATCGATCTGGCCGTCGACGATCAGCGGCAGACGCAGCGACTCGTCACCGTAGCAGATGACGGTCAGCTGGCCATTCTGCTCGAAGTAGGCCTTCAGAACCTTGGAAATCTCGTAGACGCCCTGCGCGCGCAGCTTGAGCATCAGGTCACTTGCGGAGACGCCCTTGCGCATGCAGGTGGCGACGTCGACCTTGCCGTGCGAAATGAGCATGACCGGGCTGCCGTCGATGAGTTTCTTGAAGAACCGGCTGTTTTCCTTGGCGAACTTGATGATCATGCACAGCAGCGTCCAGGTCACGAGAACGAAGACGAACTGGAGCACGGTGATCTGCTCGTTGTAGATTACGCCGCCGATGATGGCGCCGAGCACGTAGTTCTGGATCTGGTCCATGGCGCTGGTGGGCGCGAGGTTGGATTTGCCGAAAAGATTGATGTGGACGATGAGGAAGACGACGCCCACGACGAGTTTGACGATGAGTGTGGTGCTGATAAGCATGGCGGTTCCTTACTTTTCTACTTTGACGTCGGCGAGCATGTGGGTTTCGGTGAGCCTATACGCGGTGTAGTCCGTGTTGAGATTCACCGTGTAATATTTTTTACCGATTTTGACAATCACGTCCTGGTTCAGATACTTCGAATTGACAAGCACATCATCTTCGGATACGTGCCGTTCCTTAGCAACTCGCTGCACGAAACTGACCATCTGCTCGCTTTTCGCGCTGGCCGTCTCGCTTTGCTGGAACTGCGTATAGCCGCTGCCGAGCACCAGCACCACGAGCAACAATGCGATGATGCCCAGGTCCCGGTATTTCGTCTTGAGCCGGTGTCGCAGATACAACACAAAGAACGCGACCAGCGCCACACACAGCGCGACGATGATAACGAACCGGATGACCTGGTTGATGCCATGCTGGCTTTGCAGGTAATTGATACCGTAAAATGTCATGAAACGCCCCAAACATAGGTCGGCAGGTGATTTCTCCCGTTTCATGGTAGAGACGGCGCAATACGTAACTTGTTTTTGGCGCTTATAGAAGAATTTATATGACATTTTCCGGCCACCTGACCGCAATAAGCACCAAATCACCTGAATACGACACGCTCGTTTTGCTTCGCATTTCCAACAATCTCTATTGACAACCCCTTCCCGGCACGCAATGATAAAGAAACTCAAAAATCAATATACGAATTAGTGTTGGAAAACTGTATCCCCAACAATTGCCGGAGTCCGTCTACCAGCACCACCACACTTTCGTGCCGGAAACCGCATATAAAACATCCAAAGTCCGTTCAACCGCACCAAGACAAATCGATGCTGGAGACCCGCACCCTAATAGCTCCGAATCCGTTTACCAGCAACAACCTGTCAGCCAACCTCACAACTGCTGTGTGCGATTGGTTGTGATAGCGCACAAACCTCGCACTTCCACCCGGCGACTGTGGCACAATAGAGACATGGTTGCAAACAATGCGGGCAAACCCGCCACACAAGCCGACCTCATCGACGTCAACGAGGTCATCGGAAAATACTATGACGCCATCCCCGACCCCGACGATCCGGCGCAACGCGTCTCCTTCGGCACTTCCGGCCATCGCGGTTCGTCACTCAAGACCTCATTCAACGAGGCGCATATCGTCGCCATCAGCCAAGCCATCGCCGAATACCGCAAGAAGTCCGGCGTCACCGGCCCGCTCTATCTAGGCCGTGACACCCATGCGCTTTCCGGCCCCGCGATGAAGACGGCCATCGAAGTGCTCGTCGCCAACGGTGTGACCGTGCGTATCGACTCGCGCGACGACTTCGTGCCGACTCCGGTCATCTCGCACGCCATCCTGACCCACAACCGCGCCGCCGACGGTTCACAACGATTCGAAGGCGACGGCCTTGCCGATGGCATCGTCGTGACCCCCTCGCACAACCCGCCCACCGACGGCGGTTTCAAGTACGATCCGGTTACCGGCGGCCCGGCTCCGGCCGAAGCGACGGAAGCCATCGCCAACCGTGCCAACGAACTGCTCGGCTCGTTCCGCGACGTCAGGCGCGTGCCGTACGACGAGGCCATCAAATCCCCTCTGGTCGAACGCTTCGATTATCGCGACCACTACGTCTCAGACCTCGGCGATGTGATTGATTTCGACATAATCCGTTCCTCCGGCGTGCGTCTCGGCATCGATCCGCTTGGCGGCGCTTCGGTCAACTATTGGCCGCTCATCAACGAAAAATACGGCCTGAACATCGGAGTGGTCCGTCCTGAGGTCGACCCGACCTGGCGGTTCATGACCATCGACCATGACGGCAAAATCCGTATGGACCCAAGTTCGCAATATGCGATGAAGGGTCTTGTCGACGAACTCAACGGTGGGGCGTGGGAAAAGTACGACCTCGTGGGCGGCACCGATCCCGACGCCGACCGCCATGGCATCGTCTGCCCCAACTGGGGCGTGATGAATCCGAACCACTACCTCGCCGTATGTATCGCCTACCTCTTCGGCGGCGCACGGCCAGGCTGGCCCAAGAACGCCGGCGTGGGCAAGACCGTTGTCTCGTCTTCGCTGATCGACCGCGTGGCCGTTTCCATCGGCGCACGTCTGGTTGAAGTGCCAGTCGGCTTCAAGTGGTTCGTCGACCCGCTTTTCACCGGCGAAGTCGCGTTCGGCGGCGAGGAGAGCAGCGGCATGAGCTTCCTGCGTCGTAACGGCCGCGTTTGGACCACCGACAAAGACGGCATCATCCCCGACCTGCTCGCTGCGGAAATCACCGCGAAAACCGGCAAGAATCCGGCCCAACTGCATCAGGAGCAGACGGCAGAGTTCGGCGAAAGCTGGTACAAGCGCATCGATACCCCGACCACCCTCGAACAGAAGCAGAAGTTCGCCGGCCTGAACCCCGAATCTGTTTCTGCCACGACGTTGGCCGGCGAGGACATCACCGCCAAACTCACCCGCGCACCAGGCAACGACGCGCCCATCGGCGGTATCAAGGTGACGACGAAGAACAACTGGTTCGCATCCCGTCCCTCCGGCACCGAGAACATCTACAAGATCTACGCCGAGTCGTTCGTCTCCCCTGAGGCGCTCAACCAAGTGCTCAGTGAGGCCACGGATGTGGTCGACAAAGCGCTCGGCGAGTAATTTCATCACACAAGTCGGTAGATAGGAAAATAGGAATGGCGGAATTCCGCGGTTCCCAAAAACCTATCTACCGACTTGTGCGTTTATTTCATTTCAAATGTCACCAAAATTAAAACGTTTTTTAACTTTCCAGCCCTTCGCCTAAATATAAAATCAATTTTACATTTATCTCGATTTTAATAAAAGTATAAAATACATTTTATTTTGAAAGAGCCGACATGCTTATTGACAGACCACAGTATTGGCACCATTTGGAACAATGGAAAGACAAGAGCGTCATCAAAGTCGTAATAGGCGTACGCCGCTGTGGGAAATCAACCCTGCTTGAACTTTTCGCACGGCATCTCATCGACACTGGCACACCAAAAGACCACATCATCTCCATCAACTTGGAATCTCTCGGCAACGAATCACTACTCGAATACCACAAACTGTACGACACCATCCTCAGCAGGTGTGAAGACGACGGCAAAGGTGACAGCGGCGGAAAATATTACGTCATGCTCGACGAAATCCAGAATGTGCCCGAATTCCAGAAAGTGCTTGACAGCCTCCAGACCCATCACAACATCGATCTTTATGTCACCGGCTCCAACGCCACCATGCTCAGCGGCACACTTGCAACGCTCATCTCAGGCCGTTACGTCGAGATCAGCGTGACCCCACTTTCCTTTGCGGAGTATCGAAGCGCCGCACCAAAAGACGAGACGGTGCAACGCACCTGGTCACGTTACCTGTATGAAGGATCGTTCCCGGCTATCCACGAACTTAACGGGAACAATTCACTAATCGACGACTATCTCGAAGGCATCCTCAACACGATTCTGGTGAAAGATGTGGTTCAACGCTCCGGCACATCACGCACCGCAACCCTCGACGCTCTCACCCGCTATATGTTCGACAATATCGGCAATCTCACCACGCCAAGATCCATCGCCAACGCCATGACCTCGCTGAACGCAAAAGTCTCGGCTCCCACCGTTTCCAGCTATCTCGAAGCGTTGAACTCGGCATTCATTCTCTATCCGGTTTCCCGTTACGACATCAAAGGCAAACGTATTTTCCGGCAGGAACGCAAATATTATGGTGTCGACATGGGCATGCGTCGGATCCTTTGTTCTGGCAGGGTCCGCGACACGGAACGAATCCTGGAAAACATCGTGTTTCTGGAACTCAAAAGACGTAACAGAGAGGTTTACATCGGTCAAGGATCCAACGGCGCAATCGACTTCGTAACCAACGGAACGAACGGACCAGCCTATTACCAAGTATGCGAGTCCGTCCACAATCCCGAAACACTGGAACGCGAGTTGTCATCGTTCCGCGGTGTCGATGACAACTATCCCAAGAGCCTTATCACCTTGGATGACGAACTACCCACTGAGCACAACGGCATCCGGCAGGTCTATGCGCTTGACTGGCTGCTAGAGTAGCGACCGACTCCACGCCGTTGGCCGACATCAGTCTAAAGCCCGGTATCAATGGGTACCGGGCTTTAGACTTCATTTCAAATCAAACCGTACATCACTGTGCCGGGGTCTTGCTGGTCATGGTGTGCAATGGGTCGTCTGTGCAATGGTTGTAATCCTGCCAGCGCGGGTCCTTGTAACTGGTCGGCATCGTGAATCTGACGTTGGTGTCCTCGAACTGCCGGTAGGTCACCTTCGGGTCGAGTACGTTCAAATCCTTGTAGCACTGCACCCGATACGGCTCCAGATCGATGTCGTCAGGGTTGGCGATGGCCTGAGTATACGCCTTCATCAGGGTCTCATAACCATTGTTGCTCCCACAGGTCACCATAATATCCATGGCCCGATAGCTGCTGATATCACGCCCATAGATGTTCCACTCCCCACCGTTTTTCAGCCAGTAATCCACACCGAGCGTCAGCCCCTGTTGCGACGCACAATCGAGCGCTCGACGCTCGGCCTGATTCATTTCCGCGCCGGTGATCTTTTTGTCTGCAATCACCTGATTGACAAAGTCGGAGTGGAGCTTCTTTTCGGCTATATCGTCTTGAACCTGCTTGAAATAATCACCTTTGGATAGATCCGCCGTCTCCGTATAAGCCATGTACTTTGTCTTTTCCCGGCCATCGCCATCAGTACCGATCGTACTTTTATCAAGCGTAATAACTCCATTGACATCGGGTACCGGAGCGGCCGGACTTTCATTCGCCTTCGGACTTCCGCAAGCCACCAGCATGCCAAGCAAAAGCGGCAGAGTGGCCACCGCCACCGCCAGCTTCATTGTTTTCTTTTGCATTTCATCCACCCCATTTCATCGAACGATGATATGAAGATTGAAAATACCTATTCAAACACCACTTCACGGCACCAAACCGGAATGATTGCGCGACTCAACAAATCTGATCGACTCCGGCGAAAACCAGACGTTGTTCGCTACATCATAACATTTAAAAAATATAATGCAACTCTTGTTCAGTTCTTTCAGATTTTCGCCGGGCTTACGTAGGCTGGTGGCTATGACTATTACGGTTTCTACGGACGGCAGCGCACTGGGCAATCCCAACGGCCCCATGGGTTGGGCGTGGGCCGATCACGCGGTAAATGCGGCCCGCACACACGGGCATCAGCACGACGGGGACAGCGACGCGGGTGGGGCTACCAATGGCACCAACCAGATCGGCGAGTTGTGCGCGGTGCTCGAGGCGCTGCGGGCCCATCGCGGGACGGAACCACTGACCATCGAAACCGACTCGCAGTACGCCATCAACTGCTCGACCACATGGGTCAAGGGTTGGAAGAAGAACGGCTGGAAGAACTCACAGAAGAAGCCGGTGAAGAACGCACCGCTGATCAAGGCCATCGACGCCGAGATCGGCCGTCGCAAGGGGCCGGTGAAGTTCGTCTGGGTCAAGGGGCACAACGGCAATCCCGGCAACGAAAAGGTCGATGACCTCGCCCACACCTACTCCGGCGACGCACGCAGCGGGCTCAAAGACGGCTATCTGCCGCTGGAAGGTTGGCAGTCGTTGCTGGCCTCTCCATACGCCAAGGGCGTGGATATTCCCGCCGATGCGAAAATGCTCATCGACGGCAAAATCACCGAGGAACAATACCATCTTGGACGCGGCGTGGAATCGGGCGACGACGGCGACGGATGGGACGATTCCGAGGACAATGATAATCCGGCTTCAAACAGGAATGTCGACGATCACGACAGGCTTGGCGAAAAGCGGACCGCAGATGACGGGGCAAACGGCAACCCCGGCAGCCAAACCTCGCACAGGCCAACGTTGGCCGAACGTCTTGCGGAGCCCGAAGGCGTGCCGGAGTACGATTTCAGCCCACGCAAGCCGATCGTCGCCCATCATCGCGCGGTCGAGAACGATGAATCTGCCGATACGGGCAATCATATCGACGGCAGCACCGGCGGCGATAGCGACGAATCTCATTCCGCTGGCCGCACGGTACGTTCCCATCCTGATTTCATCTCATCAAACGTCGACGACGCCACCATTCCCGCCGATAACGACGATTCCGCCGCCACCGAGACACAATTGCCGGTCACTCAAAAGGCAGGAAAAACCGCCGCTTCAGCGCCTTCGCAGAACTCGACGGATGCCGAAGCGAACGGAACAAACGCCGGTCTTAATCAAACGAATGACAAAAAAACGTCTGAAACGGCGACGGTCTCGGATTCTGATGACCTTTATGACAATGTTCCAGATACGGATGACGATTCGCTTACAAATGACAATCAAAACGCCGAATCCGATTCAGACTCAACTGAGAACGCTAACAACACAAATTCGATTGAGAACGCTAACAATCACGATGGAGCCAATAACGAAGACTTCGGCAATCACCAAACCGACAATGAAACTGGCCGTGTTGGAAGTGAAAACGCCCAGGACGATTCAGTACAATCCGATGAACCGACTGAAGCGGATGACCCCGCGCAATCCGATGGCAACGGCGAACCAGGCGACGGAAACACCAACGAAAACAACACGGAAAGCACCGATACCACACCAGATAAAAGGCCGGAACCCCAAGCAAAACAGGCACCAGCATATCTGCACAGCGGCCTGAGCGTGAGCGGAACCCTGCGCTTCGTGCCCGCGCCGCAGACCAGTCCGACCTACAACGGACAACCCCGGCACATTCGCGGGGTCATCGCCATCGACGGATACGTGGCCGGAGACGGAACCATCGTATTGAGCAACGCCCCGTTCCTCATCGCCAACAACAATCACAAAAAGTGAGTGAAACAAACAGAATCTGAACAACAAGAAAAGTATCGGAACACCGATATTATGGATAGTATTGGAAGTGACGTTCGTCACTACATGACGAAGCTAAGACTGTTAAAGGAGCATCAATGGATAAGGCACAACAAGACGCACTGAAGAAGGCGGCCGGCATCGAAGGCGCCAAGCTCGTCAAGGACGGCATGATCGCGGGCCTCGGCACCGGTTCGACCGTGCGCTTCCTGGTCGACGAGCTCGGCCGCCGCACGAAGGAAGAGGGCCTTGAGTTTACGGGTGTGACGACTTCCCGCCGCACCGCCAAGCAGGCCGAAGGATATGGCATCAAGATCGTCGACATCGACGACGTGGACCACATCGACCTCACCATCGATGGCGCGGACGAAGTGGACAAGAACTTCAACGGCATCAAGGGCGGCGGCGCGGCCCTGCTCTGGGAGAAGATCGTCAACGAGAACTCCAACTACAACGTCTGGATCGTCGACGAATCCAAGGTGGTCGACACCATCGGCAAGTTCCCGCTGCCTGTCGAGGTCATTCCCTTCGGCGCCGGACATGTCATCAAGAAGTTTGAAGCCAAAGGCTACAAGCCGACCCTGCGCAAGAACGCCGACGGCACCGACGTACGCACCGACGAGAACAACTACATTGTCGATCTGCACCTCGAGCGCATCGACCACCCGCAGGATCTCGCCGAAGACCTCATCAATACGGTGGGCGTTGTCGAGCACGGCCTCTTCCTGAACCGCGTGGACAAGGTCATCGTCGGTAACCCGAACGGCCCGCGTATTCTGACCGTCTCAGAGAACTGAGTTCGGCAAAGCCGATTCGGCAATGAATTCGATTCGGCTGCTTGACGGTATCGGATTTTTGATGAACCGGCAAGACGTAAAAATGATGATTCGATGATTCAATACCAAATAGCAAAAGCCGGTGTGCAACTTTCAAGTAGTTGCACACCGGCTTTTGTTATGGATACAAGTCATAAACCGGAATTACAGACAAAATGTATGCCCACAATGGGCTTCAAGGTGTTCTGCCATAGAGAGTAAAACCGTTTAAAATCTGGGCAAAGAGATTCTAACCTCTCATTCCATTACTCCTGTAATGTCTCAGAGCAGATTTAGAACTCATATTTTGACCTATAATCCCATAAATTCATAGTAATACTTGGATCCATCCGGTTATTAAAGCGCTTCGACCGCCTTGCGGGCCGCATCGTAGTCAGGTTCGTCGTGAATCTCAGGAACCTGCTGTGTATACGCGACGTTGCCATCGGCATCAACCACGACAACCGCGCGCGAAAGCAGGCCGCGCATGCCGCCGTCGGCGATAGTCACGCCGTAATCCTCGCCGAACGAGGAGCGGAATGCGGAACCGGTGACGACGTTCTCGATGCCTTCGGCACCGCAGAAACGGGCTTGGGCAAACGGCAGATCCTTGGAAATGCAGATGACGGTGACATCATCCAGGTCTTCAGCCATCTTGTTGAATTTACGCACCGACATCGAGCAGGTTGCCGTATCAAGCGACGGGAAGATGTTCAGGATGACCTTGCGGCCAGCGAACTTGTCAAGGCCGAAATCGTTGAGATCGCCATCGGCGATCGAGAAAGCCGGGGCCTTGGAGCCAACGGCGGGAAGAGTTCCTACGGTGCGAGTGGGCGCACCACCCAAAGTTATTTGTGCCATAATCCCATGGTGACACGTCTTAAGACTATTCGCTAGTTTTTTGCGCTGTATGCCAATCCGGTGACGGTTTTCGGCACTATAGACGCCGCTGGCATAAGTCTCGCCTGACTCCGTTACAAGGCCATCACATCCCCAATCCAGTATCCACTCCCATCCGTCTGTTTCTTCGTGCAGTACCGAAAACCTGACCAAACCACTTTTTACGGCAGAAAATGAACGAAAATACCCATAACCTTGTTCATTTGCTGCCGTCAACCCGATCTTTTTGACAATAACGGCAACAAATGAACAGAACACGAGTCAATATTGTTCATTCCCTGCCGTTATCCAACGGTTCACAGCCTGCACGGTCGGGCAAACCGACTCTTTCCGGAGCACAACCCAGTAAAACAAAAAGCCCGGAGCCAAATGACCCCGGACCTCTGTAAAAAGCTTTATACTACTTGCGCTGATGACGAGTCTTACGCAGCAGTTTGCGGTGCTTCTTCTTGCTCATCCGCTTGCGGCGCTTCTTGATGACAGAACCCATCTGAAGCCTCCAATCCTTGACTGTAAGTTTGCAACTTGACCTATATTACTCGCTCTTGCCGACTTAAAACGCCATAGGTCTTTATTTTTCTTTTATTCGACCGTTCCCGAACCAACGGAACCGTTTACTTGGTCACAATTCTGCGTTTGGGCTCAGCAACTTTGAACGTATGTCAGAGCGGGAACTTCGAATAGAACCGCTGAATGGAATCCTTGGGACCGGTGGCCTGGAACACGACGGTGTCATTCTGCCAGATGGCAGTTGCCGTTTTGCCTTTCTCGTCAGTGGTTTTCACAACGTATTTGCCGGTGGCATTGTTGGATACCTTCACATCGCCACTCGCCACATCCGTGCCCTTGAGCGCACCGGAAAGCGTGTCATATTGAGTCTTTGCGCTGTCGCTACTCGACCATTGGGCAACGACAAGCGTGACATCCTTGGCCAAGTCTCCGGTCGAATACGTAAGCGTGTATTCTTCAATCGGAGTTGCAGAAGTCCAATTGGCGCTCGGAGCGGCCTCAGTACGGGCGAAATTAAGAACACTGTCAGGCATCGCTTTCAACAGAGGTGTGGCATCCTGCGGAAGTTCCTTTGCCTTGATGCTCGGCGTGGTAGGCACCGGTTTGGTGGATGATGTCGTCTGCTGCTGCTTTTGCCCTTCACTGGCACTTTTATCCATCGCCCAGCCCGGCCACACAAACGCACTAAGCAGTGTGACCGCAATGACCACCGCGGCCGCGACCACGACCGCAATCAATTTGCCATGGGATGAAGAAGAATACCTTTGTTGAGTCGCCATAGTCGCAATTATTTCACAGTGTGCTGACGCTCAGCAATTGGGAATCGCATTGTCATTTCAAGAGCAAATCATAGATTCGGGCTACCAAAGAACGTATTACGATTACAATTCTTTTATTCTTGAACCACTTGGCGCGCCAAGAAGGCCAAAATTGAAAGAATCAACCCTAATTCTCAATTTTTGAGGGGTTTTGGCGCGCCAAGTGAACCAAAAATGCAAGAATCAACCCTAATTTCATGTTTTCGATGACTCTTGGCGCGCCAAGTACCCCCAAAAAATGCAAGAATTGAGCTCAATCACGCTATTATCGCGACCTTGGCGCGCCAAGAGGTCTCTTATTTTGGGATTTGACAGTTCCTGATGAGGATTTTGCACTGATCGGGAATATTCATGTGTTAAATGAGTTGGATTTTCAAGATTTCTTGATTTATCTTTGGCGAACTTGCCCTTGTCGGCGAAATTGGCTAGCGTCGGCATCATGGCAAAGAATGCGACACAGTACGTCTGCTCGGAGTGCGGCTGGAACGGCGTGAAATGGTACGGGCGCTGTCCCGAATGCGGCGCTTGGGGCACCATCGAGGAATTTCACGAGGCCCGGCCTGCCGCGGCGTCGCGCACCGCCGCGCCTGGACGCACCTCGCGTACGCAGGCCAGTTCCGCCGTCATCGCCGGAAGTGCTGCAGCCAAGCCAATCACGGAAATCTCCACCGACAGTGTCAAGAGGATTCCCACCGGCTTCGACGAGTTCGACCGCGTTTTGGGCGGTGGCATCGTTCCGGGTTCGGTGGTCTTGGTTGCGGGTGAACCGGGCATCGGCAAGTCGACGTTGCTGCTTGAGACCGCCGGCAACGTAGCACGAAACAACCCGAAGAAATCAGTCCTTTATATCTCCGGCGAGGAATCGCAGGCGCAGGTGCGTATGCGCGCCTCCCGCATCAACGCGCTGGAAAGCAACCTGTTGCTGGCCGCAACCACCGACCTCGCCACCGTGCTCGGCCTGATCGAGCAGGAGAAACCGAGCCTCGCCATCGTCGATTCGGCGCAGACCATTGTTTCGCAGGATGTCGATGGAATCTCCGGCGGTTCCACACAGGTGCGCGAAGTGGCCAGTGCGCTGATCGATACCGCCAAAACCCTTGATATTCCGGTGATGCTGGTCGGCCATGTCACCAAGGACGGCTCCATTGCCGGCCCGCGTACACTCGAACACTTGGTGGATGTGGTCTGCCAGTTCGAGGGTGATTCGCAGACCGCACTGCGCCTGCTGCACGCGGCCAAGAACCGTTTCGGCCCGACCGACGAGGTGGGTTGTTTCGACATGAGCGGCGAAGGCATCGAAGAGGTCAGCGATCCGTCCGGCCTGTTCCTTTCCACCGAGGACGCGCCGGTCGAAGGCACCTGCGTCACCTTCACGCTCGACGGCCACCGCAGCCTGCCGATCGAAGTGCAGGCCCTCGTCACGAAATCCGTTTTGCCGACACCACGACGTAACACCAATGGCATCGATTCCAACAGGCTGGCCATGCTTTCAGCGGTGCTTTACCGCCACGGCCGCGTGAACCTATTGGCCAATGACCTTTACGTTTCGACCATCGCCGGCGGACTGGCCAAGGAGCCGGCCTGCGATCTCGCCATCGTCGCCGCACTGGCGAGCGCCGCCACATCGAAACCGATCACACGCACCACCTGCGCCATGGGTGAGATTAGCCTCACCGGCCAAGTGCGTCCTGTCCCCCAGCTTTCCCACCGCCTGAACGAGGCCGCACGACTGGGCTTCACCCGCGCCGTGGTTCCCACCCACCGTGGCCGTCGCGGCATCAAGGCCGTCAAAGGCTTGGAAATCGTAGAGGTCTCGTCCCTGCGCGACGCCCTCGATGCGTTGGGTGTCTCCAAAGGAAGATAACGAATCGAATTCAATTCAACCATATATAGTGAGGCCGCTAGAGGTCTTTCACTTGAACCAAACAAAGGACAAAACAATGAGTGTTGCATTTGAGGATATGAGCAAGTACGCGCAGCATGTGGTCAAGGCGCTGGACCTTGAGGCGCATCCGGAAGGCGGCTGGTATCGGCAGACCTGGCTGAGCTTGCAGGCTGCATCGGGGACGGCGACGAAACAGGCTGCGGAACGCGGGGATACGCAACGCGGCGTCAGCGCTGACTTAACGTCGGCAGATTCGGACAATATTGGAACCGAACCGCCGAAATCCGCTTCAAATGGCACTGGCACTCGGACAAAGGACACTTCAGGTGCGTCAGTGACATCAACCACGTCGGCGGATCCCGGCGACAGAGGCATATCACATTCCGATAACGCATACGCGGCAACGGTCGCCGACCTGAAGTCGATGAAGGCGACGGAAGGCCGGCCGCTCGCCTCGCTGATCTATTTCCTGCTTGCCGAAGGCGACGCGAGCGCCTGGCACAAGGTGGACGCCACCGAAATCTGGCTTTGGCACGGGCCGGCCACCGTCGGCCTTGAGCTGGGCGGCTACGGCAACGCCCCAGCGGACGAGTCGGGCCGTATGCTCTATAAGCTTGGGCAAGGAATCACCTCTGCCAGTTCGACAAGCGACGGCACGACATCCGCAGCTGTACCCATCGGTCAAGTGGTCATCCCCGAAGGCTGCTGGCAACGCACCGTTCCCGGCAAAGGCGATGCTTTGGTCTCCTGTGTGGTGAGCCCAGGCTTCACCTTCGATGGTTTTACACTTGAGTAAGACGGAAAATATGAACTATTCCAATAATCCTTATCGTGATTTCGCTTCGTGGACACGGACGTTTTCGCAGCGCACCAACCAATCGTTGGCCGGAGCCAGTTTGCTTGTTGACGAGGCCGACAGCAACAACGCTGAAAGCAACACCCTGCTCCGCAATCAGGCCGAAGCTTGGGGGATGAATGTCATCGAATCGGATTTGTCGGCTGCTTCTAAAGATGCAGAGGGCGATTCAGCAGCACCTGCACAGCGTTCAAATGTGGATTCCGATTTACCAATTGCCGACAATTCCATAAACAGCAAGCCATTCGTTTACCGCTACGTTCCTGGATCCGACAACACTAACACGCAAAACAGCAACCCCCTGAATGCCGGAACTCCAACGATTCCTGATCTGCGTAAGGCCAGCGGACTCGAGGCGATGGACTACGCGCAGGCGCACATGCCCGTCACCCGTGAGCTGATGAAACGGCTCACAGAATCCGTTGATTTCCACGGCGTCCGCATCGCGACCTGCCTCATCCTCGAGCCCAAAACCGCCGTGCTGCTGCGCGAACTCAAGGCGGCGGGGGCGCTGGTCGGCGTGTGCTGCGAGCCCGGCGGGGTGGACGAGCGCGTGGCTGAGCAATTGCGCGCCGAGGGCATCGAAGTGGAGGCCAAAAACGACTGGACTTCCAAGCAATACCACGACGGCGCGCTGCGGCTTCTGGACACGCTCAACCCGAACATCATCATCGACGACGGCGCCAGCTTCGCCCGTCTCGCCACCCGCGAGCGCCCCGAAATCGTCAAGAACCTCATCGGCGTGGCCGAGGAGACGACCAGCGGAGTCCGCGCCTTCCAAGCCATGCAGGATGACGACGCACTGCCCTACCCCGTTGTCGCCGTCAACGACAGCAAACTCAAAACCGACTTCGACAACGCCCACGGCACCGGCGAGACCTGCGTGACCACCATCCAGGAACTCCTCGGCGCCCAATGGTTCGCGGGCAGGAACATCACTGTCATCGGCTACGGACCCGTGGGACGCGGCTTCGCGCTGCGCGTGCGGGCGCTCGGCGCACACGTCACCATCTGCGACACCGATCCGGTCGCCTGTCTCAAGGCGGTATTCGAGGGCTTTCCTACCACCGATATTGACGAGGCGCTGCCCGAAGCAGACATGGCCGTTTCCGCCACCGGCGTGCGGCACACGCTTGCGTTGGAACATTTGCGCTTGATGAAACCGGACGCCGTGCTAGCGGTCATCGGCGGCATCGCCGACGAGATCGCACTGGACGATATCCCTTCGTTCCGCCACCAGCCCGGACATGATATCACTACTATCCAAATCCCAAACGGCCCCGAACTGACGCTGCTCGCGCAAGGCGACGGGGTCAATTACACGGCCGGCGGCGGCAATCCCATCGAAATCATGGATCTGAGCTTCGCCGTCCAGATGAGTGCGGTCACCCATCTTATCAGAGACCAAGGAAAATTGCCGAATCAGGTCATCCGCCTCGACGCCGCCACCGACCGCGAAATCGCCAGCATCGCCTTGCAGGTCCGTGGCTACCAAGCCAGCCACGCGGTCGCCGACAACGGCTACAGCTGGAAAACCACTCGTTTCGACGCAATGCGAGACTGATATGGCGTGATCATCTTTAAGATAACTAGTAATCGATTTCGATACAACATGATGAAGATAATGAAAGCGACTTTATGAACCAGTCCCCCACTTCCCTTGACATCACCGCGAACGATGGCTCCGACGAGAAGACCGTCTACCTCTACTCGGCAAAACTCGTGATCCCTGTCACCGCACCCGTCATCCCAGGCGGCGCGGTGGCCATACGCGGCGAACGCGTGCTACACGTCGGCACGCGGCGCTGGGTACTCGGTGAGCTCAAAGAAGAGGGCATCGATCCGACCGACGTTGTGGAACGGCACTTTGACGGGGTGCTGATGCCGGGGCTGGTCAACGCACATACCCATTTGCAATACACCGGTATGGCAAACGTCGGGCAGGGTCACTATAAGGATTTCCACGGTTGGGAACTGGCGTTCGACAAGGTCTACGCGACGGCCGAAGAGACCAAGCCTTGGCGGCAATGGGCGTTCGACGGGGCACGCCAACTGGTTCAAAGCGGCACCACGGCGGCCGCTGACATTGTTACGGATATCGAGGCGGCAGGAGCACTGGCCTCGCAGGGCCTGCACGGCATCGCCTACTGGGAGGTGATGAACTGGCACAACAAGGACTGG
Organism: Bifidobacterium sp. ESL0745; assembly: GCF_029433335.1. Lineage (NCBI taxonomy): Bacteria > Bacillati > Actinomycetota > Actinomycetes > Bifidobacteriales > Bifidobacteriaceae > Bifidobacterium > Bifidobacterium sp. ESL0745. Next base: position 1,242,135 of record NZ_JAQTHX010000001.1, read on the forward strand.
GAGGACCACGGCAAAAAAGCACTCAGGGAAAGCCTCACCCGGCTCGAAGCGCTCAACCTGCCGAATATCGGCATCAGCCCGCACGCGCCTTACACCCTTGATTCCGAGCCGTTCATCGACCTGCCCGACATCGCCCGCCGCTTGAACATGCGCCTGCACATCCACCTGGCCGAAACGCCGCTGGAAGCCGGCTCACACCCGGCGATCCTCACCACCTACACCGCCAAGGACTGGAGCGACGAGCGCTGGGCCAACTATCTTGAACTCAAACGGCACGGCAAGGGCGCCTCGGCCATCCAGTTCGTCGACAGCCTCGGCTCGCTCGGCCCCGATGTGCATATCGCCCATGGCGTCTGGGCCAACCGCGAGGATCGGCGTATCCTGCGCCAGCGCGGGGTGGCGGTGGCCCTGTGCCCGCGTTCCAACGAAATCACGCACACCGGCAAGGCCGCGCCCGTGCGCCGCTATATGGACGAAGGCAATATCCTTTCGATCGGCACCGATTCGCTTTCCAGCTCCCCCAGCCTGGACCTTTTCGACGAGGCCGCCATGGTTTACGCCATCGCGCGGGAACAAGGCTATGCCAAGGACGACCTGAGCCACCGCATCATCCGCATGATGACGCTGGGCGGGGCCGAATCGATGGGTATGCACGTCGGCACCCAACGCATCGGACAGATCAACGCCGGGGCACTGGCCGACTTCGCCTTCCTCGACATGCCGGCCGAAACCCACACGCCCCGCGAAATCGAACACACGCTGGACGAGTTGGTCCGCCACGGCTCCGGACACAACCGCGCCACGGTGATTTCCGGCAAGCTCACCTATAACGACAACGTCTTCTGAGCCGGCGATAACGCCTATTTTTGTGGGACTGATCAGCTCCAAGAGTTCTATGCCCAAATGCCCAAATGGCCAAAAACATTCAAATTTGCCATATCAAATGTCAAAACCTTCCGGTTTCAAACCCGCCGGTCTTCCGATAAACGAAACGTCTATCTGACAGGCAACGGAAAGAATCAAGAAAGTATTAAAAGCAGGTCCTTTGAATACCCGAGGGTGGCCGATGCTATGATGCATACGTCACGTCGTATGCGGGAACCCGATGCGATTGTCAACAATGAACAATCAGCGATCCGCAATCCCCGATACGATACGTTTTCAATATCCAAGAGCAAGAGGTCAGCAATTATGCCATCACCACTTTCCAAACGCCTTATCCGCGTTCTCGCCGCCACGCTGAGCATCGCCGCGCTGGCCGTGGGCGCCGCCGGCTGCGGCTCGAGCAAGTCGAGCAGCAACACCGGCAGCTCCGCCAATTCCAACGACATCACCCAGCAGACCATGACGCCGGGCACGCTCACGATTGGCACCGGCCAGCCCACCTACGAACCGTGGGTCATCGGCGACAAGCCTGAAACCGGCAAGGGCTACGAGGCCGCGGTCTCCTACGCGGTGGCCGAGAAGATGGGCTTCAAGAAGTCACAGGTCAAGTGGACGCGCACCACCTTCGACCAGGCCGTCGCGCCGGGCGCGCAGAAGGACTGGGATATGAACATCCAGCAGTTCTCCATCACCCCGGAACGCAAGAACGCCGTGGACTTCTCTCCCAGCTACTACAACGAGACGCAGGCCGTCGTCGTCCTCAAAAACGGCAAGTACGCCGACACCAAGTCGCTTTCCGAACTCAAAAAAGGCATGATCGGCTCCATGGTAGGTACCACAAGCTACGACTTCACCGTCTCCAAGATCAAGAAGGACGTCAAGACCTTCAACGACAACGCGTCTTTGGCCCAGGCCCTCGACAGCAACCAGATCGACGCACTCGTGGTCGACACCCCAGACGCCGTCTATATGGTGCAGAGCGGCCAGGTCAAGAACGCCAAGGTCATCGGCCAGATCCCCGGTTCCGAGGACAAGGACGGCATGGGCATCGTCCTGCCGAAGGGCTCCAAGCTCACCCCGTCGGTCACCAAGGCCGTCAACGCTCTGCAGAAGGACGGCACCATCACCAAGCTGCAGCATGAATGGCTCAAGGAATACACCACCGATATCCCGATGCTTAAGAACTGATCGAAGTTATCGTTTCGGCTTATACCTTGGCTTCGATAACAAGGTATAGATAACGTCTATGGATGATCTCAAGAATCCTCCCACCGTTCGGCGCGTCACGCACGGAACGGTGGGAGGATTCCGTTATATTTGGCTGTGTCAGGCCGTTTATCCGCCCGCTTTCCTTTTTCTTTGGTGTCACTATCGAATCCGGCGGTTCGGCGTCGCTTCATCCTCATAAGGGGTAGCCAATCCATGACATATTCAGCCAAGAAAAACATCACAAGAATCATCGCGGCTGCGGCCGGGGTCGCCATGCTCGTTTTGGGTGCGGGTTGCGGAGGATCTTCCAATTCCAGCGCCAAATCGGGCGATATCACCCAGCAGACCATTACGCCGGGAACGCTCACCATCGCCACCGGCCAGCCTGCCTACACGCCGTGGGTCATGGACAACAAGCCGGAAAGCGGCAAAGGTATGGAAGCTGCCGTCGGTTACGCGGTTGCCGAGAAGATGGGCTTCAAGAAATCACAGGTCAAGTGGGTTCGCACCACCTTCGATTCGGCCATCGCACCCGGTTCTCAGAAGGACTGGGATATGAACATCCAGCAGTTCGGCATCTCCAAGGAACGCGCGAAAGCCGTCGATTTCACCCCAAGCTACTTCAACGCCGATCAGGCGGTCATTGTGCTGAAGGATGGTAAATTTGCCGATAGCAACAGCGTCAGTGGCCTGAAGGACGCGGCGATCGGCGCGATGGTGGGCACGACCAGCTACGATTTCGCCACTTCCAAGATCAAGAAAGACGTCAAGACCTACAACGACAACGCCACCCTCGCTCAAGCCCTTGATTCCAACCAGATCGACGCCATCGTGGTCGATACTCCTACCGCCGTCAACATCGTGAAGTCCGGACAGGTCAAGCGTGGCAAGGTCATCGGCCGTATTCCCGGTTCCGAAGATCCGGAAGGCGACGGCATCGTTTTGCCGAAGAATTCCAAGCTCACAGCCGCGGCCACCAAGGCGATCAACACCCTCCAAAAGGACGGCACGCTCGACAAACTGAAGAACGAATGGCTTCAGGAGTATCTGGTCAACGTTCCCGAGCTGTCGAAGTAACGCCTGTTCCCCTCTTATTTCCATGTTGTTCCTACCGACTGATTCCAAATCGGTAGGAACAACATAACTTGCCAAAAACGAATGGCGATTCTTTGACCATTTACAGTCTGAAACGGCCAAATGGTTGAAGGGTCACACTACAATCACTTCTTGTCAGACCGTCGATTCCCTTCACCAGATTGGTCATCAATGCCTCAGACTGCAACACAAAACATCAGTGCCATCGAGCTCGAGCGCCAAGGCTACTTACGTAAACAGAACCTGCGCTCCGTCGCTATCAGCGTCGTCAGCACCCTGGTACTCGCCGCACTTATCGTCATAGGACTCAAGGTTTCCCCTGGCTGGCCGAACGTACGCGAATCGTTCTTCTCAGGCAAATACTTCGCGCAATCCTTCCCGGTCGTTCTCAAAGGCCTGTGGCTCAACCTTGAGGTGCTGCTCTTCGCCACCGTGGGTGTAGCGATTCTGGGCACGGCGCTGGCCATGATCCGTATCAGCACCTCCCCGCTGCTTTTCCCGCTTCGTGCGCTGGCAACGCTGTACACCACGCTGATGCGCGGCATCCCCATGATCGTGCTGCTGTATCTGATCGGCTTCGGCATTCCCGGCCTCAACATTTTCGGACGTATCCCCGCCGCCGTTCTCGGCACCATCGCCATCATCCTCGATTACTCGGCGTTCGTCGGCGAAGTCCTGCGTGCCGGCTTCCAGGATGTCCATCCCTCACAACGCGCCTCGGCACGTTCTCTGGGGCTTACCAGCGGCCAGACCATCCGTATCGTCATCATTCCGCAGGCGCTGCGCAACGTCGCCCCGGCGCTGATGAACGACTTCATCTCCATGCAGAAGGACGCGGGCCTGATCTCCACACTCGGCGCGGTCGACGCGGTTCGCGCGGCGCAGATCACCGTGGCACAGACCTACAACTTCACCCCCTACGTGGTGGCCAGCGTGCTTTTCATCTGCACCAGCGTGCCCTTCATCCTCCTGAACGACTGGTATTCCAAGCGGCTGCGCGGCCGCGAACAGGGCATGGGCGTGGTATGAGCGAGAACGCCACCAACCCGATCAGTCCGATCAATCCGTTTCGGCGTCGAATTCTGAAAGCCAGGTACCAATGAGCGAGACCAATTCACAGACTCAAGATCAAGGCACGCTGTCGCCAACGCAGACGCGGGGCACGCAATCATCGCAGCCCCAGACCGCTGCAGCCGTTTCGACCGCCGACGCCACCTCCTCCGATGTCGTCAAACCCGTTCTGCACCTCGACAACGTGAAGAAGACCTACCGCAACGGCAAGGTCGAGAACCATGTGCTCAGAGGCATCTCCTTCGATATCAACCCGCACGAGGTGGTAGCGCTTCTGGGCCCTTCCGGTTCCGGCAAATCGACGCTGATGAAGTGCATCAACCTTTTGGAACGCGTCGACGACGGGCAGATCTGGCTCAACGGCACCGACATCACCGACCCTCGCGTCAACGCGGACAAGTCCCGCGCGCGTATCGGCGTGGTGTTCCAGCAGTTCAACCTGTTCCCGCACATGAGCGTGATCAAAAACGTGACGCTGGGTGCCATCAAAGTCCACCACTGGCCCAAGGATAAGGCCGAAGCCAAAGCACACGAACTGCTGCAGCGCATTGGGATGGACACCAAGGCCAAGGCCTACCCCGACCAGCTTTCCGGCGGCCAGCAGCAGCGCGTCGCCATCTGCCGCGCGTTGATGACCGACCCCGAACTCCTGCTGCTCGATGAGATCACCTCCGCGCTCGACCCGATGCTCGTAGGTGAGGTGCTGGAAATGGTCACCGAGCTCAAAGACCGCGGCACCACTATCCTGATGGCCACCCACGAGATGGAATTCGCCCATCATGCCGCCGACCGCGTGGTGCTGCTCCAGCAGGGCGTCATCGCCGAAAACGGCACACCAAAAGAAGTCATGGAGGAATCGCAGAACCCTGCCACCCGCGAGTTCTTCAGTCACTTCCGCGAGGTGTGAGTACTCGCCTCTCCACCTGTGCGGACGCATACACAAAAACAAACCGGTAATAATAAAACGTCGCAATCACGTCACGGATCAAAACCGCGATGTGATTGCGACGTTTCTTATTCTGCTAGAAAATATGTTACCTGTCAGAAATCGTCAGACTTTGCGCTTATATTGTATTACTTCGCGTCGGTAATCTCCAGCGTCTGGTCCGCGTAATCCTGCAACGCGGCCTTGAGCTCGTCGGTACCGTCGAACTTGACCTGGCCACGCAGGAACTGTGTGAACTCGACACGCACCTTGTGGTCGTAAAGTTCCAGCCAATCCTTGGTGACGCAATATGGCTCGATGACGCGTTCATTGATGCCGGTCTCATCGCTATACGTCGGCTTGGTACCAATGGAAATGGCGGCAGGCCAACGCCACGGCGAACCTTCAGCCATGCGCATCTCATCCGAAGGCGAGGCAAGATTGGCGGCATCCCCGCCACCGACAGCACGGCTTTCCTCAGCAGGTCCGCCGCCATTGCCATTACCAGCGTTAGCGCCGTTCACCGTACTGTTCGTACCATTGCCGGCATTACCGCCATTTGCGGCGTTGTCACTGTTTTCGTTGCCATTCACACCATTGCCGGTTTTATCATAACCAGCGTTGCCGGTGTTGTTGCCGCCACTCTTAGCGCCATCAATCGGCCCCAAATCGACCAGCCAACCGGCGTAGACGCCGTCAACCGGCACATAGCCTTCGACCACCTGCGCCAAGTTCGCGGTGGGGAAGCCGATCTCGCGCCCACGCTGCTCGCCATGCACCACCGCGCCTTCGACGGCATGGTCGTGTCCCAAAATCTCGGCAGCGGCCTTCACACACCCCTGCGAAAGCAGGTAGCGCACGTTGGTCGAGCTCCAGACCCGCACCTTGCGGCAGTTGTTCTTCTTGGTCCACGCGCGCAGCTCGGCCTTGTTCATGCCCTCCCGCGGGTCCTGCGGCTCGCCGATGCCTTCCGGCATCTTCGGCTCAAAATGCGCGGGAACCCACGTATAGCCGGGCCCCAAATCATCGACCACGTCAAGCTCGAAGACGCGCGTGGCCTCGCAAAGCTCCTGAATGGCCTTGATATCGCCCTTGCGATTCGCACCCAACGCCGCGTCCTGCCCGAGCACGAGGGTGCGCATACCGAGCTTGCCGACCATCTGGCCCAGGAAGAAGCGGAACGATTTGGCCGCGAACGCCATCGTATAACGCAATACAATTACGCGATCCACGCCGAGCTCCCGCATGACTCGCGCGCGCTGCTCTACGGAACTCAACGCCTGGACGTCCACGAAACCTTTCGGCAGATCCATGTCGTCGTGCTCGTTGGCATAGGTGTGCGCGAGCGCCGGCCGCGGGTCGAGAACCATCACCACAGCCAGCGAATCGGTCTGTTTCGCCAGCTCCACGACGCGCTTGATGACGGCCTGATGCCCCTTGTGCATGCCGTCGAACACGCCGATCGTCATCACCGCGCGCTTGTGCGAGCTCAGGGTGGGCCAATCTACCAATCCGTTATGGTCGGGTGTCAACCTGGTGATTTTCATCAAAATCCTTTGTCTCGTTTGCCGCAAGCTATTTTATCAGCCGAACCGCCCACGCGAAAGCCCCTTTTCTTGAGGCTTTATATACGATTGGCAAGTATATTTGTCATACGCGAAGATAATTTTCAGCACTACTCGGCACATGGAGAACAGGGCGAATCGGCTTGTGGGACCAATCGACAATTCCATCATCACCAAGCGTTACAGCCCTTTATCTACCGATATGTGAGACCACTCCGAGCGTGACCATTCCCGCATTATCCGCAGCCCCCTGCATGTTGCGCTCGTGCGCGTTGAGGTCGTCGTACGCTTCGCCGCAAGGATTGCTGATGCCACGAATGCACAGGAACGGCACGCCACACTTGCCTGCGATCTGGGCGGCAGGAGCCTCCTCCATCGCCTCGCCTTCGGCGCCGAAGCGCTCAACCAGCTCCTTGAGCACATCCGGGTCAGTGTTGAAGCGGTCGCTGGTGGAAATGTTGCCCACCACATAATGTTGGTCTTGCATCCCGGGACCAACGGCTATTCCTGAAACCGAACTTTCGGCATCTAAGCGTTCCGGCCGCACGTCTCGCACCAGCGAACTGGGCATGCCGACCAATTCCCGCTGCGAAGGGATGCGTCTGAATCCGGTCTGTTCCACCGACTCGATCGCGGCCTCTACCAGCTTCTTGTCCGAGGGAAAATACTCGAGATACGGCGGGCATTCGGCGATGATCGGCGTATTCGTTTCCGCATAATGCTGTTCGGCGCAAATGAGAATGTCGCCGACGGCAAGTCCGGGGTTGATGGAACCAGCGATGCCGCTGAAAATCAAGGCTTTTGGTGTATAGCGGTCGATGATGAACTGAGAGGCCGAAGCCGCGTTAGCCGCCCCCATACCGCCCACGCACACCACAAGCGGCACGCCTTTATAGGAGCCAGTGGTCACGCGGTTGTTCAGAATGGTTTCGGTCTGCGCATCATCCATTTTCGAGACGATAAGCTCGGCTTCGCGCTCGAGCGCACACTGCACGGCGATAACACAATTTTCGGTATTCATACCCCAATTCTCCCCGCCGTAAGCGACATCAGTACGATACGGGAAAATCGGTTTAGCGGGATAACGCCTTGCGCCTTGCACGCTGCGTAATGATGGCCAGAACGGCCACAGATGCCAACGATATAAACAGGTATGACCACGAGCCCCAGCCGCTGCCGGTCATCGGCAAGGAGCTCAGCGTCTCCTCCATCGACAGGGTGATGGGTTCGCTCGTATTGCCGCTGCTATCGGAGACCGTAATACGAACTTTACGGGCTCCAGTTACGCCCGCTGGCTGGTCGACGAAGAACTTTCCGCCGTCAGCAGTAGACATCGTTGACGATTGATGGGGCACACTACTTTCGGTCCAACTAATGACCGCACCCGTCGAGTCAAGCCATTCGACGGTCACTGTGTCGCCATCTTCCGCGACGCCAGCCGACTTGTCGGAGCTGTTCACCCCGCCCGTGACCTTGCCGTCCAGCGCTCTTGCCCCATCGGCCACATGCGGAGCCACGACGTCCACGGTCGTGCTCTTCTCGCCCGTCCAGATGCTGGTGTCGCCTCCGCTGCTGACAATTTGGGCCTTGACAGATATGGGTATCCCTCTGCCTACGAGGTCAGCGGCTTTGATAGACGCGAAGTCAGTGAAGTCCGACGACCAGTTATTACCATCACGCACCGCGTCGGCATCGACCTCGTGAGACGCACTATCCGTACCGACCCACTTCCAGTGGGCCACAAACTTGTCGTCAGTCAGCAGAGGTCCACCGTCAACGGCGTCAATCGAACCTGCGGCATTTACACTTCTGCCACCACCTACCAACGTATGTGGCCATGTTATCGTATTGATAATCGGAATAGGCACCTTCTGCCAGACCGCATACAGCAATGTTTCCACGAGGTCATCAAACGAAACCTGCTGGCCCGGCATATATTGAGGCGATTTTGCTGTTGGGCTTCTGCTCCAACCAGCCAGACGATAACCATCACGCTTGAGACCAGCGGACTGGGGCATCGTGACCGTAGTCGACTTGAACCCATCTGGGAATGTCGCTGAAACCGGAGCCGGCGCGGTTCCTCCATCGGCGACACCGCCACCATTTAAGTCATAAGAGACACTTGCTGTGGTTCCCGATACCCCATACCACTGGCTAGTAGATCTCGGTCCCAAATTATAGCGATTCGACCCCTCTCCATTAACATGGCACTGAGAATTAATCGATTTCCACGTTTTATCTTCCGAGATCCAATTACTTCCTACAGGTATATCACCTCCCATATCGGAATAGCATCCTCTCATCCACTGCCCCGCACCTAATCGCATGAATCTCACTGGGGAACCACCCGCGAAAAAACCATGGCCATTACCTTCATACGACCAGCCTACGCTGAGTATTCTGCTGAAATTCCAACCAGACAAATCAAGGGCGGTCAATGAAGTTGAATGGAACGTTCGCCACATACTAGAAACATTACTTACATTAAGATGTTCAAGACCGTTAATGGAGACCATAGAAGTCATACCCTCGAACAATCCATAAAGACTTGTCAATCCAGTAGTGTTAGTCCAATTTTCAATAGTGAAGCGAACGATTTGCGAACGATACGGATACCATGGCATATATATGATTGAACGATTCTGTGAAATACGCGCCGATTCCACAACAAAATGGCAACTGGCAGTCAAATCCCACTTGATGTTGTCTCCACCGCTACCTGTCCAAGTTTGATCGGATTTCGGCGTGCACGTCGCTTGCGTAGAGGGAGACGAATCTCTTTCAAGTCCTTCTGCCTCAGGCGTGCCACTGGCATCGGAGTTGTCTTGTTCTGCGTTTGAAGATGAATCGTCATCGCTACGCTCTGCCTTTTTGGCGCCATCCGAAGCATCAGACGCATCACTGGCATTGGGATCCATCTGTTTTGAATGAGGAGATGAATCATCATTGCTATGTTCTGGCTGTTGAACATCATCTGAGCTATAAGCCGGTGCTGTAGGAGATTTTTCGACATCTGACTTATTGACGGACTGACCACTATGGTCGCTATTTGAAGCTGCAGAACCATCATGCACGCTATCAGAAGTCATCTGACTGCCATGATTATCACTAGAAGTCGCAGCATCGCCATGCTCACTATCAGAAATGGTCTGGCTTCCGCGCTTATCGCTAGAAGTTACCTGATTGTCTTGATCGTTTTTCACACCATCTGAAACAGATGCGTTATCAGACCCACTTGATGCATTACTTTGCGAACTTTGAAGCGATTGGGGGGGGAGTGGGATTCCCGTTCTGACTGATTGGCGATATACCGGAATCAACAGAAGCATCTTTTACAATGGAAATTGGCGTCTCATTGGCTGCGGGCGCCGCATTGGCGACCGACGGACACAGAACGGAAAGCGCAATAACCGCGCATGCGAGCACCGTTCCTTTGCCGAAACGCATAATATCTCTCCTATTGATATTTTTAAACCGATAAAACCAGACAGCACTTTGTATTATACGGCATCTTGAATACATCGCCACTCACAACACCCAACCAACTCAGCTATACTAGGTTTTTTGTTGAGCAAATCAATACACTGACCGGCGCTAGTGCCTCTGCCAGGTCATTAGCGCCTTTCTTCGTTGATTTTCCAAGCTAAAAACTTACGTGAAGAGGCACTACTGACCTGTTAGAGGCAACTTTGCGGGAACACCAATGCCGACTTGACCTCGTGAGCATTGGCCGACTCAAGGATCGCCACAACTTCGCCGGTTTCAAGAACATAGGCGGCGGCAAATTGAACGGGAGATGTTGACCTCGCAGTAAACGCAACTACATCGCCGGACACTTCGGCAATATCGCCGTCTTCTGCCACGATTCCAGAGACCTTACCAACAGTTTGCCGACTGTTTGACCGCACCGACTCTGCACTCACTGCCTCAACGGTTCCAAAGTCCTCACGAACGACTTGCCGACCGCCTAGCTGGGCAGATTTCACACTGCTCTTCTCAACAGTTTCAAAGCCCTCACCATCGGATTGAGCCAAGCTCATCTTCAAACGACGACCGTAACGCAGTTCATCCGCATCATGTTGCGTAATCGGGATAAGCGGCATCGTGCGTTGCGCGGCTTCCAACATCGTCAGGGAGCGATGTTTCAGCTCGTCGGCATCAACGTCCAACACGGCCTTGTTCAGGGTCAGTGTCACACCCTCGCGATTGGTAAAGGTGTGCGGCTTGGCATGTGCTGTGACCACACGTTCGGCCAATTGTGGATCGGCCAGATCGAACTTCCCGACCCGCGTGCGACGCAGCCTCGTCAGATAACCGCCGCCTCCCAAAAGCTGCCCCAAATCGCGTCCGAGTGAACGGATATACGTACCTGTCGAGCAGCTGATGCGCACGTCGACGTCAACGACAGAAGTGGTTGCATCTGCAGACCCGTTCACATTATTTTCAACATCAAGTTCATCGATTTTTGCCTCGGCATTGCGAGCGCCCAGCACGGTGAATTCGCTGATGGTGACCGGACGGGCGTCGAGCTCGACTTCTTTGCCTTGACGTGCCAGCTCGTAGGCGTGACGGCCATTGACGCGAACTGCGGAATAGGAACTCGGCACCTGTTCGATATCGCCGGTCAGATGCTCCTTGATAGTTTGCTCAATCTGCTGGAGCGTCAGCGTATGGACTTCGCCAGTCTCATTATGTTGATCGCTACGTAAAGATTGGGACGAATCATCCGCCAACCTCACCGGTGCAACAGTGGTGATATCGCCTTCGGAATCGTCGGTGGTGCTGGTCTGTCCGAGGCGAATGGTGGCTTCGTAAGTCTTCGTATGATCGACGATGTAGTTGAGCAAGCGCGTGCCGTGTCCGAAACCGATGACCAATACGCCCGAGGCTTGCGGATCAAGTGTGCCTGCGTGGCCGACACGACGCATGTGCAGCTCCCCGCGCACGGCCGCCACCACGTCGTGGCTGGTCACGCCGAGCGGCTTGTCGACCACCAGAAGCCCCGAAAGTTCCGGCTGCTTATTCTTCTTCGACACCGTCATCCTCAAAATCGGCGGCGGTCTTCTTCTTGCGAGGCTCGACATACGGGTCCGCATCGCCGGCGTACTTCGCGTTTTCGCGCGCTTTGTCCAGCTCTTCGTCGCGCTTGTGAGCGGTGACCAGAATGTCTTCGATCTCGTGCGCCTCGCTCGGCACCTCGTCGTAAATGAACTGCAGCTGCGGGGTAAGCCGCAGCCCGGCCTTCGCGCCTACCAGCGAACGGAGCCTGCCGGTGGCCTGCTTCAACGCTTGTTCGGCACGCTTGCGCTCCCCCTCGGCCTTGCCTTCCTGCCCCAGCTGCGTCCAGTAGACGCGGGCGATCTGCAGATCGCCGGTGACGCGCACGTCGGTGATGGTGACGCCGTTGAGGCGCTTGTCATGCAAGGTGCGTTCCATCGACGAGGCGATGACGCGCTGGATCAACGCCGCGATACGCGCGGCCCGTGGATTGGTTCCTGCCATAACGTTTCCTTCTTATTCTTACTGTTACGTTTCATGATACAGACTGTTGAGAATACGAGTTTACCAGTCGAAAATATCGTCACACTGCCGGAATTGACACATCCTGAACTTTCCAATGCCTGTGTCCTGCGCCGACCACATTTATAGCACTGAGAACAATACCGTCAACGGTGTCAAACAGGTCTTCCCCAGCAGTAACCACCTCTGTCCCATGTCGAAGCGGCTGCAGTTGGATACCAAATAGGTCTTTCCCAGCAGTAACCATCCCTATGGTGCTGGAAAAGACGCATATATTCACGCCAAATACGACATTTCCAGCACAACAATACGGTTTACTGCTGGAAACAACGCATACAGAACCGCTAAACAAGTCTTTTCCAGCACAATAGTGTGGCTTACCGCTTTGAAAAACGCATTTTAATCCCTGCGCACATAATGCTGTCGCCCGCCGCACACAACCAACCTCGCGACGGGCGACTAGCACTCAATAATCAGATCGGTCTGATGACGAATCAGACCGTCCCATTCACTTCTTCTTAGAATCGGCCTTGGGAGCCGGCGCCTTGAGTTCATCCTTGGTGTCGTCGGACTTGTTGGAATCGTCCTTCTTCGAAGGCTGGCTATCCTTGCGTTCGATCTCGCGCATCTCGAAGGTCTCGATGATGTCGCCTTCCTGGATGTCGTTGAAGGACCCCAGGTTGATACCGGCCTCGTAGCCTTCCTTGACGGACTGCACGTCATCCTTGAAACGACGCAGCGAAGAGATCTCCAGGTCGTTGACCGTGGTGACGCCGTTGCGTAGGATGCGCGCCTTGGTGCCACGCTTGACCTCGCCGTCCAAGACCATGACGCCAGCGATGTTGCCGAACTTGGAGGAACGGAAGATCTGGCGGATCTCGGAATGGGAGGTGGTGACCTCTTCGTATTCCGGCTTGAGCATACCCTTGAGGGACGCCTCGATGTCTTCGATCGCCTTGTAGATGATGGAGTAGTACTTGATCTCCACGCCCTCGCGTTCGGCGAGGTCCGCGACCTGACGGTTCGGGCGGACGTTGAAGCCGATGATGACGGCCTTGTCCACGCTTGCCAGGTTGACATCGTTCTGGGTAATCGCGCCGACGCCACGGTGGATGACCTGGATGCCGACCTCGTCGGAAACGTCGATCTTCATCAGGGAATCTTCCAGCGCCTCGACGGAACCGGAGGAATCGCCCTTGATGACGATGTTGAGCATGTCGACTTCGGACTTGGCGAACTGTTCCTTGAGGCTTTCCAGCGAAACAACCTTGCGGCGCTTGGCCAGCTGGGCTGCACGTTCGGAGGCCTGACGCTTTTCGGCGATCTGGCGGGCGGTACGGTCATCGGGAGCGACCAGGAAGAGGTCGCCGGCGCTTGGCACGCTGGTCAGGCCAAGAACCTGCACAGGCGTGGAAGGCTCTGCCGCCTTCATCGGTTTACCGTCCTCGTTGAGCATCGCACGTACACGGCCGTATGAAGTGCCGGCCACAATGGCGTCGCCCACATGGAGCGTGCCCTGCTGCACCAGCACGGTCGCCACGGCACCGCGGCCTTTGTCGAGCCTTGCCTCAACGGTCGCGCCACGTGCGTCCATATCAGGGTTGGCCTTGAGGTCGAGTTCCGCATCGGCGGTCAGAAGAATCGCTTCGAGCAGCTTGTCGACGTTGGTACCAAGTTTCGCGGAGATGTCGACGAACATGGTGTCGCCGCCATACTCTTCGGGAACCAGGCCGAATTCGGTCAGCTGGCCGCGCACTTTTTCGGGGTTCGCACCAGGGACATCGATCTTGTTGACCGCCACGACGATTGGCACCTTGGCCGCCTGCGCGTGGTTGATGGCCTCGACCGTCTGCGGCATCACGCCGTCATCGGCCGCGACGACCAAGACCGCGATATCGGTGAGCTCTGCACCGCGGGCACGCATGGCAGTGAATGCCTCGTGGCCAGGGGTATCGAGGAAGGTGATCTTGCGTGGCTTGTCTTCGAGATTGACGGTGACCTGATAGGCACCGATGCGCTGGGTGATGCCGCCGGCCTCTCGTGCGGACACATTGGTCTTGCGGATGGTGTCGAGCAGGCGCGTCTTGCCGTGGTCGACGTGGCCCATGACGGTGACCACCGGCGGGCGCGGCTTGAGATTCTCGTCATCCTGCAGCTCTTCTTCATCAAGATTGATGTCGAACTGTTGGAGGATTTCCTTGTCTTCCTCTTCGGCGGAAACGATCTTGATATTCCAGCCGATTTCCTCGCCCAAAATCTGGAAGGTCGCTTCATCAAGGGACTGAGTGGCCGTAACCATCTCGCCCAAGTGGAACATGACCGTCACCAAAGCGGCAGGATTGACGTTGATCTTCTCGGCGAGGTCGGCCAACGTCGCACCTTGACGCAACTTGATGGTCTTGCCGTTGCCAGTAGGGATGCGAACACCGCCGATGGTGGGAGCTTTGATCTCCTCGTAATCACGACGTTTCGCGAGCCTGTTCTTACGAGCCCTGGAGGACTTGCCCCCTTGTCGGCCGAATGCACCTGCAGCGCCGCCACGTCCGCGACCACCACCACGGGACGGGCCACCGCCCTGATAGCCACCGGAGCTGGGACCGCCGCCGAAGCGGTTGCCGCCGCGGCCTTGGGATTCACCCTGCCCTTGGCCTTGGCCAGGACGATTGTGTCCCCACTGCCCTGGCCTTGCGCCTTGCTCCGAACGCCCGTTACGGAATCCGCCGCGGCCGCCGCCATTACGTCCACCGCCATTACGTCCACCGCCGCGGCCATTGCTGACAGTAGGGCGAGCCATGGGATGCGGGCGCGGGATGCCGCTGGGCATGGGCACATGCATACCCTGCTTGCGGCTGAATGGATTGTTGCCCGGACGCGGCCCGGAAGCCGTGTGCTGCCCGTGTGAGGCGGTAGGCTGTGCCCCACCATTGCCACCATTGTTCGGACGAGGAGAACCATTGCGCGAAGAGTTGTTCGCACCCGACCTCATGCCGCCGTTGCCGCCGCCGAAACGCTGGTTGTTACGAGGGCCGGGCATGCCGCTCTGGCGACGCCCGTGATCACGGCTACCATGTTCGCTGCGGCCCCGATTGTCCTCGTATTCTCGGTTTCCACCCTCATGGCGCGAGCCATGTGCCTGTTCGCCACGCGAAGATCCGTGATGCTGTCCCATTCCCGGCTTAGCCGAGAAATGAGGACGTGATTCCTGGCTGGTTTTTGCGGCGGTTGTGCCCTGATGCTGATGGCTGCCGCTCGGTTTGGCACTGTGTGCCTGGGACTTGGATTTTCCGGAATCCCCATTTGCTCCGGAATTGTTATTTTGAGGGAACGCGGCCCGCAATTTGCGAACAACCGGCGCTTCCACTGTGGAGGATGCGGATTTGACGAACTCTCCCATGTCCTTCAACTTCTGAAGGACGGCTTTGCTATCTACGCCAAACTCTTTAGCGAGTTCATATACGCGCTGTTTTGCCACTCAGTTTTCTCCTACTATTGTGACCGCGCGTACATGCACGGTCAATGTATTGTTACGGCGAGCTTACCCAGACTCATCGTGCGACCATGATTGTGTTACCTCGTCTCTTGCCGACATGCAGGCACATTACGTGCTACATTCGGATTACTATATTCCAGCATACTCGTGATGCTGGATTGCGGACTATTGCTCGTTTCCTGCCGTTTTGCCCTCTTCGGCGGCCTTGGCGGCGGCTTGCGCCTGCGCTGCGGCGTGTGCCTCGCTGGATTCGATGCCGATCTTCCAACCGGTGAGTTTGGCGGCAAGACGGGCGTTCTGGCCTTCCTTGCCAATAGCGAGCGAAAGCTGATCGTCATGGATATAGGCGATGGCCGTCTTGTTCTTTTCGCTGACGATATCGACGCCAGTGGCGACGGCCGGCGAAAGCGCCGAACCGACGAATTTGGCTGGATCCTTCGACCAATCGACGATGTCAATCTTTTCGGGACCAAGATTTTCCATCACTGCACGCACACGGGCACCGCCGGGACCAATCAGAGCACCCTTGGGGTTGACGCCTTCGGTGTTGGCGCGAACGGCAATCTTCGTACGGGCACCGGCTTCGCGAGCAATCGCCATAATGGCGACCGCGCCAGATACCAGCTCCGGCACCTCGCGTTCGAAGAGCTTGCGCACCAATTCGGGATGCGAGCGCGACACGACGATCTCCGGACCCTTCAGGCCGCGGCCGACAGTGACGACGTAAACGCGCAGACGATCGCCGTGGCGATAATGCTCGCCAGGCACCTGCTCACGTTTGGGTAGGATCGCCTCAACGTCGCCCACGGCGACATGCACGTTGGCCGGATCCTTCGTGTCCTGCTGAATGACGCCGGTGATGAGCTTGCCCTTCTGGCCGGCGAAAGCGCCAAGCACACGCTCGTCCTCCGCGTCACGGAAGAGCTGACGAATCACTTGGCGGGCCGTCGAAGCGGCCAAACGCCCGAAATCATGCGGCGTATCGTCGTATTCCTCACCCAGTTCAGGACGCGGATGCGGATCCTCTTCGGTAGGCTCCACAGGCTTTTCGTCCCTTGCCCAGATGGTGAAAGTGCCGGCGCGATCGTCAAGTTCGACGCGGGCATGCTTCGCCGGGTGTGATGTTTTGCTGTAAGCCAATAGCAACGCCTCAGAAAGTGCGTTATCAAGTGTTTCAGAATCGATTCCCTGCCCCGCCGCGAGCTGATGAATACCTGTCAGGTCCAGTTCCATGGTCGCAAGACCTCCCTATATGAAATTATCTGTCGAGCTTTTCTAAGCCCCATTAAGTCATAATCATTCGGTATTCTAGTG
Source organism: Bifidobacterium sp. ESL0745 (assembly GCF_029433335.1). NCBI lineage: Bacteria > Bacillati > Actinomycetota > Actinomycetes > Bifidobacteriales > Bifidobacteriaceae > Bifidobacterium > Bifidobacterium sp. ESL0745. The sequence continues at coordinate 1,259,209 of NZ_JAQTHX010000001.1, forward strand.
GTTTATGCAGACACGTCGTAATTTTTCCTCTTCGCGCAATTTCCTAGGTCGACGCGTCTTTCCGGTGGCCATTATCGCCGCTCTCGCCTTGCCTTTAGCGGCCTGCAACGCACCGCGAATCGAATCGCCGGTCGAGCAGGCCGGCCCTTGCAGGACCGCCTATAGCGATGCGGTGTCGGCCACAAGCCATACCACCGCCGGTCACCCGTTCATCGACCGTTATCTTTCCGCAGGCAACGCCGCCCAAGCATGGCGATATGCATCCACCGTGTGCTCCTCGCAATTTAGTGTATACGCCATGAAAAGCACTCAGATGCAATGGCTGCAAAAAAGCCTTTCGCCGCTTGTCGGAGCCAATCCTGTTTTTTCTAACGCGGCCTTGGCCAACCTCAACAATGTCATTGCCTTGCGTGCCAACAACACGACGCTCGGTGCTTTGGCATTGGCCGAGGACCGCGCCGGCTTCGAAATCGAAGTCCTTGCGGCTAAAGGCGTACCCCATGCAACCCTGCAGTTAAGCGACAACCACAAGGCCATAGCCGCCAGGCTCATTTCATTGGAGGCTGCCAACACGACCGACCCCAGCCAGACCAGCGACCCACGTCAAAAGGTCTATGATGTCGCCAATCTCATCGCCCATCCCAATACCATCATCGACCCCTCCACAGGCCTGCAGGCATCAACGGTGTCGGTTGTCGAGATGGATTGCGCGCGAGAATCGCTGACCGCGCTACAGCAGGCACTGCCGGTATCCAACAAAACCGACGAGGCCTCTTCCGGTGCCACCGATGACACTTCAAACAGCCAAAGAAGCGAAAGCAGCAGCAAATCCTTGGCCGTACTTTCCGACCTGATTGGTTCACGAGCCTATCTGGCCCTGTCACTGGGCTACCCGGCTTTCGACAACGCCTTATTCGGGTGACGTAGACATCGATACGACAAATCGCAAGACACTATTGATCAGGATTGTCAGGCTCTACGGACCCAAGCTCAATGGCTGGACACAAGTTTTCATGGGATAGTGTGTTTTGTGGGAACAGGCGTTTTCAGGTCTCTTTAATCTTTATCCTCCTTGAATAAAAGCAACGAGACATTTTGTCTGATACTGGCCGTATGGCTGGCGTCATGCCCTTGGCAATCCCAAACAAGCCGGGCATCAGTCTACGAATCCGGCTTCCGTGTCGGAAAGGACAGGCCGGTCAATCACACTCGACACACCCGAAAAGCCCATAACCCGACAATTAACCTCGAATCCAGCAAACATAAACAAAAGCCTCTAAAGTTTTTGACTTTAGAGGCTTAAGGCGGATAAGGCGAGATTCGAGCGAAAACGTCGTTTAAAACGTTGGGATCATTAGATTTCCCACGTTCATCCAAAGTACCTGCGCCCCGTATCTCGCACCGTTAGAAATGTTTCCTTACGGTTACATACGGGTCTATACGACACGCCTATATCCTCAGATCAATCCCTTTCCTTGGCGTAAAAAGTTCAACCCGGCGAACACGTCATCGACCCCGCCTGTATTTCCAACAGGCCGGGTGACGGATGGGTGTGGTGCGAGATCGACGTGCATAGCCAAGGTACCGATGACGACGAGCAGGTCACATCCTGCAATCAACTACTTCGAATACAGGAGACCAGGCCGTCCAGACACTACCGGCATGTTGCATGAGGTATCAAAGAATGAATCCTACTTTTGTGATTATCGTAAAACCTGTTAGAGTGCCCCAAGCAGCCGATAACTTCAAGTTGCATGAGTTTGAAAGGATGGGAGCAAAGGTGGGCAGAAGATTCCATGCGTTCCGTGTCGCCTTGCCGTATACGTTCCCGACCTGGGCCGGGCTCTTCTTCCCTGCGCTTTCCTATGGTCTCCTGATGTTTTCCAAAGGGTTCCCGATTATTTATCCAATATGCATGAGTGCTCTTATCTTTGCTGGATCGATGGAATTCGTCACGATTGACCTGTTGCTCAGTGCTTTTAACCCGCTAGTGGCATTCATCATGACGCTTATGGTTAATGGCCGTCACATCTTCTATGGGCTTTCGATGCTCGACACCTACCGTGGTACAGGCTGGAAGAAGCCGTTTCTCATTTTCGGCATGTGCGACGAGACCTTTGCTGTCAATTCATCCGTCAAAGTGCCGGAAGATACAGACCGCGGATGGTTCATGCTATGGATCACGTTGATCAATTGGAGTTCCTGGGTGGCAGGCGCCACACTTGGCTGGCTTGTAGGAGGTGTGCTGCCGTTCAGCACCAAAGGCGTCGAATTTGCAATGACGGCGATGTTCTTTGCCATTGTTCTCGACGAATGGGACGAATCGCATAGCCTCAAAGGCCACACCCCGGCCATGGTCGGCGTGCTGGTGTCGTTGATCTGCCTCATTGTCTTCGGTCCGAAGAACTTCATGCTGCCCACTTTGCTGGTGATGCTGCTGGCGTTCGTGCTTTTGCGCCCATATCTTACGGAGCTCAAAGACAAGGGCGATGGCCTTTCCGACGATATCGAAGCCGCGCAGGAAAGCAGCACGGAAGGCACAGACCTTCGCTCGAAAACGAATAACAGCGGTGACGATGACCAAGACATCGACGGAAAGCCGGTGAAACGATGATGACCATGAGCGTGCTACAAAGCGTCATCACCGTCGCGGTGGTGGTGCTGGGAACGGTCCTGACCCGCTTCGGGGCGTTCATCCTCTTCCCCGAATCGAAGACACCCCCCAAGTTCGTGCGCTATCTGGGTCGGGTATTGCCACCGGCCATCATGGGCATGCTGGTGATCTATTCACTGAAGAACGTGTCGGTGACCTCCGGCAGCCACGGCATCCCCGAGGCCCTGGCCCTGCTTGCCGTCATCATCCTGCACCGCTGGAAACACAACATGCTCCTCTCGATTTTCGGAGGGACCGCGCTGTATATGATATTGGTGCAACTGGTCTTCGTATGAGCAGAACCAGATTGGAATCTATTACGCATCGGCAATAGAAACCCCGACACCAAACTGAACTGCACCCCATAAGAGGAAGTTATAGGAGTGTAAGTGTATTGATGTGTATATACAGTTCCAAAAGATGAACAGTCATAACACGGGAATCGTTGACATCACTGGCTTTTCGATAAAAAAATAGGGTTCTGAGTAGCCTAGATATCCAGAACCCACTTGTAAGGGCGAGATTCGAGCGAAAATATGTCTTGTTTCGTTGGAAACATTGACTTTTCTGCTTTCGTCCGCATCCATTACACCCCGCATCTCACCCCGTTGCATATGTTTCTTAAAGGTTACATACGTGCCTAAACGACATGCCAACAGTTTTTATAACATATCCTTCCCTTGGCGAATTCCTCGAATGGAACCCTAAAACAGGCAGACAAAACTGCTGAGACTCCGATGGCATATATGCGACAAACCAAAATCTCCGCTCCCGTCTGTTTCGTTCACCCGAGACGCAGCTTCGCTGAATATCGGCATATCCGCCGAAACCATATAGACCGGCAGCCATCGCATATATAACTGATTCGCATATTTCGCAGAAAAAGGGAATCGTATATCCCAGTCAAGTCGGTACGCCATTGCATCCGGCCAAAAACCCGAACCCCGCACTCCTTCCTCCTTTGCGGGCAGCCCTGCATCAAAAGGCTATTCAACAATCGATGATAAAATGCCTATCGTTTCCAATGGCGGCAGGGTCCAATCCTTGCCCGAAATCAGGGAAGAGGATTTTAGATGACAGGTGTTCTTTCGGCGATTGTGGCCGGCGTACGTTTTCTTCTGGAAGCCGCCACTGTCATCGGTCTCATGGCGGGAGGCGGGTTCCTTTCCAAGAACGTCCCAGCCAAAATCCTATGGGTAGCCATCGGGGTCATCATCACCATCGTTTGGGCAAGGTACGGCGCGCCTGGCTCCGCGCACGTACTGCCGAAATACGGAAAGCTCTGTCTGGAACTCGTCGTCTACACCATCGGGTCAATCGGGTTCCTCCGCATCTTCGGCACCGCCATCGGCCTCGCCTACATCGCCGTCGCAGTCATCGACCTTATCCTGATGTACGCCCTCAACCTCGAATAACAAGACAGCCACCGTAACTCATCCCGGCGACCGTAACAGCCAGAAATGCACTAATACTGGCACAAGATAGATAAAGGCCGGACATCGGCGTCGCGGCACGTGTGCCGACTTGGGAAATAGAACAGGACGGCAGGAATCAACGAGAAGGAAAGGGACCCGCCCGGACAGGCCGGACGGGCTTTTACCTAGCGGTGACTATGCCTACTGCAGTAGTCCATGACCAGCAGGTAGCCGATAATGGCCACGAGCATGATGTTGGTGACGATGTTGTCCGCCTTGGCTATCAAGGCGGCGACGATCGCCACGATGGACTCCCTCAGATAGCTGTCACCATTAGGCCCTTTCTGTGTTTTGGGCATTGTATACCCTATCTACAAAGCCGCGCCACGTAATGACGCGGCAGCGGCGTACGAGTCGGATGGCCCGCACGGACACCGGAAGCGTTACCTGTCCGGCGACCATATCATCGTATCCGACGGGCGGAATCTCGATGGGTACGATATACTGGTGGCATGTCGGGTACGGCAGCGTTACCCATCCGGATCATAAAGGCGGGCAAAAAGCTTTTCACCGGATGGCGTCGAAACCGACGGGGCGTTTTTGAATCGTCCTTCTACAAGGCCGCGGGCCAACATCCGATTCGATTCGGATGTTGGCCCAACGGATTTCCAACCGTTTTCTTAGGGTTATAGGCCAAAAAGAGTTGGTTATAACCAGGGTTTGGCCTATAACCCCGGAGGTTTCCCACCCCGCATCTCACCCCGTTAGAGGAGTGTATTGAAGGGTCTATACGGTTCCATACGGAAAAGTCAGAAAAGGGCCAAAACCACTGTCACCATTGACTTTCCGGCAAAACAAAAGGGTTCCGAGCTTTAACTCGGAACCCTGATTGCGGATAAGGCGAGATTCGAACTCGCGGAGGATTTCTCCTCACACGCTTTCGAGGCGTGCTCCTTAGACCGCTCGGACACTTATCCATGCGCTACACAAAACGCAACTTTTCTAGTATAAGGCAACAGGCTTACCATCGCAACCGGGCGTGGCGCACATCATACTCATCGTTGTTTCGACATTCCTTTTTAGAGGAATGCCGCCCTACAGAAACAGAAGAGATAATCATTCTGTACGCTGACAAACAGTAGCGGTTTACTTCTTTACTGCTATTCGTCAGCGCAGGTGCTACTAATCCAACGTACGCCGGGCACGAATCGCTTGGGCTCGTCCAGCAAGTTCGTCATCCGGCGGGTACGCGACATGTTCAAGGGTCAGTCCACAAGCGGCGATGGGACCTGTCGAACCTTCGCGAACGGGATCTGCCATCTTGTGCGCGAACCAATCCAACGACTTGCGGTGCCGACCGATCTGCACGCACGCATTGACCAGCGAACGAACCATATTGTGCGCAAAGGCATCCGCCACGATGGTAAAGCACACCAATCCGGATTCAAGCGACGGGACGGCATAGCCGATGTTTTGCCAGGTTTCAACCTGGCTGCCACTGCCATCTACTGCACCTGCCCCGCCATTGCCACTTGCCGCGACGATGACGTCGGTTTCTGAATTATGGTCGATTCCAACCAGATTCCCATTGGTTTCGTAATCATCGTTCCCAACGCATTTATCGGCTTCTTTCGTTACTACAGGAACCGTCGAACGGGGAAAAAGCTCATCAGATTCAGGATTGTTTCCGTACATTCCGGTTATAGGCACACGTCGCCACACTGCCTTCTTGACCTCGCGAATCGTGGTGCCACCGGGATTGGGCGTGGCAAACGAGCCGAAATCATGCAGGCCAAGGGTCATCGCCGCCGCTTCATTCATCGCCGGAATATCAAGCGAATCCTCAAGTTCCCATACAAACCCACGCAGCCTTGGGTCAGCCGGCCTTGCACCATCGGCAATCCGATACACATAGGTACGTTCCAAAGCCGAAAATCGCGCATCGAAACCGTTCGGTGCCACACATATACCGTGCAAAGCAATGTCCTCTGGCAAATCATGATTCAACCGACGACGCAACGCTTCAATGGCTGGCACGTCCATGTGACCAACACATCGCTGAAGCGTCTGCCCCTGTACATCCAAGTGACAGACCTGATGAGCCGCGTGAACGCCGGTATCGGTACGTCCGGCCACCACCAGTCGCAACGGCTCGTCCATGTTGTCGACAGGCACTCGCAGAACGGTGTGTAAGGCATTTTCCACAACCCCTTGCACAGTACGCAAATCCGGCTGCCTTGCCCAACCGTGGAAGCCGCCACCATCATATGCCAAGTCAATTCGTAGTCTCATCGTTGTCAGTATACGTGCCACACCGGCTTGCAAACCCTTTGGATCGAAGATGCGAGAAAAATCAAGATAATACCGTTAAAATCATGATTTCACTCGCATGTTCGATTGAACATGCGACGATAATCAAGAAAAAACGAGCAAAAACCTGATTTTCCTCGCATCTAAAGTATGGCCCAGCAAGCCACACATACAAAGAAGGCCGGAGACTTTCATCTCCGACCTTCTTATGAAGAACATTCAGTGGATCTGGCGACTCACTTCTCTTCCTTATCAGCCTTCTTTGCAGGAGCCTTCTCGACTTCCTCGTCGACATCCTTGGCTTCGGTCTTCTTGACCTCAGCCTTGTCCTCGGCGACGTCGGCGTTTACTTCGGTCTCCTTGGCTTCAGCTTCGTCGACGGCCTTGTCCGTCTTGGTCTTGGCGGTCTCTGCGGTGTCCTTCTGAACCTTGGCTTCGGCCTCTTCGACCTCAGCCTTGTCCTCGGCGACCGCGGCGGAAGCTTCAGCTTCCTTCACGACGGACTCCTTGGCGCTCACCGGTTCGGTGACGAGCTCGATGATGGCGCGTGGCGCGTTGTTGCCCTTGGACGGGGCAATCTTGACGATGCGGGTGTAACCACCCTCACGCTGCTGCATCTGCTCGGCGATTTCGGTGAAAAGCTTATGCACGATGGACTTATTACGGATGACGCGCATCACGCGACGACGGCTGGCAAGATCCCCGCGCTTGGCGAAGGTGATCAGGCGCTCGGCCACAGGGCGGAGGCGCTTGGCCTTCGGCAGCGTGGTGACGATGCGGCCATGCTCGAACAGGCTGGTCGCCATGTTCGCGAGCATCAGACGCTCATGAGCCGGGCTTGAAGCCAGGTGTGGCCCTTTTCTAGGTGTAGGCATTATTACTCCTTAACGCTTCGGCCTTGCATCGTTCAGGTGGGCATACGCCCGAACATCCGAACGGTGCCGAAGCTTAAAATGAAGTTGGGTTTCACTCGTCCTCAGGCGAGAAGAAAGTACCACCTTCAAGGTTGTTGGTATCGAAGCCCAGCGGCGAGGCCTTCAGCGAGAGGCCCATGCTTTCGAGCTTCTCTTTGACCTCATCGATTGACTTCATACCGAAATTACGGATGTCGAGCAGATCCTGCTCGGTGTGGGACACCAATTCACCGACGGTGTGGATACCCTCGCGCTTCAGGCAGTTATAACTGCGCTGAGTGAGATTGAGCTCCTCGATCGGGATGGACATCTCCGGGTTGACTTCTTCTTCAACCGGAGCAGGGCCGACCTCGACGCCTTCCGCTTGCGTATTGAGTTCACGGCACAGGCCGAAGAGCTCAACCAACGTGGAACCGGCGGATGCGACGGCATCGCGCGGCGAAATCGCCGGCTTCGTCTCCACATCGAGAATGAGCTTGTCAAAGTCCGTGCGCTGTTCGACACGAGTTGCCTCGACTTTGTAGCTCACCTTAAGAACCGGAGAATAGATGGAATCGACCGGGATACGTCCGATTTCATCGTTGTCCTGCTTGTTCATCTGGGCCGGGACATAACCGCGGCCGCGCTCGACAGTGAACTCGATCTCGAGTTCGCCGTCTTCGGCGAGGGTGGCGATATGCATCTCGGGATTGGCGATGGTAACGCCGGCGGGAGGAGTGATGTCCCCCGCGGTGGCCTCGCCCTTGCCGCTCTTACGCAGATACATGACAACCGGTTCGTCATATTCGCTGGTAAGTACGATTCCCTTGATATTGAGCAGGATCTCGGTGACATCCTCCTCGACGCCGGGCAGAGTGGTGAACTCATGCAAGGCACCGGAGATACGCACCGAAGTGACTGCCGCTCCAGGAATGGAACTCAACAGGGTACGACGCAACGAATTACCGAGCGTGTAGCCGAATCCAGGTTCAAGCGGCTCGATAACGAAGCGGGAGCGCTGCGGATTCAGTGATTCCTCAGTAAGTTGCGGACGCTGTGCAATAAGCACTGTGTTATCCTTTCAGCTTCTGATCGGTGGGTCACTCACTGGTCATAAGCGGGTTGGACGGATGATTAAATGAAGTGCTTCAGACGCGACGGCGCTTCGGAGGGCGCACACCGTTATGGGCCTGCGGGGTGACGTCGGTGATGGAACCGACCTCAAGACCTGCGGACTGCAGGGAGCGGATTGCGGTTTCACGACCGCTGCCCGGGCCCTTTACGTAGACGTCGACCTTCTTGACGCCGTGCTCCTGCGCCTTGCGGGCGGCGGACTCAGCGGCCATACCTGCGGCGTAGGGGGTGGACTTACGTGAGCCCTTGAAACCGACATCACCACCGGAAGCCCAGGCCACAACCGCGCCCGAGGGATCCGTGATGGAGATGATGGTGTTATTGAAAGTGGACTTGATGTGCGCCTGACCGACCGGGACCGACTTGCGGTCACGGCGACGCGGCTTGCGCACGGCTTGCTTTGCAGCTGCCATTGATCCTCGTTTCCTAAATACGAATGATTCCTACGTCACGAAGAGCCTGGAACGTACGCAACACAACAAAGCGGCGCCCCGTCCCTCTTCATAACTGCTTAGGCCTTACTTGACGGCCTTTTTCTTTCCAGCGACGGTACGCTTCGGACCCTTGCGGGTGCGGGCGTTGGTCTTGGTGCGCTGACCACGCACGGGCAGACCATGACGATGGCGCTGACCCTGGTAGCAGTTGATCTGAATCTTGCGACGAATATCCGCATCGACTTCACGACGCAGATCGCCTTCAATCTTGTAATTGGCCTCAAGATAGTCGCGCAGCGTAATAAGCTGCTCATCGCTCAGATCCTTGACGCGGGTATCCGGATTCACACCGGTTGCGGCAAGCGTTTCCTTTGCGCGAGTACGGCCGACACCAAAGATGTAGGTGAGGGCGATCTCGATGCGCTTCTCATTGGGGATGTCGACTCCGGCAAGACGTGCCATTGCGATTCCTTCTATGTTTCCGTAGGTTTGTACCAAGTCATCCGGTTTCCCGGCTCGGGCCTACGTACCCGGGGTTCAGCGGTTGGGCTGCGACTCAGTACCTTTTTCTGGTCGGAGGTTTTCCGCTCAGCCTTGACGCTGCTTGTGGCGTGGGTTGGAGCAGATCACCATGACGCGACCGTGACGACGGATCACGCGGCAATTCTCGCAGATCCTTTTCACACTAGGGCTGACCTTCATGGTTTTCCTTTTCTGTACCTTACTTATAACGGTACGTAATACGACCACGGTTCAGATCATAAGGGCTCATTTCGAGGACCACACGGTCCTGCGGGAGGATACGAATATAATTCTTGCGCATCTTGCCCGAAATCGTGGCAAGCACGATGTGCTTGTTTTCAAGTTCCACGCGAAACATCGCGTTCGGTAGTGCTTCCACTACCTGACCTTCGACTTCAATCACACCGTCTTTAGCCATGAGCCTCATTCCGTTCTTTGGCCGATATTACATTGGTGGCGCATCCGAAAACACACCAACTTATTACTATAGCAAAAGTAGGGACCAAATTCGACACGGCGTGTTGCATTCAGCCCCTACTTGTGGTAATGAGCAAAAATGGTCTTCAATCACCTGATTGCATATCCGGCAGCGAGCAGATTGAAGACCCTACTCGTCCAATCAATCCAAAGCGTCGAAAATGGCCTTCGAAATATCTTCGATATCGCCTTCGCCATCGATGGGCACCAGACAGCCGCGTGACTTGTAGGTATCAAGCAGCGGTGCGGTTTCTTCGTCGTAGGTCTTGAGACGCTGGGCAATGGCTTCGGCATTGTCATCAGCGCGCCCCTCTTGCTCAGCGCGCTTGGCGATGCGACCCATGAGGATATCGCGGTCGGCGTCAAGAGCCACCACCTTGTCGAGCGGGGTGCCGAGTTCTTCAAGCATCTTGTCAAGCGCCTCGACCTGGACGGCATTGCGAGGATAGCCATCGAGAATCCAACCGTTCTTGGCATCGTCCATGGCCAAGCGATCCTTGACGATCTTGTTGGTCAGCTCGTCAGGAACGAGCTTGCCCTTGTCGGTATAGCTCTTGGCTTCCTGCCCCAGCGGAGTGTTGTTTTTCATGTTGTAGCGGAAGATATCCCCCGTCGAGATATGCGGGATGCCGTAATGCTCGGCGATCAGCTTGGCCTGTGTTCCCTTGCCCACTCCTTGCGGGCCCATGATGAGAAGACGCATATTGCTTCCTTTTGTAGTTGTGATTTTCTTATTGCAATTTTAGATTCGGCAAGTGCTTGCCTGCCAGACAGCACTTAATACGGTTCATCCGCCCACTGCAAAGCAGCAATGGACGGATGAATCATCAGAGGTAACCAAGAGCGCTCGAATCTACTTGCCCTCGACATGATCGGTGTCTTCAAGCAGGAAACCAGTGTACTGGAACTGCTCGGTCTGGGCCTTTGCCTGGCGCAGGGTATCAAGGCCGACGCCTGCGATAATCAGGATGGTTGTGCCACCGAACGGAAGTCTGTTGTTGAGCTTCAGCATCATGATGAGCATGGTCGGGATCAACGCGACAAAAAGCAAGTAGATGGCGCCGACCGTATTGAGCCTGTTCATCACGTAGCTCAGGTAGCGGCTGGTGGCACTGCCGGCACGAATGCCAGGAATGAAGCCACCGTACTGTTTCATGTTGTCGGCCGTCTCGTCCGGGTCGAATGTAATCGACGTGTAGAAGAAGCAGAAGAACACGATCATCACGGCATACAACGCGATGTACCAGATCGAGGTCGTATTGGCCAGGTTCTTGTTGATCCACTTGACCCATGACTGATCAGATTTGCCGAACTGCGCGATCAACGTAGGAATCGCCAGAATCGAGGAGGCGAAGATCGGCGGGATGACACCGGACATATTGATCTTCAACGGAAGATACGTGGAGGAACCGCCGTACATCTTGCGGCCGATCATACGGCGCGTGTACTGCACCGGAATGCGGCGCTGGGCGAGTTCGACGAAATCGACGAAGATGAGGATGACGATGAGGACCGCGACGACGATGCCGAAGTACTCCCAGTTGCCGTTCTTGCCGTTAGTGCCCCAGCCGATTTGCCACAGCTGCGGAAGGAAGCCGGAGCAGATGGACATGAAGATCAAGACGGACATACCTTGGCCGATGCCCTTGTCGGTGATCAACTCGGCCATCCACATGATCAGGCCCGTGCCGCCGGTCATAATCATCACCATGACCGCAAGGTTCCATACGGAACCGTCAGGCACCACCTGGCCACACTGGTAGTTGAAGAGTGCACCGGAACGAGCCGTGACCAGAATGGTAGTGGACTGCAAAATCGCCAGGCCGATGGTCAGATAACGTGTGTACTGCGTCAGCTTGGTCTCACCGGACTGGCCTTCCTTGTGCAACGCCTCGAAACGAGGAATGACCACACGCAACAGCTGAATGACGATGGATGCCGTGATGTACGGCATCACGCCCAACGCGAAGATTGACAGCTGGAGCATGGCGCCGCCAGAGAAGAGGTTGACCAACCCCACGAAGTTCTCTTGTGCCGTCTTCATGGTGCCTACGCATTGCTGGACCACCTTGTAGTCCACTCCCGGGGTCGGTATGAACGAACCGATGCGGTAGATGACAATGATGCCGAGCACGAAGAGGATCTTATGGCGAAGTTCCTTCGTCTTCAGGGCCTGGATTAACGTCCTCACCTGGATTTCCTTCCCTATTCGGTACATCTCATGTACCGATGCAAACACACTAAGCAATAATCTTAGCGTCAAGCGTCTACCAAACGCGGGACACGACATTAGCCGACACGAAGCCGACGCCAATGCCCATCAGATTATCCGACTTTCGCAACCTCATGAACACTGCATACGGCGATGTGCCAGCATACAGCCTTTACAGCCAAACATCCAACATCCATAACACTATCGTTTTACCAGTTATCTGAGGATTTCTGGCGCACATTCTGCTCAATTCTGTGCTTGAATTCATGCTTGTGCATCAATCAAGAAATTCAAGCACATCTTTCGGCTTATTTTATGCTTGGATTCTCACACTGATCGTATAGCCAAACGATTTGTTCGATCTGGTTTCAGACATTCCCGCAAAACAAGTGGTCCCTTCCGCTAATGCGGAAAGGACCACCATCAGTGTAAACGAAATCCGTTCACACTACAGACATCCGAATTACTCTTCGGAAATGGAGCCGCCAGCGGCCTCGATCTTGGCCTTGGCGGACTTGGAAGCCTTCACACCCTTGAGCGTGAACGCAACCTTGGTCTCACCATCGCCGAGAACCTTGACAGGGTATCCAGCGCGAACGGCACCGGCCTTGACGAGATCCTCGACGCTGACCTCTCCACCCTTCGGGAACAGCTCAGAGAGAGCAGAGACGTTGATGACCTGGAACTCCTTCTTGAAGGGGCTCTTGAAGCCGCGAAGCTTCGGCAGGCGCATGTACAGAGGCAGCTGGCCGCCTTCGAATCCAGGACGAACCTGATAACGCTTCAACGTGCCCTTGGCGCCACGGCCCGAGGTCTTACCCTTGGAACCTTCACCACGGCCCACGCGGATACGGTTCTTTTTGGAACCAGGAGCGGGGCGCAGATCATGCATCTGCAAAATCGTGTTTTCTTCTTGTTCTGCCATATCAGGCCTCCTCAACCGTGACCAAGTGGCGAACCGCATTGATCAGACCGCGGGTTGCAGGGGTGTCTTCACGGACAACCGTCTGACCGATCTTGTGCAGGCCGAGCGTGCGAACAGTGTCGCGCTGGGCAGGCTTGCGGTTGACCAGACCTTTTGTCAGTGTGATCTTCAGATCTGCCATTACTCTTCACCATCCTTGGCTTGTTCGGCTTCGGCCTTGGCATCCTCACGGGCCTTTCGGGCCTCGGCAATGCCTTCGGCGCGAGCACGGAGCAGGGTGTCGGGAGCGACTTGTTCAACGGTCAAGCCACGGCGTGCCGCGATCTCTTCGGGCTCCTCGAGCTGCTTCAACGCATCCACGGTGGCGCGAACCACGTTGACGGCGGTGGCGCTGCCCATGGACTTGGTGAGAATATCGGAAATGCCAGCACATTCCATGACGGCGCGGACTGCACCACCGGCGATTACACCGGTGCCGGGAGCGGCGGGACGCAGCAGGACAGTACCTGCAGCGTCATGGCCGATGACCGGGTGGGTCACGGTGCCACGAACGCGCGGAACGGTGAACATGTGCTTCTTGGCGTCAAGCTGGCCCTTGGCGATGGCGGCAGGAACCTCACGGGACTTGCCATAGCCCACACCAACGGTACCGTTGCCGTCGCCGACCACCACGAGAGCGGCGAAGCTCATGCTGCGGCCACCCTTACGGGTCTTGGAAACGCGGTTGATGGTTACGACGCGATCGAGCAGCTCATCGCCACGATTTTCCTCGTGACGGCCACGGCGTTCACCGCGACGCTCCCCTCGACGGCCTTCACCGCGGCCCTCGCCACGTCCGCCACGGCGTGAACCGCGACGGTCCTCGTTGCGCTGACTCTGGTTATTGTCGTTGGACGCCTGCGTGTTCTGATTGTTTTCAGCCACTTGGGTTTCCTTTTCGTTGTCGCTCACAGTGCAAGACCTCCCTGACGGGCGCCCTCAGCAACGGCTGCGACGCGACCATGATACTTGTTGCCGCCACGGTCGAAGACGACGGAATCAATACCCGCGTCCTTGGCCTTCTTGGCAATCAGCTCGCCGACCTTCTGCGCGGCTTCGGTCTTGGTGCCCTTGAACCCATCGAAATCGTGGGTGATGGTGGACTCGCTGACCAAAGTGATGCCCTTGGTATCGTCGACGATCTGAGCGACCATGTGGCGATTCGAACGAGTGACGACCAGACGCGGACGCTCTGCAGTGCCGGTGAGGTGCTTGCGCAGACGTGCGTGACGGCGAAGCCTTGCGACTTTCTTGCCTTTACCGAAAATCTTGACTGTCATATCACTTACCAGCCTTTCCAGCCTTGCGCAGGATGTGTTCGTCGGTGTACTTGATGCCCTTGCCCTTGTAAGGTTCCGGCTTGCGAAGCGCACGGATATTGGCCGCGGCCTGACCGACCGCCTGCTTGTCAATACCCTTGACGACCACCTGGTTGGCATTCGGCAGCTCGAAGGTGATGCCTTCGGGCGGGTTGACGGTGATGGTGTGCGAATAGCCGAGCGAGAACTCAATGCCCTTGCCCTTCATCTGCGCACGGTAACCGGTGCCGACGATGTCCAGCGTCTTGCTGAACCCTTCGTGCACACCCTGAACCATCGAAGCGACGATGGAACGGGCCAGACCGTGGTCTGCGCGGGTCTGCAGCTGGTCATCGGCCGGATCGAAGTAGATGGTATTGTCTTCGACGCGAGCGGTGATGCCGTCGGGGATAGTGTAGGAATCAGAACCCTTGGCGCCTTTGACGCTGAAGTTCTGTCCATCAATCTTGACTTCCACGCCTGCCGGAATGGTGACGGGGAGCTTACCAATATGTGATGCCATGTTTTAGCTCTCCTTCCTCACCAAACGAAGGCGACGATTTCGCCGCCGATGCCCCGGTCGAGGCAATCTTTCTGGGTCAACAATCCTGCACTGGTCGAAATGATCGCGACACCCATGCCACCAAGTGGCATCGGCAGCGCGTCCGACTTCGCATAGCGACGCAGGCCGGGCTTCGAGATGCGCTTGATGCCCTGAATGGCACGCTCGCCATTGGGACCGTACTTCAGCGTGATCTCAAGGTTCTGGCCGACGCGAGCATCCGTAGCGGTGAAGTCTTTGATATAGCCTTCGCGTTTGAGGATCTCGGCAATCGCCGCCTTGAACTTGGAGTACGGCATGGAAACGGTCTCATGCTTCGCCGCACTCGCATTACGCAGACGTGTGAGCATGTCTGCGATTGGATCTGTCATTGTCATGTGGGCTAACGCCCTTTCTCGCCGTGGTTTCCTCCGCCGGAGCAAGTCGATATGACCTGCCCCGGCCGAGGACCTTCAGCGTCGATGTTTACCAACTGGACTTCGTAACTCCGGGCAGCTCGCCACGATGAGCCTTCTCGCGAAGGCAGATGCGGCACAGGCCGAACTTGCGATATACGGAGTGGGGACGGCCGCAAACCTGGCAGCGCGTATAGCCGCGCACCTTGAACTTTGGTTTGGCAGCAGCCTTGTTTCTAAGAGCGGTTTTTGCCATTTCAGTTCTCCTTGAAGGGGAAGCCAAGGTGCTTGAGCAGTGCCCGAGCTTCCTTGTCATCCTTGGTGCTGGTCACCACGGTGATGTCCATACCACGCTGATGATCGATCGCATCCGGATCGATCTCGTGGAACATGGATTGCTCGGTGAGACCGAAGTTGTAGTTGCCCTGGCCATCGAACTGCTTGCCGCTGATACCACGGAAATCGCGGATACGTGGCAACGCGAGAACGAGCAGCCTGTCGAGGAACTCCCACATGCGGTCGCCACGAAGCGTCACATAGGCGCCGATGGCCTGGCCTTCACGCAGATGGAACTGGGCGACGGACTTCTTGGCCTTGGTGACCTTCGGCTTCTGGCCGGTGATCGCGGTGAGGTCGCTGACGGCGCCCTCGATGAGCTTGGAGTCACGGGCCGCAGCGCCGACGCCCATGGAGACGACGACTTTCTGAACCTTGGCGACCTGCATCGGGTTGGAATACTTGAATTCCTTCTCGAGCTCGGGCACGATCTTGTCGATGTACTGCTGCTTCAGGCGCGGTGTTGCCGGCGCTTCGACTGTTGTATCGCTCATGCCAGCTCCTTTCCTGATTTCTTGGCGATGCGGGTGCGCACGGTCTTGACCTTGCCGTCCTGGGCCTTGGTCGTGACCTTGACACCAACGCGGGTCGCTTCCTTGGTCTCGGGGTCAATGACCATCACATTGGAGCGATGAATCGGCGCCTCAACCGAGACGATTCCGGACTGCTGACCCTGCTGAGTGGCGCGCACGTGCTTCTTGACGATCTGCACGCCCTCGACGATCAGACGGTCGTTGGCAAGCACCTTGGTGACTTTGCCTTCCTTGCCGCGATCCTTGCCGCGAATGACCCTGACCTGGTCGCCGGTCTTGATCTTGGCTACCATCTCAGATCACCTCCGGGGCGAGGGACACGATCTTCATGAAGCGCTTGTCGCGCAGTTCACGTCCGACCGGTCCGAAGATACGAGTGCCCTTGGGCTCATGGCCGGAGCCAAGAATAACCGCAGCGTTCTCGTCGAACTTGATGTATGAGCCGTCTTTACGACGATGCTCTTTTACCGTACGGACGACAACGGCCTTGACCACGTCGCCCTTCTTGACCGACCCGCCAGGGATCGCGTCCTTGACGGAGGCGACGATCACGTCGCCGATGCCGGCATAGCGTCGCTTCGATCCGCCGAGCACTCGGATGGCCAAGATCTCCTTGGCACCCGTGTTGTCGGCGACATGAAGCCGCGTTTCCTGCTGAATCATTGATTCTCCTTAGCCGCGCTGGTTCTCCCCTGCCACCCGTAGTAAAGGTGAGCAGCGGAGCCTTGCCGAACTTGTTACTTGGCGCGTTCGACGATGGAGTCGAGACGCCAACGCTTGGTCTTGCTCAAAGGCCGGGTTTCCATGATACGCACGAAGTCGCCATTGTGGGCATCATTGTGCTCGTCATGAACCTTAACCTTACGAGTGGAGCGGACGACCTTGCCGTACAGCGGGTGGGTCGAACGCTGCTCGAGCTCGACGGTGATCGTCTTGTCCATTGCGTCGGACACGACGTACCCGCTACGAGTCTTGCGGAAGTTGCGCTCTTGCTTTTCAGCCATGCTTACTTCTCCTCAGTCTTCGTGTCGCCCGACTCAGGCTCCTGGCTGATGCCGAGTTCACGCTCACGCAGGACAGTGTACATCCTGGCAATGTCGTGCTTCACGGCCTTGAGCCTAGAGGAGTTGTCAAGCTGACCAGTGGCGTTCTGGAAGCGCAGGTTGAAAAGCTCTCCCTTGGACTTCTTGAGGAAGCCCTCGATTTCGTCATTGGTCTTCTCGTTGAGATTCTTGATGCTGTAGTCTGCTGTTCCGACTGCCATCAGAGATCACCGCCTTCACGTGCGATAATACGGCACTTCATCGGCAGCTTGTCGATGGCGCGACGAAGGGCTTCCTTCGCGGTTGCCTCGTCGACGCCGCCGATTTCGAACATCACGCGTCCAGGATGCACATTGGCGATCCAGGACTCCGGGGTGCCCTTGCCGGAACCCATTCGGCTTCCGAGCGCGTGCTTGGTCAAAGGACGATCAGGGAAGATCGTGATCCACACACGGCCGCCACGCTTGATGTAGCGGGTCATGGCGATACGAGCAGCCTCGATCTGACGGTTGGAGATGTAGGCAGGGGCCAGAGCCTGAATGCCATAATCGCCGAACGCGATCTCGTTGCCGCCCTTGGACATGCCGCGACGCTTCGGACGCTGCTGTTTACGGTACTTAGTCCTCTTTGGGATAAGCATATCTGCTCACTCCTTTGCTTCCGAGGCGGCAGGTGCTGCGGCTGCTGCGGGCTCGGCTGCTGGTGCCGCCGCAGCCTCAGGGGCCTTGGCTTCCGGCTTGGAACCGCGAGCACCGGACGGACGGCCACCACGACGCGGGCGACGATCGCCGCCACGGCGTCCACGGTTGTTGTCCTGCTGGGCCTGCTGCTCATCGAACTGACGTTCGGTCATATCGCCCTTGTAGATCCAGACCTTCACACCGATACGGCCATAGGTCGTACGGGCTTCGAAGAATCCATAATCAATGAGAGCACGGAGGGTCTGCAGCGGAACGCGACCTTCACGATAGAACTCGGAACGGCTCATCTCGGCGCCTCCAAGGCGGCCGGAGAGCTTGATGCGGATACCCTTGGCGCCAGCACGCATCGCGTCCTGCTGAGCCTTGCGCATGGCACGACGGAACGTGACACGGTTGGTCAGCTGCTCGGCGATGGACTGAGCGACAAGCTGGGCGTCCAGAGCGGCGTTCTTGACTTCGAAGATGTTGAGCTGAACCTGCTTGCCCGTGATCTTCTCGAGCTTGGCGCGAACACGTTCGGCCTCTGCTCCACGACGGCCGATGACAATGCCCGGGCGGGCGGTGTGGATATCCACACGCACACGGTCACGGGTGCGCTCGATGATGATGCGGGACACGCCTGCACGCTCGAGGTCCTTGTTCATGGCCTTGCGAATCTTGTCGTCCTCGAGGACGAAGTCGCTGTAACGCTCACCAGGCTTGTTGGAATCGGAGAACCACTTCGAACGGTGGTCTTCAGTGATACCCAGGCGGTAGCCTAACGGATTGATCTTCTGACCCATCTTTAGCGGGCTCCTTCCTTGCTGGCGACAACGACGGTGATGTGGCTGGTGCGCTTGTTGATGCGTCCGGCGCGGCCCTGTGCACGAGCACGGAAACGCTTGAGCGTCACGCCTTCATCCACATAGGTCTCTTTCACATACAGGTCGTTCTCACGGAACGCTTCGCCTGCCTTGTCGGCCTTGACGCGCGCGTTCGCGGTGGCGCTCTGCAGAACCTTGAGCACTGGCTCAGAGGCGTCCTGCGGGGCGAATTTCAGGATGGTGACGGCTTCGCTCACTTTTTTGCCTCGGATGAGGTCGACCATGCGGCGAGCCTTGCGCGGCGTCACACGGACGTGACGTGCGATTGCTTTAGCTTCCATAATCTTTCTCTTCCTTTAGCGGCGAGCTTTTTTGTCGTCATGAACGTGACCGCGGAAGGTCTTCGTCGGGGCAAATTCACCGAGCTTATGGCCGACCATGGCTTCGGTCACGAAGACCGGGACATGCTTGCGACCATCGTGCACGGCGAACGTGTGACCGATGAAGTCCGGGGTGATCATCGAACGGCGCGACCACGTCTTGATGACGTTCTTCGTGCCCTTCTCGTTCTGTTCGTCGACTTTCTTCTGTAAATGGGCGTCGACGAAGGGGCCCTTCTTGATGCTACGTGACATCTATTCGACGCTCCTTACTTACGGTTCTTGCCATTGGGACGACGACGAACAATCATCTTGTTCGAAGCCTTCTTCGGACGGCGAGTACGAACTTCGCCCTTGCCCCACGGCGACACTGGCGGCTTACCACCGCGAGTGGTACCACCATGCGGGTGGTCGACCGGGTTCATGGACTCACCACGAGTGATCGGGCGCTTGCCCATCCAACGGGCGCGACCAGCCTTGCCGAGCTGAACGTTGGCGTGATCGGAGTTGCCGACCTCACCGACGGTTGCGCGGCAGCGTGCGTCGACGTTGCGGATTTCTCCGGACGGCATACGCAGCTGGGCGTAGGCACCGTCCTTGGCGACAAGCTGAACGCCTGCACCAGCGGAGCGCGCGATTTTGGCGCCGCCCAAAGGACGGAGCTCAATGGCGTGGACGATCGTACCGGTCGGGATATTGCGCAGCGGCAGATTGTTGCCAGGCTTGATATCGGCATTTTCGCCGGTCTCGATGACGTCGCCCTGCTTGACACCCTTCGGCGCCACGATGTAGCGCTTCTCGCCATCTGCATAGTGCAAGAGGGCGATGCGGGCGGAGCGGTTCGGATCATATTCGATCTCAGCAACCTTGGCGGGCACGCCGTCCTTGTCCCAACGCTTGAAATCGATGAGACGGTACTGGCGCTTGTGGCCGCCACCGCGATGGCGGGAGGTCACACGGCCGTAAGAGTTACGACCGCCGGTGCTGTTGAGTTTGCGTACCAGCGACTTCTCAGGCGTGGAGCGCGTGAGGTCGGAGAAATCCGACACAGACGCGTTGCGGCGGCCCGGAGTCGTCGGCTTATATACGCGGATAGCCATAATTAGTTCTTCCTTTGACTTTTTCGGCTATTGCTTCAGTTGCCGAAGATGTCGATCGACTGGCCCTCGGCGACCGTGACGATCGCGCGCTTCTGATTGACGCGCTGACCGAAACCGGTACGGGTGCGCTGGCGCTTGCCGGCGCGGTTGAGGGTGTTGACGTTCGTCACCTTGACGTTGAAGATTTTTTCGACGGCCTGCTTGATCTGAACCTTGTTGGCATCAGGAGCGACCACGAAAGTGTACTGACCACGGTCGCCGGCGGCGTAGCTCTTTTCGGAGACTACCGGCTTGATGATGACGTCGTGGGCGGGATTGTGAATAGCTACCATATCGTTCAGGCCTCCTTGGGCTCAGTCTTGGCGGCGACGAAGGCATCGAAGCCTTCCTTGCTGAAGACGACATACTGAGCGGTAACCACATCGTAGGTGTTGAGCTGATCCGCGAAGATCATGTGCACCGTCGGAATGTTGCGAACGGAAAGCCACAGGTTGACATCGTCACGCGAGAGCACGACGGTGGTGAACTGATTGTTGCTTACCGGGGTCAACGCAGCGATGGCGGCCTTGGTGGACGGAGTGTCCTTGATGCCAAAGTCGACAACGGCGACGCGACCGGCGTTCGCACGGTTGGAAAGCACATAGCGCAGTGCGCCGGCCTTCATCTTCTTGGGAGTGTGCTGGGAATAGTCACGCGGCACTGGGCCGTGAGCGATACCACCGTGAACCCACTGAGGAGCGCGGATCGAGCCCTGACGAGCGCGACCGGTGCCCTTCTGCTTCCACGGCTTCTTGCCGCCGCCGGATACAGCTCCACGGTTCTTGACCGCGTGAGTGCCCTGACGAGCAGCAGCGAGCTGAGCGATGACCACCTGATGAATCAGCGGAACGTGAGCCTCGACCTCTTCATTGGAGATGCCGAAGATATCTGCAGGCGCCTCGACGGAGCCGGCAGACTTGCCCTTGGCATCGGTGACATTGAGTGTTACGTTAGCCATGATTTATCAGGCTCCCTTCACAGCCGAACGAAGCAGGACGATGCCACCCTTGGGCCCTGGAAGAGCACCCTTGATGGCGATGACGCCGTTCTCCTTATCGGAGGAAACGACCTCAAGGTTCTGCACGGTGGAAGTGACATGGCCCATACGACCGGCCATACGCTTGCCCTTCAGAATACGGCTCGGCGTAGCGCATGCACCGACTGAGCCGGGGCGACGCTCGTTCTTGTGAGAGCCGTGAGTACGACGATAGGACTTGAAGCCCCAACGCTTGATGGTTCCGGCGAAGCCCTTGCCCTTGGTCGTACCGGTGACGTCCACTTCCGAACCATCGGCGAACAAGTCGGCGGTCAGTTCCTGACCGGGCTTGAAATCGTCGACGTTGTCCGTGCGGACCTCGACCAGATGACGACGCGGGGTGACGCCCGCCTTCGCGAAATGACCAGCCATGGGCTTGGTCACCTTGGTGGGATCAATCTGACCGTAGCCGAGCTGAACGGCCTTATAGCCGTCACTCTCTTCGGTCTTGACGCATGTGACCACATTCGTGGACACATCAACGAGCGTCACGGGAACGAAGAAACCCTGCTCGTCCCAAACCTGCGACATACCAAGCTTGCGGCCCAGCAGTGCAGAACGATTTGCTTTCTGCAACGACATGCTTCTCCCCTCCTTTACAGCTTGATCTCGATATTGACATCCGCAGGCAAATCGATATGCATCAGTGAATCCACGGCCTTGGGAGTCGGGTCCACGATGTCGATGAGGCGCTTATGAGTGCGCATCTCGAATTGCTCGCGAGAATCCTTGTATTTATGAGGAGAACGAATTACCACAAAGACGTTCTTCTCAGTAGGCAGAGGAACCGGGCCCACCACAGTGGCACCCGCGTTCGTGACCGTCTCGACGATTTTCTTCGCCGATTGGTCGATGACCTCATGGTCATAGGACTTAAGCCTGATGCGGATTTTCTGTCCCGCCATTGCCGTCCGCCCTTTCTAGCGATTGTTGACATTACCAACCCATTTTAAGGACACCGGCGCGTACGACCCCCGGGAAATCCCGTGGCCGAACCACATCAGTGTGCAGCACTACAGCGCCTTCGAGAGGACGGCACCGGGCTGCACTCGCTCTTTTTCTTACAATTTGCGAGCCCAAAACAGGCAACTGTTCTATTAAAGCATCGGGGGGCTACTAGAAAAATTCGGGCGTGTCGTTGACATTGCTTGGTTTACAGGACATTTGCATACTACTTCCATGTAGTTTTCATCACTTCAGAATAGTTCAAATTTTTTAAAAAAAGTCCTATACAATAATTACATTTTCGGCAATAAATCATACAAATTTTTAAAAAAATAATTATGCCCACCGTCACGTAAACGGCAGGCATAATCAACTTTTATTTGAAGCTGTCAGCTTTCAACCACTTCCACTTCGGTGACCGACGTGGTCGCTTCGCGTTCCTGGCGACGGGCGTGGCCCTCGGCCTGGGAAATGCCGTAATAGGCGGCAATGGCGATGTCCTTCATGTCCTCGATCTGCGGAATGCGAGGATTCGCGGGGGTGCACTGGTCTTCATAGGCGCGCATGCCAATCTGGTCGAGAATGCTCCAGAAATAGGTCTCATCGACGCCGCACTGCTGGAAACTGGAATCCATGCCGAGCTTGTTGTCACGGTAGTCCTCCACCGCAAGCGCAAGGTTCTCCACTCCTTCTTCCGGGCTTTTGCCGGGGTCGACGCCGAGCACACGGGCGAATTCCTGGTAGCGCTCGGGCGCAACGTACTTGTCGTACTTCGGCCAACTCGTGGGCTCCTGCGGAATCGAGCCGTTGTAGCGGATGACGTACGGCAGCAGGATTGCGTTGGTGTGCCCGTGGGCCACGTCGCAGAGCGCACCGATGGTGTGGGCCATGCCGTGGCACATCCCCAAGAATGCTGAGCCGAAGGCCATGCCGGCCATCGTGGCGGCGTTGTGCATCTTCTCCTGGGCCTTGATCTTGGCCTCACCGGGCTCGGCGCAAACCGAGGTGGCGAGGTTGTCCCAGATGAGCTTGGCGGCGTGCAGGGCCATGCCGTCGGTAAAATCGTTGGAGTAGACGGAGACGTAGGACTCCATGCAGTGCGTCAGCGCGTCGAAACCGGTGTTGCTGGCCAGCGTCGGCGGTTGGGTGCGGGCCAGGACCGGGTCGACGATGGCAACGGACGGGGTCAGTGCATAATCGGTGATCGGGTACTTGTAGCCGGTCTTGTGATCGGTGATCACGGCGAAGGGCGTGACCTCGGAACCGGTGCCGGAAGACGTCGGGATGCACACTAGCTTGGCCTTGCTCCCGAGCGGCGGAATACGGAAGGCACGCTTGCGAATGTCGAAGAACTTCTCGCGAACGTCGTCGAAGGAGATTTCGGGGTGCTCGTACAAAAGCCACATGATCTTGGCCGCATCCATCGGAGAGCCGCCACCCACCGCGATGATGGTGTCGGGGCGGAATTCGTCGCGCATCATGGCCGCGCCGCGCTCCACGGTCTCGACGGACGGTTCCGGCTCGATGTAATCGATGGTGCGGAACGTGACCGGTTCCGGGCGAGAACGCAACTGGTCGATGACCTTGTCGACGATGCCAAGCTGTTCCATAACCTTGTCGCAGACGATGACCACCCGGCGGATGTTGTACATGTCATGCAGATACCGGATGGCGTTGGGCTCGAAATAGGTCTTCGGCGGGACTTTGAACCATTGCATATTGTTGTTCCTTCGCGCGATGCGCTTGATGTTCAGCAGGTTGACGGCCTGGACGTTGCCGGAGACGGAATTGCCGCCGTAGGAGCCGCAGCCGAGCGTCAGGGACGGGGCGATGGCGTTGTAGATATCGCCGATGCCGCCCAGTGCCGAGGGCTGGTTCCAGACGATGCGGCAGGCGTGCATCTTCAGGCCATACCGCTTCACGAGGTCGTGATCGTCTGAGTGAATGACAGCGGTGTGGCCGGCGCCGAACTTCAGCATGCCTTCGCACATGTTGAAGCCCTGTTCCTCGGTCTCAAAACGCAGCATGGCGTGGACCGGGCAGAGCTTTTCGAGCGTCAACGGCTCCTGCTCCCCCACTTCCTTGCATTCGGCGACCAGAATCGTGGCGTCATCGGGAACAGTGAAACCGGCCTCACGGGCGATGTACTGTGGGGATTTGCCGGGGACGACGGAGTTGAGCTTCGGTTTGCCACCGGAATAGGCCGTGCAGCCGAACATGTACTGCTCAAGCTTGGCCTTCTCATCGGCGTTGACGAAATAGGCCTTGCGACGCTTCAATTCGTCGGCGAGACGCTCGTAGATGTCGGCGTGGGCGATGATGCCCTGTTCGGTGGCGCAGATCATGCCGTAATCAAAATGCTTGGAAAGCACCAGATCGTTGGCCACGCGCTTGACGTCGACGTTCGCGTCCACATATGCAGGCGCATTGCCGGCACCCACGCCGAGCGCGGGCTTGCCGGAGGAATACGCGGCCTTGACCATGCCGGGGCCGCCGGTGGCGAGAATCGTGGCGACATCAGGATGCGTCATCAGTGCGCCCGTAGCCTCAACCGAGGGGTGTTCGATCCACTGGATGCAATCCTTCGGGGCGCCGGCCGCCACCGCCGCGTCACGCACGATGCGCGCTGCCTCAACCGAACACTTCTGGGCGAACGGGTGGAACCCGAAAACAATCGGACAACGCGTCTTCAAGGCGATCAACGACTTGAAGATCGTGGTGGACGTCGGGTTGGTGACTGGTGTGACGCCGGCGACCACGCCAACCGGCTCGGCCACCTCGTCGATGCCCATCACGTCGTCTTCGCGAATAATGCCGACAGTCTTCTGCCCGGCCAGATAGTGGGTGACATGTTCGCAGGCGAAGATGTTCTTGGTGGCCTTGTCCTCCACCAAGCCACGGCCCGTCTCATCGACGGCCATCTTTGCCAGCACCAAATGCTTGTTCAGGGCGGCGACCGACGCCTTGGCGACAATGCGGTCGACCTGCTCCTGGTTGAGTTTCTCGAATTGGTTCAGCGCCTCGACCCCGCGTGCGACCAGTTCGTCGACCTCGCGTCTGACATCGGGCGTTTCGTTCGTTGCAGTTTTCTTGGTGGGTGAAGTCCCAGCATTCTTTTGTGCCGTCATGACTTCCCTTTCTATTCGCAGTCATATCGTGCTGCACATCGTTACTTCAATGTGACTCAGGTCACAATATAACAGGCAATGCTACGTTTGCCGTTTTGTTTCGGCTTGAAATCTTAAGTCGTACATTATGTTCGTTTTTGCGCAGAACCGTATGCGAACTTGCGCAAATTTTGTTCGAAATCAGCATTATCGTGTTCAAACGAACAAAACAAAACATTCCACTATATAAAAATCAAGGTTACGTTAGCGTTCACATACCCATCAAATAGCCAATTCTCCCGGCGTCTATGCTGTGAGCCGATAAGCAAGCCAATATAAAGAAACATCAGTATTTGCAAAACAAAACAAAAACCGGCGGCAACCATGAACATGCATCATCATGATTACCGCCGTCACAGATAAGCCAGCACGTAAGCCGAACCGGCCGCCTAGGTTCTTGGACGCTAAGAATGCGTTACGCGCAGTGAACCATCGTCTCAGACGATCTGGCAGAACTCGATGGTCTCGCGGTTGGGGCCGTAAACGTTGAAGTAACGGATGCCGTTCTTCCAGAACGTGGAGATCGACTGAATCTCCTTGTCCTTAAGTTCAAGGCCAATCGCCTTGGCATTTTCGAACGCGGCCTCGATGTCGGGGGTGTCGAATGCCCAGTGGTTGATGGCGCCATCCTTCATCGCCACCGGATCGCCTTCCCAAGTCTCGATGGTCAGGTGGCCATAACGCAGGAACGCGCAACGGTTCTTGCCGTTCGGGAAAACGCCGACCAGCTCGAATCCCATTTTCTTGGTGTAGAACTCGATGGTTTCGTCAAGATCCTTGGCCGGCATGCCGGAATGTTGCAGATCGGTGGTGAAATCGGACATTGGTTTCATGATGGCTCCTTTGAGCTTGTTAAATGTCGTGAAGCTGAATCTACTTGCAGACCTTGACTACCGGCACGAGCGGTTGATCGGCTGATTTTCATCGCATACCAGGCAGAAATCGCGTCCACAGACCGCCAAGAATACAAAAATCCCTCCACAACCATTCGGGTTGGGAGGGATTGAAAACAGCTTTGAAGACGAAAATCAACGCTTCGAGAACTGAGGCGCACGACGTGCCTTGTGCAGGCCTGCCTTCTTGCGCTCCACGACGCGGGCGTCGCGAGTGAGGAAGCCGGCCTTCTTGAGCGCGGCGCGGTTGGCGTCACGGTCAATGGCATTCAGTGCACGGGCCACGCCGAGGCGGATGGCGCCGGCCTGACCGGTGGTGCCGCCGCCCTCAACGAGGACGATGACATCGAACTTGTTCTCAAGCTTGAGCAGAACGATCGGGGAGTTGACCTCACGCTGCTGCAGACGGGAGGGGAAGAACTCCTCCAGGGTGCGGCCGTTGATGGTCCACTTGCCGGAACCAGGAACCAAACGCACGCGGGCGATGGCTTCCTTGCGACGACCCGTGCCGTAGCCCGGGGCGATGGTGGAAGCACCGGTGCCAGCACCGGCGTTGGTTTCAGTAGTAAATGAAGTAAGTTCCTCTTCGGTCTCTTGAACCGCGGAGTTATTGGTATTTTCAGCCATGATTCGTTATCTCCTCTCGGTTCACTTGGCCTGCTGCGAAACCGCAGCGATCTCAACCGGCTGGGGCTTCTGCGGGGTGTGCGGGTGATCGGGACCAGCGAAAACGTGGAGACGATCGAGTTCAACCTTGGACAGGCGGTTCTTCGGCATCATGCCCTTGACCGCTTCGCGGACGATGCGCTCAGGATTGCGCTTGAGCAAATCGGCGTAGCTATCGGCGCGAAGGCCGCCGGGACGACCGGAGTGCGCATAGAGCACCTTGTCCATCTTCTTGCCAGTCAACGCGATCTTCTCGGCGTTGATGATGATCACGTGATCGCCCAAATCGGCGTTGGGAGCGAAAGTCGGCTTGTTCTTGCCGCGCAGCAAAAGCGCTGCCCTGGTTGCAAGCTTACCCAGCACCACGTCGGTGGCGTCAATGATGTACCAGTCGTGAGTCAGATCAGCTGGCTTCGGTGTGAAAGTTTTCACGAGTGTACCTTTTCTTTATATTGTGTTCCCGGCCAAATCGGCAAAACCTTGCGATGATGCCTTTCCGACCGCTTTATCCGTGGGCTCCCTGAAAGTCCTAGTGCGAGTGGGAAAGCGCTTTGAAGGACCCCTCTAGGGAAACACAACAACTCACCATTGTACCTAAACCCCCGACTAACTGCAACACGGAGAAATCAGCGCTTCATGGCGAGGCGCCGACGGCGAGCGCCGACCACCATTGCGAGCATGCCGGCAAAGATCGCGGGGAGCAGGATGTGGTGCCACCACGCGGTTGGGGCATCGCCACCGGTCATGGGCAGCGAGCTGACCACGGGCAGCGTGGTATCGAACGTCACCGCCGCTGAGACGTTGGGCTCGCCAGTGCCTACCAGCGTCGGCTCGGCGGCGGCAGGGGCGTCCTTCGCCTGCATCTGCGAATTGCCGTTGAGCACTACACCATCACTGGGCACCGGCAACATGAAAGTGCCTTCACCGGAACCTGAAGTTGGACAGGTCGCACCTGAAACGGACGCGGTTCCATCGGTACAGGTCAACGTCGTGGATGAAGTTGACGAGCCGGTCGGCCAAGTCACCGTCACAGTGAACTTCGTTTCCTTGACACGACTGGTCTGCTTGATGGCATCACCACTCCACACCACGCCCGACACCGTGCGCGCGTTCTTGTTGAACGTCGTATCCGCAATCACAGGAGCGACCACATCAGCCTGCTTGCCCGCAGAGAACGCGTAATCCGAATTACCGGCGGACCCTGTCACCAGCAGTGCGCGGAACACATACGACATACCTTGGCCGACATGATCGGCATCAGATAAGGCTGACATGGGGAATGTCGCCGACCAATTGCATGCGGTCGACGTACACAATGTCGTGTTCAGAGTCACGTCATTCGCCGCCGCAGCAGTACCTACACTCGGCGTAGTCGAGCTCGGGCTGTCTTTCGGCATCAACGAAACTTCGATCTTGTCGCTTGCCTGCAAGGCATAAATATTGGCCCCTTGCGGAACGGTTCCTAAAACCTTTACCTTGTCAGCAACACCGCCGTTCATCCAGGGGAACACCAGATCATTCGACACGGTGGGAGTAGGCATCCACACTGCATAAAGTATCCGGTCTGCTACTCCGCCCAAAGGCAAGTCCACTACTTGTCCGGCCATGTAATCAGCACTTGAAGGCGTGGAAGTCTTGCTCCACCCGGAAAAGCGATAACCTGAACGAGACATTACCGAGGCTGCCGGCAACGTTACTGAACTGTCA
The DNA here is from genome assembly GCF_029433335.1 of Bifidobacterium sp. ESL0745. Taxonomy (NCBI): domain Bacteria; kingdom Bacillati; phylum Actinomycetota; class Actinomycetes; order Bifidobacteriales; family Bifidobacteriaceae; genus Bifidobacterium; species Bifidobacterium sp. ESL0745. The sequence goes on from NZ_JAQTHX010000001.1 coordinate 1,287,827, forward strand.
ACCTGATCCGGCCAGTTAATCTGCAAACGTGTTGGGACATCAATCGTCGAACCACCATTGACATCAAAAGACACCGATGGCGAGGACACAAGCCCATACCACTGCTTGGGAGAACCAGCATTGGGATGGATACCGTCAGAAAAAGGCTGACCTTTCCACAGACCATCTTGTGAAATCCACTGCTGGTTGTTCCAAGTTTGATCATCACCGTGCAGATATGAATTTTTCAATGGCCGCAGCCAGATGTTTGGATTTAGCTTCAAAAAATGAAGATTCCCACCACAATGTTCAAAAACACCTTTAAAACCAGTATCCGGAACATTCCTGATATCCCAAGACGACAAATCCAGTTGTGTCAATGAGGTATCCTCTCTAAACATAGTCTGCATATCCCCAAACTTGGAAGTGTCCCATTTATCCAAACCGATAATCTTGGTAAGAGATGACATCGTATCGAATAGACCCATGGTATCGATACACTGCAATTGGGAAAAATCCAATTTACCGACATCGGCAACGCGAACTCCCGCCAATCCTAGAAACAGAGACCATGCATCTAGAACCTTGATATTCCCAGTCACTTCAATTTTCGTAATGTCGTACCGCTTGTACCAAGCCCATTGACCTCCATTACTGACCCACGGCGCGAAATATCCTTGATTCCCAAAATTTGGAATGGTTCCGCTTTCAAGCTCAAGTACGCAATCATTGCCGTCACTACTAAGTTGAATGTTATAAAGTAACGTTCCTCCAGAACCTGACCACGGATGATGTCGCGGAACCGTATTGCATGTGACCCCTTGTGGTGAAACCACTGTTGTACTTTGCGGCGGATCAGATTGGGGACCTACCTGCGGAGAAGTGTCAGTGGCCGGGGAATCGGGCTGATTAGCAGCCCCCCCCCGTTCGAATCTTCATCTGCAGAAGACGCATGATTCGAATCAGATGAAGTGGAAGCCGTTGACGAGGAACTTGAACCGAGCGAAGCATCGTTTTCAGACACCGAAGCAGAGGAAGATGCTCCTGAAGATGAAGGGGCCTTCGCCGACGAAGGATCTTTTTGACCAGAATCTGAGGAACCGGGCTTTTTACCATCCGCGACATCTTTCCTGCCTGAACTCGAAGCACCAGAAGACGCGGATGAACCAGCAGGTGCAGCTGGTATCGAAGATGGAGACGTCTGATTCTGAGATGAAGAACCCTGTTGAGGTGCGGATTGTGAAGGATTAGATACCGTTGACGAATTTGCAGCCGTACTTGTAGTCCCTGTAGCAGACGGATTTTGTGCCGAAGACTGGGAAGTAGTGGAGACATTAGGGATTTCCGACGCGAACGCAGCTGGCTGGGCGACACTGAACGTGACAGCCAGGGCGACAAGCCCCGTCAGCAATTTGCCAGCCATTCTACGCACACCCATATCAGACTCCCCTTGTACACACATCACGACTACAACACCAAACAACTCTGTAATAAGTATCTAACTAATACAATACTGCACATGCCTATCACTTAAATATACACAACCGTGGGCATATTTTGCCATACGCCTTTTTAATCAAAAAAGACCGGTAACTGATTAACAAAACATCAGAAAAATTATCCGATACAACCTACTCCTCTTGTACCAGCAATCGGCGGAATCTAATACTTCTAAACTTTCAAATACAAAAGCATGCGCTCCTATGCGCAACCCATCATTCATCACACAACAACACAAGCAACACGATTAAACGTTTCGGCACTCCTCTGGGCGAACCTTTTAATCAGCGATTATGCCGCTCACAAGACAATCCTGCTGGAAAACATATGTTTTGAAAATTCAACACATACGAAAATCAGGGGGAAATATCTTGCCGTCAGTATTAATAATGCACTACCCTCAAGCGAGGCGTTTCTGGGCGGCATGCTGGACATCGACGGAGGGATCCTGCGCAAGCTTGGACAAAGTGGCCTGCGAGCAGTTCGGGTTGAGCGCGACGGCACGACGGACCATTGCCGAAAGGATTGCTGGGGCGTCCGGCTCTGATTCGACGCCGAGTTTGCCTAGGAAATCAAGCGTATCGGACGTGGTTTCAGGGTTCTGCGCGCCCTCAAGTCGCATCTTCCACGAGGTCCGTGGATTACGCAATGCGGCCTCACAAACCTCGCTTACCTTGTCTTTGGTAAGTCTGCCGACCAGCCAGTTCTTGTCGGCGGTATTGGCGGCGACGGCCTTGCGGACCTCATCGTTCTCGTCTTCGGAAAGCTTGACCAGAATGTTCGGGAACGGCATGGTTTCTGCCAGGAAAATGCGGTCTTCAAGCGGGGTGTGCTGGTTGCCGGCCACCGCCTCAAGCAATGCCGTGGCACGGGAGAATGCTGCCTGATCGGACTTCGGAGGCAGCGGCTTGCGGGCGGCAGCGCTCAATTCGGCGGAATCCTCCGTATGCCGGAGTTCCTCGTAGCTGTCGGTCAGCGGCTCGAAATCGACATTATCAGCCCCATCATCACTGCCGGAATCGTTGGAATCATCGGAATCACTGGAATTCAAAGTCTCGTCGGAACCGGAATCATCCAAATCCGATGAATCATCATCGTCATCGTCGAAATCATCCGAGGTATCGTCAAAATCGTCGTCCTGCCCGTCCGAAAATTGCTGCTCGTCGTCGCTTCCGGCCATATCCGACTCTTCCGAAGGCTCTGCCCCACCAAGTGAAGCCTCATCAACCGGCGTTTCGCCCGTCTCTTGACCCATATTATCACCCTGTTCCATTTCACTCATGGCTCCAGCTTAACGCGAGGCGGAGAGCCCTTATCAAGACAGAAACAAAGTTCGCAACAATAAAATAGGCATCGTGCGCTAAAGACGCAACAATCTTGCGCGGGCGTTGAACGCCTCGCGGACGCGCGCCTCAAACGCTTCTGCCGCGGCCGATGGAATCGCAAAACGCATGGTTACTCGGTCGGTGAATTCCCTGGATTCCTCGTTGCCGCCGACCTCTGCCAGCAACTGCTCGAAACGGCCCAGCCACGGGTATTCCAGCACGACGCGATAATGCTGCATCGGCACGATCCGCTCAATTTTTGCCGCCTTGACCGCCATCGAAGCGGCTGTGGAATAGGCGCGGATCAGGCCGCCTGAACCCAGAAGAATGCCGCCAAAATAGCGAGTGACAGCGATGACGCAATCGGTGAGCTTGCCCATGCGAATCACGTCAAGAATCGGCTTGCCCGCGGTACCGCTCGGCTCCCCGTCATCACTCATCCGTTCCTTGGCCGAACCTTCAGTAGCACCGAGGATCGCTGCGAAGGCGACGTGACGGGCCTTGGGATGCTTCTCACGCACGGATTGCACGAACGCGAGCGCCTCGTCGAGGGTCTCGATATGGCAGGCATCACCGATGAATTCGGACTTCTTTTCGATGAACGAATCCTCTGCGGGTGCGCTGGTGGGATTGTCAATCGTGGAAAACCCATCGATGATGTCGTTGTGACTGCTGCCCACCAATGCCCCTTCCGGTTCCTCAAAATGAAAAATACCGATAATTCCACTTTACTTTTAGGCTCGGGCACAATGTCAAAATTTTTCCATTACCGCACTATGAGCCGCTACCGGCCTACGAAACCGCGGATTGACGCCGTTTGTGCCGTCAAACGCGCACCCAATCCAGATAAGTCAAATGTGAAAGTTTCTAATCTAAGATATCAAACCATGGATTTTGAACCGCTGCGGGCAAAACGTCTGCTAGACTGGCCGACTAAGGAGCAGAGGACAAGGGTGTACCTCAGCTCCCCATACAACCCAGCGACACCGGCGGAATCCTTCGACTTCCATGAAAACTGTCAGTGTTTTTCAATTGCCGCGCTCCCCCAATTCCCGCGGCTGCAAACTGCGACTTGCGTGATTACCGCTTTGCCGCTTAAGGTGAATCGCTTCCATGGTAAGTGACATCCCGGCCACATCCCAACCGCTGCATTTGCCGTTTACCTTAAAACATTCCCAGGGTAAACGACATTCCGGCCATTCCCAACCTCACGTTTGTTCCTATAATAATGCTATGCAAATCACCACCGAACGACTCATTCTGCGTCCTTGGAAACATGACGACCACGCCGAGGCCGAATCTCTGTTCCGTTATGCCAGTGACCCCGAAATCGGGATTCGCTGCGGGTGGATGCCACACCGCAATGTCGAGGAAAGCCTGAACACTCTCGATAACGTCTTCACCGGCGACGAAAACTATGCCATCACTTTGCGCGGCAACGACAGCCCGATCGGGGCCATCGAACTCAAGAAAGCCGAGCCCGGCGACCATGCCGGCGAATTCGTGCGGGAAGCCATTGACGGACATAGCCTCTTCGAAGGCGTTGACGAAAGCAAGCTGGAACAGGCACTCGCCCACGACGACGGCGACCGGGTGCTCGGCTACTGGATCGGACGGCCGTTCTGGGGGCAGGGCATGATGACCGAAGCGCTGCAGGCGATGATCCGGCACGCGTTCGTAGACCTAAAATGCAACGCCGTGTGGGGCGGGCACTATGTCGAGAACCCCGCTTCCGGCAAAGTGATGGAGCATTGCGGGATGCGGGCAGTGTGCCGCAAGGACGGCGACTACTTCCCGCTGATCGACCGCAGCTACGACGCCATTTTGCGGGTGATTACGAAAGATGAATGGGAACAATCTCAAAACGCATAGCGTCGGCCAGTTTGCATCATTTTATTGTGCAACAGGCAAAACCCTCAAAACGTATAGCGTCGGCTCTCAACGGCAGCGGTCGATGAGAGCCGACGATGATCAATGAGCTACTATTGATCGGCGTGTTTTCTGCGCAGGATGATGGAAATCCCTCCCAGTCCAAGCGAAAACGCAGTAACCAACGCAATCAAAACCGCTTCACTTCCAGTGGTGGCCAATGCCGTATCCAGATGCGAAGCTGTCACGTTCTGATTGCCGCTAGGAATTCCGTCATTGCCCGGAAGCCCATTGCCACCAGGAATCCTGCCATTTACCGGGAGACTACCGGCGCCAGGAATCTTGCCAAGCACAGAGAGTCCGCCATTGCCGGAAACCCCACCATTGCCGGGTTTCTCCCCGGAACCTGGAGCCTCACCGCTGCCAGGCGTCTCACCTGTGCCGGCCTTGATATACTCGTCGACAAATACCGGGTACTTGCCGTCTTTGGTGTCGTACGCAACCGAGGCAACGTAACTGCGAGAAGCTGAGTCATACTTGACCCTTACCGTAGCAACGTACTGGCGATTGTCATACATGACATGTTCCTCGTTGCCGGCAACGTTGGAGATGGTGTATTTCCAAACGCCCCCATGCGTAAACCGGATACTGCCGAACTCGGCATGACCATCGGGAACGCCAAGCGCACCTCTGAGCGACACCGGATTGGCATCCACAAAATACTTGGAACCGTCAACCGCGCTGCTACCCTGCGGATTGGCCTTATCCCCGACCAGCCGGACAGAGTACTTGTTGTTCTCCATCATCATATTATGAAGCACCAAATCGGCAGGCAACGTGACTTCAGCGGCCTTGGGAACATATTTGTCGACCATGTCCAGAGTGTCCTTGTCCGTATCGTACTTGGCGGATTGCACGGTCAATACTCCGCCGCTGTCGGCAACCACCACGGTAAGCGTGTGGTCGGCGGTGTCGCAGGTCAAGGTGTCGTCCGTGCAATGATGCTGGCGGATAATGTAACGGTAAGTGCCGCCATGATCAAACTTGATACCGGCAAACTGGTATTTGCCGTTGCGATCGTTGTGCTTCGTCTCAAGACGATTACGAGAAGAATCCAGCAGATCAAAACCGAATTCGCCGTTTTCGGGGTTTCGCTTGGCATCGTCGGGAGAGCCGATGGACACCGAGCCGGAAGGCGTGTAGGTCACCGAAGAAGGATCGTAGACGTTAGTGAACGTGATGCCGCCGACAGGGACGCCGGTACGGGTCAGCGACAGATGGCCCTGCAGGTCGTCGGTCACCACATCCCGTACGTCGAATGTCTGCGGATCGCAACTGATGCCGGGAACCGAATTCACCATCTCGGAAACCCGGTACTCGCGCGTGCCCGCGGTGGCATAGGATATGGTGCCCAGATCGATACGACCTGCGGCGTCGTTGGAGGCCGTCCGGTCATAGGACGTGCCGTTGACGCCTTTCATCGCGAAGGTGAAATCATTGCCTTTGAGGTTATACGTACCGATCCCGCGATTGCGAATCAGCTTGTGCGCGATCAGAGCGACGCTCACGGGAGTCGGCACATATCTGTTGTTGAAGGTGGGGACGTTGCCACCACCGTCATTGGTCGCGCGGGCCACGAGAGCATGTGTATCGGGATTGTAGGTGACGGTCACCGTCTGGGTCACGGTCTTGCCGTCATACGTCACGCCGCCTAGGGAACCTTGGGTTTCGGTGTAGGTATACGTATGGGTACCCAAGTCCGTATACGTTTCGTTGGCGAACTTCACGCTTCCGTCGGCGTCATTGGCCTTGGCTGCCGCGACTCCGCCGTCGTGCTTGACAACGGTGAACTCATCGCGGTTCAAGTTCCTGCCCGTCAGCGTTACCTTAGCAGTGGGCGTGAACGAGGCAGGAGCCGGCGTGAAGCGATTGACGAAATGCGTCTTGGCGGGAGTGGTGGCGACGAGATTGCCGTTGCCGTTATCGGTTACCGTTACCGAATAAGTCTCGGTATGACTGTCGTAAGTCAACGTGGGATCCGGGTGCGATGGAATCGTCTGACGGAACGTATACGTATAGGTCCCGGGGTCGGTAAAGGTGATGACGCCGATGCCTATACTGCCGTCAGCGGCATTGGAGCTATGGGACGCGGAACCCGGACTCGTCGTGCTGGGCATTGGTTCCGTACCGGTGTCACCGGTCAACGCGAAATCGAACTCATTGCCCTTGACCGGACGGCTGACCGAACTCAGCGTGGAATCGATCTTGACATCGGACTGAGGAGTAACCGACACGGGGGCGGGAGTATAGACGTTCTCGAAATAGTTCCCGGTCCTGCCGGGCGAGGCGCTTGTGGTTTGCGTATCGTGGAGCTGACCCATACCATCATCCGTTACGTGGTCGTGAACGGTATAGACCGTATTGTCCTTGCTCACCCCGCCAAAGGAATTATTCTCCTGTTTCAGCGTGCATTCATAATCCCCGGCCGAAGTAAACCAGGTGGTCGGGAGGGTTATGTCGTCTTCGTAGGAATAGATGGTATCTGGAGCTTCCTGCCCACAAGTGAAGGTGTACGCGAATTGTTTGCCGTCAAACGGCCTGTCGGTGCCATCGGCATTCTTGAACTTCTGGGTAAAGTGCAGCCGATTGCTTTCAACCGACCATGCCTCATAGGTGTTGGTGAATGCAAGCACTGAAACCGGATTCCCGTCAGAATCTTTACAGCTGACGCTGACGGCTCTCTTGAATGTGGAAAGATCGTCGGTAATCTTTACGGCCACATAATAATTTGAACTATCAGAGGTAATTCCATGTTCGTAATACGAAGCTTCCGAAACCGTATAGGTGTAATAACCCGTACCGGGATACTTGGAAACATCAATGGGAATATCCTTCTTATCACCGTTGGTCACGGTAACCGTTGAAGGTATGGCATCGTTATCATAATCACCAGTGCGTTGGAAGTTGAAATCAAATGAATCGCCAGGTCTCCAGTCCCTGCCCTTCAACGTCTTGCGAATGAAAAGACTATATGATCCATCCACAGTAAACGAGGCCTTAAGGGCGAGATTGACATCGTCGACATGGAATTGGGAATCATACATGGTATCTACCGTTGGGAACGTTTCGGAAAGATCCATATACGGGGTGTGGTTGTAGCCGAACCTTGCAGGTTTCGTATATTCACTTCCCGTTGCGCCCAGAGAAACGTTGGACGGCACCTGGAATGTCTTCACCGAATACCCGGAACCTGGCGGAATATTGCTGAAACTGTACTCTCCGTCCTCATCGGTGGTGGCGGTCTCGGGGGCGCCCAAGGTTGAGCGCACGGTATTGCCGGTGTCGTCGACCAATGTGACGGATCTATGGGACATCACTTCGTCATGGCCATAATCGAATGTGCCATCGTCATTGACATCAACCCAGATTTTGCCAGAAACCGTACGATTGACAAAGTCATAGTCCGCCTGGGAATCATTCAGATTGTCATACCAATAAAAAGTACCTGTCTGGCTTGCCCGATTGGTGTTGTATTCGATGGAGACGTTGTACCTGCTATTGGGAGACATGGTGGGAGGAACAATGCCTATCACCACGGGATTGAACGATGCAGGGACAGTGACCGTCCCGTCAGGATTGACCGGCAGGGTATCCCAGCTTTTGATGGTTGCTTCACTGAATTGAACATGGGTAGTCCACTCGTCACATTGATAAGACTGATCATTGGAATAATAGATCTTATCGACAAGAGAACCACCTGTATTACTGATACGAAGCGACCTGACCTTGTTCAACTTGTCATAAGGAAGGCCCTCAACAGCGTAGGAGCTTTCGTTGGTTCCGGTGAAATTGCCGAACATCGTCTGGCTTTTCACCGTGCCGTTGTACTCATTGATGGGACTTGCCTCGATTCCTATGGCTGACTGCGAGGTCTTGGAAACCTTTTGATCGGCGCCTCCACAGTGTGCTGAAGTACCGGAATCATCTGTCAGATCGAAAGAGATGCCGGAAAGGGAGTCCGCATTATTCACATCTTTATCAGGATCAAGAACACTGCCTATTTTCAGTGCGACTCCCAGGGCAATGCCATAATGACCAGAATTGCCTATCTCTCCTATGGACTTGTTGAATTTCCATGTCAGGACCGTCGCGGTATCAGCGCTGTTCCTCGACTGACTGAATTGGTAATCCATGCTCATCGGGTCAAAAGAATGTTCCCCATAATCCCAGCATCCCCAACTGGACGAAACATAACAATCATGGGAATAGAATTTGGTGGAATTGGGCTGGTACGACAGCTTCACGCTATCAGGCAACGTCAGCTTAAGCGTGAAGGCCCTCGTGATATCAGGGGAAGAACGAGGTACTTCGATACTGAGCAGATGGTTGGATGTTCGTTCCCCATTATCGATGTCATACACCCCGTAGTAGTTATCTACATCTCCCCTATCATTGATCCGAAGTTCTTCCTGATATCTTTTAAAAGTGTTCGTCGCTTTGCAAACGTCGGTGGTGACGCTCGGAGTGCTGGAGAGCATCTTGTCGACATTATCGGACAGATACGAATACCATGCCGAATGTTCCGTAAGGCTTGAATCGACCGCTTGCAAATCCGGCAGTGACCACACAGCGCCGAAATCCCCAACTGTAAATGTATCGCCTACATGCAAAGAGGCATTCTTGGTATACGCTGTTTCGGCGTGCAAATCATTCGGGCTATAAGACACACCATACATGTTGTCGTAGTGAAAAACAGCCTTGGCGACGACAACGCCATGGCTCTTGGCATCAGCGAAATTGGCGTACCAATGATACCCGGAAATATCCGTGGAGGCAGCTTCTGCAGACGATAATCCTTTGCCATTTGACTGAACACCATAAAAATCAGAATGGTCTGCGACAAAAGGAGTCATCATATGAGGATTTGCGTCCACCATATCGATATTTTTGCTGATTTTAGTGACAATCACCGCCAGAGGAGGCTTATCGCCATGATAGGTCATATTGAGACTGCACATACTGGAAACATATCGGTCAGTCGAATACTCCGGTATCGCTTGAGCAGAGCAGCCAGCAGTGGCAAACTGAAGATTGGGCTCAGGCTTCTTTTTAATCGTGACGGTTATCGAGTTGCGCTCACCGTCATACATATCGATGGTTCCATTAACCTTTCCGGAAAAGCCCCAGGAATCTACAGTATTGGATGAAGCCTCCGGAGTCGTCAGATCCGGATTCAACTCGACAAACATCCTATATTTTGTATGCATCTTGGATGCGGTATCGCCTTCGCCTTCAGAGGTATCGCTCATCCTCAGATTCGTAACGGTAATACTCGTGGCCCCAATGGAATAAGGATTGGTATGATCAGCAATGGAATCCTGATTGTTCTCAAGTACCTCCGTCAGGTATTCATATCTGACATCCATCGTGGAAGGCTTGTTCCGATTATCAAAATCCCTGGAAAAGGTCGCCGTATAATTTTCATCGCTTTGAGGCTGATATGCCCCGATCGCATTGGTATTAAAAGTAACGGTATTGGTGACATCTACGAAATACCCATAAACACTGGCGCCCTTTTCCGGGTGAAGCGTGTGGGACAGATCATGATACCCGACCTCAGATTGGTTGTCGAGATTGGCATTGGCAAACACACTTTTTAGACCTGAGCTGACCTTAAACGAGGCGACGGTATTCGATATGTAGCGCGAATCGTCATTGTTTTCCAGCTTGACGGAAACCTTTGGCGTGATGACAGTCCCGTTTTTATTGGTCGAATCAGGCTTGTAGTTGATGTAGAACTTGCCATCGCCCGGAATGACATTAGGGATGGTGTCCGTGTGCTTGATGTACTTTTTAATCAGATACGTGTCAATCCCATGAGAACTGGATGCCGGACGTTCCTGCCAATCCTTGGCAGCAGCATCAGTGGCCCAGAGCATGCCGCCGATTGTGACTGAACTGGGAACCTCAATCTTGACAACCAAAGTCGCATCCTGATACGAATCCGTATTGTCGTGGGGCTGCATGGCGAACTTATAATTTACCGTAACAATGTCATTGGTGCGCACGGTGCCATTGGTGTAACTGCTATCGTGACCAGGATTGTCATCCGAATCCAGGGCAGCACTGCCATCGTGCATAGGCAAATCGCTATCGTAGGTAAACGAAGAAACGTACGCATAGTCTTCGCCATAATATCGCAGTAGCGGAGAATTGCCGGATCGCTGGGACTGTGCGCTGACGCTGCTGTCCCTGCTTTTCAATGAAGGATAGACGGGAGAAATGGCGGACGACGCTGTATCGCTGGCGGGAGCGCTCCCTGTCTTCTGACCCTGAACCTTCACTGCGCTGGAGGCATCCTTGCTGGCACCAGCATCCTTACTACCGTCAACATTCTTGCCGCCAAAGGTGTCTTTATTGTTGGTCTCGCTGTTGCCGGCACCGGTTTTGCCGACAACAGCATTTTTATTGCCATCATCGCTTCCATTACCCTGGGGCTTTACGGCATTGCCAGCGTCCTTGCCGCTGCCCGATGGACTTTCGCTGTTTTGAATCTTCGCAGAACCGGTAGCGGCACTTTCCCTATTTTGAATTGTTGTTGAATTGGCAGCGCTATCACTGCCGACCTTCCCCGTATTGCTATCCTGAATCTTGGTACTGCCAGCAGCAACCTCACTGCTCATACTGGATTGAGACTCGGGAACCGCTGCCGGTTGTGCGGCAGAAGCAGACGAAACACCCAATCCCATAGCCATTGCGGACGCAATAATTACAGCTAATTCCTTACGGAATCTCATTTTTCCCCCAATTAAACCACCAAAATAAATTAATCCCCTTAATTTATTGGCTTTTCCTATCTTATATGTTGAAAAATATAAAAGGGTTTATTGTGTAGAAATAGATAAAAGTATTGCAGATAGCTGAAATATATGACAACTACAGAATTATTATAGACTAAAGTTTTAATAATCAGATTAAAGAATTGCTGTTCTCGCCATTTTAAAAAGCCTTCGAAATGACCAACAATCTTCAAAATGAGATCATACTTCTGATCTTCAACGAAAATCCCAGCTTCCAATGCTTGATATAACGGGCCTAACCCCACGAATCTAAAACAAGCCCCCACTTACACACGTGGTTCATGGATTGAGATGCAAAAATCGCATAGAAGCTTTAAAGAATGTTCACACTCGCTTTGAATCCACCGCTTCATGGTTAGAAAAAAGCGGCCATGCACAAAGCCATTTTTGATTCAGCAAGCCTTCGGTCCAATCGGTATTCTCACTCCATAATCTCAATGAAACGAATGCAAAGCGCGGCTAACCAATGCAGGGAAATCCAACAGGGATGCGATTAAACGCAATGTGCGCGAGGCATAACTTGTAAGGAACAATCTTATAAACGAAACCTGTAGGTCAAATCAAGATTCAGCGTTTTTCTCAGCCTTTTCCGCCATTCCGGATTCTTCAGCATTTTCGGCCTTCTCTCCGCCGCTAGGTTTGAATACCGGAAGCGTATAGAAAATAAGGAAACCGATCATGATATTGGTAATTTCCATCGCGATAGGCTGGCCGTTCCACGTTTTCGACTGCCACATATCGAACCATTCCGAACCGATGATTTCGAATCCGCCATACCAAATCAGAATGGACAGAATGAACATGATATAACCGCAGGTCTTGGCTTTCGAAAACTCGGCGTCGCTCTTGTTGACCGCGCGGATCAATTTATAGGTACCGATGAAGCCAGTGATCGTAATGGCAAACTCGCAGCAAATCAGGAAAAGATACGAGACAATCCAAAGCGCAGGATACGGCAGCGCTCTCCACAAGACGGTATTGGTTGGAGGAAGCGTGTCCATCGACATAATGGGGTTATAGGCCAAAAAGACAGGCAAAACGGCATGAAAAAGGCTCCCAAGGAAATCCTTGAAAGCCCTGTTCGCGGAGCCGGAGAGATTCGAACTCTCGAACCGCTTGCGCAGTTAACACCTTAGCAGGGTGCCCCTATCGGCCACTCAGGCACAGCTCCGAGCTGCGGACGCATGCGCGAACGCAACATTTCATTACTATAACAGCATCCGGCGACTCGCGCCACCCCGAATTTCGCTCGTGTCTTCTTCCTTCGTGGTTTCCAAGTCCATGACGACAACGGATGCGACCGATGACACTGCATGTGCACCTCTACATCATTTCTCGGGCAAGCAAGACGGACGAACGCCTGTCAGCACACTTGGCGTCCCAGTTTCCTGCATCACTCCATCATTCCCACCGCCAGCAACGGCGATAAACTTGACTGTCAAACGTACGGCGCCCGACTCTCACATCGTTTCCGGATCAGGCACGTGGTGGCCGGAGAACGTAATCACCACGGCGACAATGACCAGCGCGACGCCTGCCAAATCCCCCAACGTCGGAATCTCGCCAATGATCAGGCCAACAAGCAGAGCCATCACAGGATTGATGGCCTGAATGACGGAGTATCGGGCAGAACTGACCCGGCGCATGATGACCTGGTCGATGATATACGGCACGAATGAAGCGAAAACAGCAACCACCATCATCACGCCGAGCAACTTCAACGCACCAAACCCACCGCGTGCCCATGTCGCACTTGGCTTGGGACTGATGACGCCTTTGACTGCCGGAACGGCAAGGAAAACGGACTGCACCAGCCAGCCAATCAGCATGCTTACGGTCAAGGAATCGAGCGGATTTGAGCGCCGAGCGACCATGCGGCCGAAAATGATATACCACCCCCACATCGCGCCATCAATAAGAATGGCGATGAGACCGATCATAAAGTGCGGATATTTAGCGGGATTTGAGAACGATACGCCAGCCAGCAGCACCACGCCGCCTGCCGCGAGAAGGATACCAACACGTTCACGCCAGCTATGGCCGGTGATGACGGCGACGCCAAGCGGGCCGACGAACTCGATGGAGACGGCGATGCCCATATCCATGTTGCTCATGCCCAGATAAAACAGCGTGTTCATCAGCATCACGGAAATGCCCGCGAGCGCGACAATCCACCACTCGCGCGAAGTGTGCGGCAGGCCGCCGCGTTTCGCTTTCGAAAACGGATGACGCCAAATCAGCATCAGAATTGCCACGAAACCGACGCGGTACCAAGCCGCAAGCAGCGGGTCGAGCTGGGTAAACGCCAGTTTGGCGACCGATGTGGCCAGGTAAATCATCAGGCCTTCGCCCATAATGATGAGAACCACCGGAATGCGATTGAACACGACATCCAGGCGGGAACCGGGAGGTTCGATACGCGCGGATCTCGGCTTTTCGGATTGTTCGGACTGCTTAGACTGTTCAGACGGGTTTTGAGACGAAACTGATGAGGGCGGCATAATCATCTAAACTACACCACGTTGACTAATAGTTGAAGTGTGTTTTACCGCACGGTGACAACGAAACGAACCGGCTCAAACCAGGTGGATTCATTATGTCGCAATGCAACAATCCTGTTTTGATATTTTTTATAACATAGCAGGACCATTGCTTACACGACAATGACGTTGCTTGTCCAATTCCCTTTCGAACGACTACGATTGCCGTTGCCCTACTTTCGGTATGCTATCGAGCATAGAATTTCACGGCCAGAAAGAACCGTGCCACCCCGCAATTAGAATGGGGGCATGAGCACAGCACCAAGAAACGCCGCCGCGAAACGCGACTGGGGTCACGACGAGACCGGTTGCACGGTGCTGCATATCGACATGGATGCCTTCTACGCCTCGCTGGAAACCGCGCGACACCCTGAGCTGCGCGGGCGGCCTGTCATCATCGGTTGGCCGGGTCCGCGAAGCGTGGTGTCGGCGGCCAATTACGAAGCGCGAAAATACGGGGTGAACTCGGCAATGCCGATGGTGCGGGCGCGGCAGCTTTGCCCCGGCGGCGCGTACGTGCGGGTTGACATGGCCTATTACCGGATGATGTCAAAACGTATCTTCGACGAAGTGTTCCGGCAGGTCACCGACCAGATCGAGCAGGTTTCCGTCGACGAGGGCTATATGGACGTTTCGAGCGCACTGCTGCGCTGGAAGTCGCCGAGCGTCATCGGGGCCTGGATTCGTGCGCAGGTGGCGGCGCGGTTTGGCATCACCTGCTCGGTGGGCATCGCGGCCAACAAACTGGTGGCGAAAATGGCCTCGACCAACGCCAAACCTGACGGGATGCTGCTAATCCCGAAGAATCGGCACGCCGAATTCGTGCAGATGATGCCGTTGCGCGGGATTCCCGGCATCGGGCCATCGCTGGAGAAACGGCTCAACGAATGGGGTGTCAAAACCGTCGCCGATCTCGCCAAAATGGACGAGACCGCGCTGCTGCAGGCGACGCGTTCGAAAATCACCGCACACAATCTCTATCTCGCCGCTCGTGGTCAGGACGAGCGGCCCATCGTCACCCACGCGCCGGAAAAATCCATCGGCGCGGAAATCACGTTTGAACAGGACACGCGGGATGCTTCACAGGTTCGCGAACTACTCCATCACTGCAGCAACGAGGTCACGCATACCTTGCGCAAAAAGGGTTTGGTGGCGCGGACGGTGACCGTAAAACTGCGGTTTGCCGACATGAGCTATTCCACCAAAGCGCATACGCTCGGGCGACCTATCGATACCGCAGCGGCGATGTATCCAGAATCCGTGGCGCTTTTGAAGGCCATGCTCGGGATGGCGGCCGATGCCGGCGACGACACTCCCCTGCCGCGCGAAATCCGTCTGGCCGGTGTCAGCGCCAGCTCCCTGAGCGCCAAAGGTTCCACACCTGTGCAGCTCACCATTGACGATTTGCTGGATGATACTGGTGGCGATGGCAATAGTGGCAATGAAGCAGCCGGCGGCAAACGCGACAACGCCAGCGATGACAACAATGTCAGTGATGGTGCACTTAATAGCAATGGCGAGGTGCAAAGCGACAAACACAACACTCCCCACACAAGCAACGGCTATGGCATGGCTCAGGGCGACAATCGCAATAACCTCAACGCAAGCGACAACAACAGCCGGCAAGGTAATGACTCCGGCAAACGCGGCAATGCGAGCAACGCGGACAACGCCAACCACAACGATAATGATTACGCCGATACTTCTGGAAGCGATAACAACAAGCCGAAACACAGCATAGCCGCAGATACCTCCGATGGCTCCCGCCAATGCAAATTACCCGATAACGGGAATATCCAAAATCATAGTAACGTAATATTGAATGCAAGCGTTCCAATAGGCGCTAATTCAGCTGCGGGAAACGCCAATTCAAATGGTGGCCGCCAAGCACTAACCGGGATTAAACCCGAAGAAAACCGTGTCAAGCGTGAAGAGCGCATTCGCAGTGCCGAAACCGTACTGGACGCCGTGCGCGAGCGCTACGGAACGGGCGCGGCCACCCTAGGACTGGAGCACGGCGACTGGAAGGCCAAACAGATCGCCAACGACAGCAAACCGGAGCAATAGCAGACCACATTCTTGCATAAGATGCGACGAAAAGCACAAAAATCGAGGCTAAAACGTGCTTTTCGTCGCAGCAAACTCGTAACCGCGACCAAAAGCACGGAAACGCATGCTTTTGGTCGCGGTTAGGAGTTTGTGTTATGGGTTGATCGCACCTTCAAAGGCACTTCGTGCAGACTGGATCGCAAATATCGGCTTCCGGACATCATGCAAGTTCGAAGACATACTACACAACCCACAGCTCGCTCCCAAACGACATGCAATGAAAATCAGCTTTTACTCGTGATTCTTTTGACTTCTATCGCATCTTCAGCAATCCACCATATGGCGTTTGCGCACCCACGCCGGTCGAACCAACATACCCTTGCGCTGGGCATAGACCATCAGCGCGATGCCGGCGACACCCATAAGAATCACCGGAACGATGCTGGCTTCGAGACCGAAACTGCCGCCAGTTATGATGTCGGGACCGGACCATTGAGCCACGAGCCATGAATCCTGCTTGCCATTGCCGGAGACGATGGATCCAAAAATCGGACCCTCAGCGATGTTCCACATCGCATGCTCCCCTATGCACACCCACAGTGAACGGGTGACAAAATACAGCGCCGCCGCCAATATCCCGTCTTCGATGGCAATGGCCAGCCCGCCCCATAGCGAGCCGTCCTGATTGGCTATGTGCATCAGCCCGAACACTAATGCTGAAACCGCAAGCGCACCCCATGAGCCAAGCCACTCCTCGACCAGACGAAGCAGCATGCCTCGCATTATGATCTCCTCGGCGATGCCTGCGCAAATGCCCATGGAGATGATATCGATCCACGGATTGTAACGTGTGGCAAAGCCCGAAACTCTATAGTTTCCCGTCAGAGCGAGGACTCCAACGCATAGTGCAATGGCGGCAAAACCTATGAGGCCGCCAACAATCAGCCCTTTCCACCTGACAAGCCGAAACTCGAGCGGACGGGAACGGTGTTCCATGCCGTAAACAACGACCAGATAACCGGCAATCGCAGCCGCAACTTCAGCCAACATCTCAAAAAACGTAACAGGAGAATGGACGTTGGGCGTTTTCACGGCTTTCAAATTGCCGGTCGTCAAGAGGTATGCGACAGCAATGACCAGCGACGCGACAATCTCCACCAAAACAAATACGCTGAGGAAAGCGAGTCCGCGCAGCAGCGGGTTGAGCCTGCGAGGTTCGGGCGTGCCAATTTCCGCAGCCCGCATACGCTCAGGATGATCTTCAGTAAGTAGATCGCTGGTTCTTATTCTCTGTTTGATATGCATATTCCATAGAATAAAACCACGGATTTACCGACATTATCCGATGCCACGTATGCCCAGAAATCCCCTCATCGAACTGACTCCTCACGAAGCATAGCCGAAGTTGCGACGAAAAGCACGTAAACAGGGTTCTAAACGTGCTTTTCGTCGCGTTGATGGATTGACTGCGACCAAAAGCATGCGTTTCCGTGCTTTTCGTCGCAGTTATGAATTAACACTATCGTTGAATGCGCGTTCAAAGGCACTTTTGCGGTCCAGATAGCAAATATCAGTTCCTGTCCATCGATCAAGACATAAAATTAAACCATCGCTCAATCCAATTCTCGAAGCGTCCTTATCGTTATCCACAACATTGTCCACAGTGGCCGAAGTTTTCTAAGAGTTATCCACGAAACGCCCGGATAATCGTAAAAGAGGCATCATCCGACCACATAACCCCGATTGAGTTGACACCGCCCCCATAGTGCACTTTAACGTGGTGTTCATGAAAATAAATTCGCACCTTTCCGAATTACTGAGACAAACAGAAGCCCATCATCGCTGTCTTCACGCTTGCGAACATCGAGATCAGCAGCGGCTCAGGGTCTTGGTAAAATCCGGCGAACTAACCAGACCGTGGCATGGACTTTACGTACGTACAGCAATCTGGCAAGGACTTGACTCCAATGAACAGTATTTGTGGATAATCAGAGCGTTACACGATTGGCATCCGGAATGGGATTTTGCTGGAATCAGCGCCATAAGCGTTTACGGAATCGAACATCCTTATTGGTTGCACGATCATAAAGAAGTGTTCCTAGCCACCGCCAAATCGATGAGTTCCAGAAAATCAAAAGGGATTCGATATATTCATGTTCCTGAAGTCGTTACGATTCAGTCATCTCAGACTTCGATAACATCCGTTGCAAGATCATTATGCGATTGCGCGACTAGATATGAGTTTCATGAGGTGCTGCCAATGTTCGATTCCGCAATGAGGAAAAATCTGGTCAATGAACAAGCCATCATCAAAGCCAGTGCGAGTGTACGGGTCGCTGACAGTAAAATCCAATCGCTTCTGCACTTTACCGATTGGCACAGCGAAAACTGCGGCGAATCAATATGCCGTGCAATTATGCTCGAAGAAGGATTCAATAAGCCCGATCTACAGAATGAATTTCGAATTCCAACCGTCAATGGAGACATACTTACTTACCGAGTCGACATGACATACCGTTTACCGAACAATGCGCTTATAGGAGTGGAATTCGACGGAATGGACAAATACATCAACCCCGACATGACAAATCATCACAGTATCCGCCAAGTCGTATATGAAGAAAAGGAACGCGAGCACAATC
Organism: Bifidobacterium sp. ESL0745; assembly: GCF_029433335.1. NCBI lineage: Bacteria > Bacillati > Actinomycetota > Actinomycetes > Bifidobacteriales > Bifidobacteriaceae > Bifidobacterium > Bifidobacterium sp. ESL0745. Next base: position 1,306,591 of record NZ_JAQTHX010000001.1, read on the forward strand.
TGCTCACCGCGACCCCAATCCAAAGAATAGTCAGACTCGATTTTAACGATATGATGCAACGTACACCACTAATAAAGAAGCTCAGCGATGCAGGGGTGCCACGCAGCTTTGATTACAAACACTAATGCGACCAAAAGCACGAAAATCACGGTTAAAACGTGCTTTTCGTCGCAGCGAAATCGAAAACGCGACCAAAAGCATCAGAATACGTGCTTTTGGTCGCGTCGGAAAGGCTCCTCTACGAGCGACGGCCCAAGTAGTCGACCCATTCCGGCGTGAGGCCCCTTCCTCAGCCACGCAGACGGGCGACGACCTCGGCGATGGAGGCATCGGTGGCGGTAGAGGAGAAACGAAGGTGGGTGGGGTCGCCATAGAACTCGCCGGGACTGGCAACAATACCCAGACGCGCCAAATCGGCCATGTCCTGCCAGCAATCGCCGCTTTTCGCACGAACCCAGACGTAGAGCGCGCCTTGCGGCATGCGTGCGTCGTAACCATTGGCACGCAGCCCGTCGACGAGTTGGTGCAAGCGCTTGTCGTAGCGAGCCTGCTGCGTCTTGACGGCATCGGAATCCTGCAAAGCCACCGCCATCGCAGCCTGAACCGGACCGGGGATGATTTCGCCGATCTGCTTGCGATAGACCGTCATCGGACGGACAAGATCGGGGTCGCCGGCAATCAGTGCGGTGCGGTAACCGGCCATGTTGGATTGCTTGCTCAGAGAATAGAGCACAAGAATGCCTTTGGCGCTTCCGTCACAAACATCCGGTTGCAGCATGCAAGGAGCCGGCGCGGAGAAGCAAGACATCGAATCTTTCTCATTGGTGTCGTTAGATTGCAGCGCATAAGAGGCGAAAGAGAACTCACCACCATCTGACAAATCACGCACGCCGCCTCTACCGTGCTGCAGCACGCACGAAGTGGGTTCGGAATCAGCGTCAGAACTGGAATTACGCTTCTCACCATCGTTGGACTGTAAGCTGCGCGAGACTGAGCTCGCACCTCTGGAAACAACGTTTTCAAACGACTCATCATTCGGCTGCTTGGCCGGCTGACCGTTATCCGCAGCAACATTGACACCATCAGCGGCATTATTATCCGCCCACGTCAGCAGGCCGTAACATTCGTCGGAAAGGACCACAGCACCGATTTCGCGGGCGGCAGCGACGATACCGTGCAGCTGCGAGGCGGAAAGCACTTCGCCGGTCGGATTGCTTGGGGAATTGACCCAGATCGCCTTGACCCCAGGAACGCAACGCCACGAATCGACGTCGGCGATATCGGCGGCTTTGTAGGCCTTGGCACCGGCCAGTTGTGTGCCGATCTCGTAGGTCGGGTAAGACACCGCGGGCTGCACGATGACATCGCCGGGACCAAAATGCAGCAACGAGGCCATCAGGGCCACGCCTTCCTTGGAACCGACCGTAGGCACGAAGTCAGCGTCAATGGCCTCGAAATCGACACCACGATTGGTACGGAACCATCCGGCAATAGCGTCACGTAAGGCCGGCATACCGACCACCGTGGGATACCCGTATGCATTAGGGGCATCGGCGGCATCGGCAAGCGCCCGCTGCACGCTGGCCGGCACCGGGTCGACCGGCGAACCGACGGAGAGGTCGATCATTCCACCGGGAGCCTTTTTCGCGGTTTCCTTATAAGGCGCGACGCGATTCCAATCATAGGGAGAATCAAATCTGTAAAAACCCATTGCCGTCGCCTTTCACGTCGCTTCGGTCAAAGAAAGATACCTAATAGCGATAATACCGACAGCAGCGCCAAAACGACATGCAACGTGTAGCGGATTCCCCAGGTACACGGACTTTCGGATAACTCTCGGCATGGCAAGGATCAAGAGATATTGGCTTTTCAAGGAAGAAATGGATGGATAGATGGAGTCAAAAGACGAATAACCATCGAGGATACGGAACGTTATGTCGTTGGACCCGACGAACTTTTGAGGCATATTGTCGTCATTCCAGAAATCGCCCGGAAAACGTCCTAGTCACCGAATCACAATTGTTGCAGCACAAGTCCCCGCTATATTTAGGCCGGCATGCACGCCTGGTACGTAATACAGCATTGCTATGGCTCCATCCCAAGTAAAACGACAAGACAAGCACATAGTCATCAACATACGTGCACCGTAAATAGAACGATGTAAATAGTACGATACGACAAAACCCACGAAGCTCACTCGATAAAGTGAAATTCGCGGGTTTGAACGTCTTAAACGCGAGGTCTGAGAATCAGTCCTGATTCTGCGGGGGAAGCGCGGCGATACGGGCCTCGTCCTTGCCGGACGGGCCTGCGGCCTGAGCGCCGCCCAGATCGCCGATATCGTTGAAATACGTGACCGCAGCATCCTTGTACCAAGCCCATTCCTCAGGCACGTCGTCCTCGTAGAAAATCGCCTCGGTGGGGCACACGGGCTCGCAAGCGCCGCAATCCACGCACTCGTTGGGATTGATGTAGAGCGTACGATCTCCCTCGTAAATGCAGTCGACCGGGCATTCGTCCACGCACGCCTTGTCTTTGACGTCAATGCAGGGCTGAGCAATCACATAAGCCATTGAGGAGGCCTCCTTACAACCTTCAAGTAGTATCAGCCTACGTTGGAGCAACGACGGGCCGAATTCGGCCATAGGCACGACAAAATGTCGAAATACCCATACCCCGCGTTTACCGGTGGACACCGTCACCATGAAATAAAGAAACCTTGCTCTTTCCATAGCGATGAACACCATAGAAAACTGCCAAAACAAGAACATGTCCAATCATCAAACTGATTTACACGCCAGCTTGAATGTTTGAGCAAAGGTGCAGACAAATCTGTTCCGCAAGCCTTTCAGATACGCGGTCTTCATCACCATTGTTTGGCTACGCATGAAGAAAAACTCAAACGCAAAGAATTCATTCTTTGTTCAAAATCGGTTGCGGCAAAAGATGTCACAATACAATGACCTCGAAGTAGGTTCAGGCCCGTCGGCTTTCGGTGTTCTCTTCCGTCAAGCCGGCCAAATCCAGGTTTTCCTCGCCCTTCTGCGCATCGGCCTTCTGCACGTCCGCCTTTTGCGTATCCGCCTTTTCCTCCATGGCCTTTTCCATATCGGCATCGAGCTGGCCTGTGCCGAGAAGCGAGTGGCGGTAGGAATAGCCGAAATAAACGCAGAAACCGATCAGCAACCAGACCACGAAACGAATCCAGGTCAAAACCGTGAGATTGAGCATCAGCCAGAAATTGGCCACGGCGATCAGGATCGGAACCCATGGGCTACCAGGAATCTTGAAGGAACGCGGCAGATCCGGGCGCTTCCTGCGCATGATTGGCACCGAAATCGCAACCAGCGTGAAGGCCGAAAGCGTGCCGATATTGACCATGTCGGCCAGAATCGAAACATTGAAGCAGGACGACACGATGGCAACGAGCACACCGACGGCGATCTGCAGCTTGGCCGGCGTGCCGTGCCTGCCCACTTTGGACAGGCCGCGCGGCAACAAGCCGTCACGGCTCATCGCAAAGACCACGCGGGTCAGACCGAGCAAAAGCACCATGACCACGGTGGTCAGACCGATGACAATGGCGAAGGAGATGATCTTGGCCGCCCAGGTCGCCCCCGCAAGCTCGAAACCGGTGGCGAGCGACGGGTCCTTTGCCTTGGCGAGATCCTTATAAGAAACCATGCCGGTGGTGACGACGGCGACAAGCATGTACATCACGATGACCATCAGCATGCCGATGCCGATACCCAGCGGCACATTGCGCTTCGGGTTCTTCGCCTCTTCGCTGGCCGTGGCCACCACATCAAAGCCCAGGAACGAGAAGAAAACGAGAGCCGCGCCGGAGATGATGCCGGAAACGCCATAAACGGTGGGCTTCTGGCCGGTGACCCATTGCAGAAGCGGCTGGGTCATCACGCCTCCGGAAGCCGGACCCAGCACCTTGCTGGCAGGTTCGGACGGCGGAACGAACGGGGTGTAATTGGACGGCTTGATATAGAAGAAACCGACGATGACCACGAAAACGACAATGCCGATCTTGAGGATCGTGAATGCGCCGTCGACACGCGCGCCGATCTTCGTGCCGAGTACCAGGAGGATCGTGAAGAACGCGACGACAATCAGCGGAGCCCAATCAAACGTGAACCAGCCGAGATGGACTTCGGTGCTGGAATTGAAGCCCATCAGACGCAGGAAATCGTTAAGATAGACGCTCCAGTATTTGGAAACGACGGAACCGGCCATCAGCATCTCGAGGATGAGATCCCAGCCGATGACCCACGCCACCACCTCGCCCACCGTCGTATACGTGAAGGTATAGGCGGAACCGGCCGCGGGAATCATCGAGGCGAATTCCGCGTAGCACATCACCGCAGCCCCGCAAATGACCCCGGCGATAAGGAAGCTGATGATCGCGGCGGGCCCGGCATGGAAGGCAGCGGCCTGCGCGCCGATGGAGAAGATGCCCGCGCCGACGGCAACGGCGACGCCCATAACCGCCAAATCCCACGCACCCAGATTGCGCACCAGCTTGCGATCGCCGGTAGTCGTTTCAGCCAACGCCTGTTCTACCGACTTGGTTCTGAACAGTTCCATTTTTCTTTCCCTTTTAGCTTCCTAATCACGAATTCGCCCGTCTTAGAACAACAAAACGAACGAATCCGGTTGAAACCGCGACACGCAAAGGTACGCAGCCAGACCTACGCCCTGCGGCTTTCGGTATCCTCTTCCGTCAAGCCGGCCAAATCCAGGTTTTCCTCGGCCTGTTCCTCATCTTTCTTCTTTTCCATGGCCTCTTTGACGTCGGCGTCAAGTTCGCCGGTTCCCAAGCGGGAATGTCGGTAGGAATAGCCGAAGTAGATGCAGAAGCCGATCAGCAGCCAGACCACGAAACGAATCCAGGTCAGCACTGAAAGGTTGAGCATCAGCCAGAGGTTGGCTATGGCGATGAGGATCGGAATCCACGGGTTGCCCGGAATCTTGAACGAACGATGCAGGTCGGGGCGCTTCTTGCGCATGATTGGCACCGAAATCGCGACCAACGTGAAGGCCGAAAGCGTGCCGATGTTGATCATGTCGGAAAGGACGTTGATGTTGAAGCAGGAGGCGACGATGGCCACGACGATGCTGGCGGCGATCTGCAGCTTGGCAGGCGTGCCGTGCTTGCCCACCTTGGAGAGGCCACGCGGCAGCAAACCGTCACGGCTCATCGCGAAGACCACGCGGGTCAGGGACAGCAGCATGACCATGACCACGGTCGTCAGTCCCAGCACGATGGCAAACGAGATGATCTTGGCGGCCCAAGTGGCACCGACTAGCTCGAAGCCGGTGGCCAGCGAAGGGTTCTTGGCTTTGGCGAGATCCTTATAGGAGACCATGCCGGTGGTGACGACGGTGACGAGCACGTACATGATGATGACGAGAATCATACCGAGGCCAAGGCCGAGCGGCACGTTGCGGGCAGGGTTCTTGGTTTCCTCGCTGACCGTTGCGACCGCATCAAAGCCAATGAAGGCGAAGAAGACCAGAGCCGCGCCGGAGATGATGCCGGAAATGCCGTAGATGGTGGGCTGCTGGCCGATGATCCATTGGAAGAGCGGTTGGGTCATGATGCCGTCGGACGCGGCTCCCGGTACGGAACTGGCCGGCTGGGACGGCGGAATGAACGGGGTGTAATTGGACGGCTTGATATAGAAAAAGCCGACGATGACCACGAAAACGACGATACCGATCTTCAAAAGCGTGAACGCGCCGTCGACGCGAGCGCCGATCTTGGTACCAAATACCAAAAGGACGGTAAAGAACGCGACGACAATCAGCGGGGCCCAATCGAAGGTAAACCAGCCAAAATTGATCTCGGTACTCGAATTGAAGCCCATCAGGTGCAGGAAGTCGTTAAGGTAGACACTCCAGTATTTGGCGATCACCGAGCTGGCCATGAGCATCTCGAGGATGAGATCCCAGCCGATGACCCACGCCATCAGTTCGCCGACGGTCGTATATGTGAAGGTATAGGCGGAACCGGCGGCGGGAATCATCGAGGCGAATTCCGCGTAGCACATCACCGCTGCTGCGCAGATGATGCCGGCGATGAGGAAGCTGATGATTGCAGCAGGACCGGCGTGGAAGGCGATGGCCTGGGCCCCCACGGAGAAGATGCCAGCCCCGACGGCGACGGCCACGCCCATGACCGCCAAATCCCACGCGCCCAAATTACGAACCAGCTTGCGGTCGCCGGTGGTGGTTTCGGCAAGCGTCTGCTCCACCGACTTCGTTCTGAACAGATCCATAAGTTCTTCTCCCCTTGCCTGCTTCGTGCGTCTGCGCGAGTAGATCTACCGAAAGGATAGGAAACCGATATGACAACCGCGTTACCGGCTTAACAGGAAATGTTGGTATTTGACAGGAACGGAAAATCCTTGAATTATATGAGAAGAAAATCCATTCTACGACTTTCGCCTTGTCTCCTCGCAATATCGCTTTTCAACTCAGATCAAGACCGACGACCACCGGCTCAGGTTCCAGACGGATACCGAATCGTTCTTCCACACCGTTCTGGACCGTTTTCGCAAGTTCGGCGATATCACTGGCCTGAGCGCCGCCACGGTTGGTCAGCGCGAGGGTGTGCAGGGTTGAGAGCCCGGCTTTGGCATCGGGGCGCACCTTGTAGCCCTTGTGGAAACCGGCGTGGTCGATCAGCCATGCGGCCGAAGTCTTGACGCCGGGCTTGCCATCGGGCAACAGCGCATCGAATCGCGGGGCATCGGCGGGCAGCTTGGCCGCCTGCTGGCTGGTCAGTATCGGGTTGGTAAAGAAACTGCCGCAACTGTGCCGGTCGAAATCCGGCTGGTATTCGACTACGCCGCTTGCCGCCTCGCCCTGAATGGCATCTATTTCTGGCGGTTCCTGAGCATCTGACATATCTTGACCATTTGAATTTGCCGGGTCTTCCGCTTTGACGGCGTTGACAACGTTATGCCTATCCTTGCAACCGCGCATCCACCGGGAAGCGTATCTGCCCGGATCCTCCAGCATGCCTTTGGTGGCACGGATTTTCAGTACAGTCTCACGGATTTCGGCAATCGGCATCCGCTCCCCCAGCTCCACGCCAAGAGCCTTGGCCAACTGGCCGAACGCCACTTCGCCGGTCCGACTGCATTCCAAGGTAAACGTAGCGGAAAGCACCACGTAACGCGAAGTCGGGAAATAATCGTCTGTATCGTCTAATGAAGCCGATGACGCTGCATGTCCCAAGGTTTTGAGGGCTGAAGAGCGATAGCCGAATCGCATATCGGCAGGACTGAGCATGTCTATTGTGCCGGCTTTACGATCAAAGACCCTGACCGAAGTAACCGACGAACCGACTTCCTGACCGTATGCGCCGATGTTCTGCACCACTGCACCGCCTACGGTCCCGGGAACCCCCGACAGGCCTTCCACACCGGAAAAACCTGATTTTATGCAGAAAGCGACGAAATCATCCCAATTCGCCCCGGCATCGGCCACGATTTCGACGATTTCACCAGCTACAGCAGATTGGCTGGATCCGGCAGATCCGCCATCTACGTTTCCAGTGAATGCGTCGATTCCCGAAATTCCGACGACTTCCGCAACCCTGCCGGTTCCGGAAGTTTCGACGCCTCCATCACCCGCATTGGCACTGATATCAGTATTTAATACCGAAATACCGCGCCGGGCGTCACGTATGACAACACCAGGGAACGGGTCGTCGGCCGCCAACAGATTCGATCCACCGCCGATGACCAGTAACGGAAGACCAGCAGCATCGGCACCACGCACAGCCTCAATGAATTCCGCTTCACTTTGCGGCTCGATGAACCGATCGACCGACCCGCCCACATCGATGGTGGTCAGCTGTGCCAAAGTTGGCGTCCCGGCTGTTGATGCCGTAGACGCTGAAAACCCAGACGCCGGTGTCTCGGACGCCGGCATTCCGGATATTGGTGTTCTCAAGTTTGGCGAATCCGTTTGCCTTGTCATGCCGTCGTCACCTGTCTCCGTTTTGTGTCTGCTTTGTATCTGCTATCTGCATATGACTACTATTTGAACACAGCAACCACATGCGGCATTCTCCTCTGCAACGTTTGTCTGTCCAAATATGAAAAAAGCCCGACCGAAGTCAGGCTTGTATAGCTCTAAAACTCAACGAGTCTCACGATGCACAGTTTCTTTGCCGCAACGAGGGCAGAACTTCTTGAGCTCGAGACGATCTGGGGTATTGCGACGGTTCTTGGTCGTAATGTAGTTACGCTCCTTGCACACCGTGCATGCCAGCGTGATGCCCGGACGGACTGCGGCGCTTTTGCTTGCCATTGGTTCACCTTCTGCGTGTCGTTTCTTGCCGACGTATGTCGGAAGTTTGTAGCGGGAAAGAGGCTTGAACTCTTGACCTTACGATTATGAGTCGTACGCTCTAGCCAGCTGAGCTATCCCGCCAGAGAGCCTCGGGTGAGAATCGGACTCACGACCTCTTCCTTACCAAGGAAGTGCTCTACCACTGAGCTATCGAGGCGTGGCGGATAGTGGATTCGAACCACTGAAGCTATCAGCGGCTGATTTACAGTCAGCTCCCTTTGACCGCTTGGGAAATCCGCCAATTACTCACTTCGCAACTTTAAAAGCCTTGAAGCAGGCAACTTGACTATAATGCCATGAACCGCAGACGGATGCAAGCCCACGACACGCCTAGTGTGTCGGGAACAGTGCCGCGACACCTTCACAGCAGGGGCTTTCCACGCTGCAAATCCGACTTGTTCATTGGTTTTTGAAGCTTCTCGATGAGCCAAAGACCGGGTTCGCCAATCAGATTCGCCGCAAACATGAACAAGCACGCCTCAAACACAAAGTGGCCGTCGGCAATATTCCCGACGGCCACTTTCAACGATTACCTTCTACGCCGCTTTCAGGCGATGCCGTCAGCCTTCAGGTCCTTGCAGACCTCAATAACCCGGTCGTTGGCTTCCGTCTCTCCAATGGAGATACGAATGCCCTCGCCGTCGAAGACACGGGTGGAAAGGCCTGCGGCGATGAAGCGCGCGGCCGCCTCGCCGGTCTTGCTGCCAAGGGGCAGCCAGAAGAAATTCGCATACGGTTCCGGGAAGTCCCAGCCCTGCTCACGCAACGCCTTCACCACACGGCCACGTTCGCCGATCAGCGCCTGCACGCGCTCCATCAGCTCGCCCTTGGCATCGAGCGAAGCAATGGCCGCGATCTGCGCGGATTGGGTGACACCGAAGGGCAGCGACATCTTGCGCATGCCGGTGATGACATCAGGCTGGGCGATGCCATAGCCGATGCGCAGACCCGCCAGACCGTAAGCCTTGGAGAAGGTGTGCGCCACGACGATGTTCGGGTACTCACGGTAGAGCTTCATGCCGACGCTGGTGTCCGGTGCGGTGTTGAAGTGGATATAGGCCTCGTCAAACAGCACGATGACGTCACTGGGGACGGCTTCCATCAGACGGCGGGCGTCCTTGTCGCTCACCGATGAGGCGGTCGGGTTGTTCGGGTTGTTGACAATGATCATGCGGGTCTTGTCGTTGATCGCGGCGATCATCGCGTCGATGTCGTGGCCGCCGTCGGGACGGTTGGGAATCTGGACGCTGGTCGCACCTGCGCCTGAGACGATGATCGGGTAGGCCTCGAAGCTACGCCACGGGTAAATCACCTCGTCTCCGGGACCGGCCAAGAGGTTGGTCAACTGGGTGATGACCTCGGTGGAACCACAACCCAAGACGATCTCGTCCTGGCCGACCCCGTAATCCTTGGCAAGGCGTTCGATGACCTGCCAGCCGCCCATGTCCGGGTAACGGTTGATGCGGTCGAGCGCGTGGTCTTCGATGGCCTTGCGCACGCTGGGCAGCGGCGGGTACGGATTCTCATTGCTGGAGATCTTGTAGGAACGCTGGCCCGCGACTGCGGGGGCCGGCTTGCCCTGCTTGTAGGCGGGGATGGTATCAACTATGGCACGATGTTTGAAAGTCATAACCGTCATTGTAAGCCGCAATAAGCGATATTGCACACGTTGCGGCTCGCTTTTAAGACGGACATTACGATATGCTTATCACTATCGAACCAGACCGGAAGACTTACACTTACGAACCGCGATAAAAGACGCAAGAAAAACGAATGTCAGCCATATTAAACCGGAAATACAATCGCTAAAACCTATACCTCTCACAGCATTGCAATAATTGTCATTCCTTTTCGATTCGAAGATTGTCTGGTCGGCACAATCTTCGAATCGAGGCGCCAAAGGTTTCCCGACACATTATCGATTTACTGATTCCTGGCCGCGCAAAAAGTTTCCGCACAAAACAAACAATGCGCCTCAGCCACCATCTGCATGGCTGGGACGCATCGTTATCAAATCAAACTTGGCGATTACGGCAATCAGTTCAGGATCGCGAGCACGTCGCGGGCACCGACGATGAGGTAATCCTCACCTTGATAGTGCACCTCGGTGCCGCCGTACTTGGAGTAAAGGACCTTGTCCCCGACCTTGACATCCATCGGGATACGGTTGCCGTTGTCGTCGCGACGACCCGGACCGACGGCCAAAACTTCGCCCTGCTGCGGCTTCTCCTTGGCGTTGTCCGGAATGTAAAGGCCGGATGACGTCTGCGTCTCCGCTTCGGCTTGCTTGACAATAATCTTGTCTTCCAACGGTGTAAGTGAGATCGACACTGTGGACCTCCTCTTTCTTAAGTGAGAGTTTATTTCCTCGCGCGAGGACACCGCTTTCAGAGGCTGACGATCACTTTCGGCACCGTCCCTTTGCGCTTACCTATATATCGTAGCGCGAAAATTAGCACTCTGCCAACCCGAGTGCTAACGCTCTGAGTGAAACCTTCACAATTGAAGCTGATTATGTTGTATTTCCAAGAAATATCGCGGAAAATAAATGTGCAGATGCACACAAATGTGCGATGAGCACGAATCCAATATTCTGACGCTTCAGATGCGCACCTGAATGCCTGGCCGTCAGCGGATCGGCAGAAACCACATGCTTCTACACGAGACCTCGGAAGGAGCCAATAAGCCGACTTGAGCGTCGAGCACATACCCTAAACACTGAGACAAATGCAGGGCCTCACCATCTGGCTAGGCCGCGCTGTCTGGATGGGCCCACCATCTGGCTAAATTGAATCCGCAAAAGGCCATCTTGCCATTTGCTGCCAATGATGGGAATCATCAAAAGGCTACGTCATCCACCTCAGACGTTGCGACGTTCGAGAATCTTTTCCAGACCCGTCCCCAACGAGTCCGAGGAGACCGCCGGCGCTTCCGTTTCGGCAGAGACCTCCGCAGCATGGAACTTCTCAGGATCGTTGGTATACGTCGGTTTCTTATCGGTCGTAGTAGCGTTGTTACGCTGCGTGGCGTTATGTATCCGCTTGGCCGTCGCCCGAACGCGCTTGTGATTCTTCTTCCGGACTCGCTTCCCCGAAGAAGAATCGTGAGCGTTGGTTTCGTTCCCAGATGCCGATGAAACCGCCGAATCCGAATCTTCTGCTTGATTCCGGCCAATGCTTCCGGCTGATTCCTCGGATTGTTGCGAAGTCTGAGAAGATACCTTTTCAGTGTCTTTGGATTCGGTTACAGCCTTGGAAACCTGACGGGTGGACTTGATTTCCAGACTCTTCGGCTCCTCGTGCTTGACCTCAACACCATTGCGCGGCGCACCCAACGAGAACGAAATCAAATCTTGATTCGGTGCCAGATCGACGACATCCAAAGCCTGCGCCGGATGAACCTGCTTCAGCTCATGCGTGGCATCGCTGACCTGATTTAGCTGGTTTTCTTTGGTTTTGCTGGCCTTGACAACCTTTTTGTCAGTCGTATGCTGACACTGAGCATGCGAAGACTTTTCGGCATTCTTCGCTTTCGCCTTCGCCGCGTTGTCATCTTGAGGCTGTGAATGATGAGCCGAAGCCGAGTGCATCTGCTTCTGAAGTGCATCGGACTTCACCTCGTCACGCGACTTGGTATCCAAAGTTGGTGCTGCTGCCGACTTTTGGGAAACGTCAGCAGATTTATTCGTCTGTTTATCAGAAACGGGCTTGGCCTGTTGGCGGTCGACTCGAGACTCGCGCTTGGCGCGACGCTTTTCGACACGGTCTTTTTCGGCCTGCGTCGCCTTGAGGGCTTGTTCGATTTCGTGTTCGGCCATCATGCCGGTAGGTTGCTCATCGGTAGAAGCAGAAGCGTTAGCCTTAGCCGAAGCCGTAGCCTGACTACGCTGCTTGACCGCCTGAGTATGGGCATGAGCATCATCGCGGTGGGTAACAGCCTTGGTCTGCTCGGTATGCTTCGCCTTGAGATTGCGTTCCCACGCACGCGCATGATTGGCGGTACGGATCCCCAACGCCACGACGACTGCCAGCAAAGCGGCAGGAATCAATGCGAATAACGGGCTGAACTTAAGCGGGAATGAAATGCCGAGCACTACAACAGTGACAAGCAGCAAGGTTGCGGAAATAATGGCACGTCTGTGTGCCGCCTGACGACGAAGTTCACGAATGTGAGCGATTTTCGCCCGTTCTTTCGCGGCCTTTGTGGATTTTCGTGATTGCGCAGCCGGCACGTGGGATACCCCCTCGGCAATGCCTTTTTGCTTTGATTGCACGACAACCCCTTCCGACGAAGGTCGGCGATCATCCGAAAATCGAGTACCGCTGTCGGCATCAACCAGATGCAACGACGGCGAATACTTGTCTTCGCGATGCTCGACCACTCGTTTCATACTATCCTCGGTTTGCCGTGGCAGCCAACCGAGTATCAGGATAGCAAGAATGACCAGCACAACAACGCCGCTCACCCACGCATAATCCATACACTTAAGAATAGATAGAGTTAGTGACTTTTCACATGCGTGTAATTCGGGCGCGTCATGCGAGCAAACGGCCTGTAAATCCTTGCGGCACATCCTCAGCCAGCAAACTATACACATCATGGTCTCGCCACTGATTGTGGATATACATGCTCTTAAGACGAAGACCCTCGTGATGGGCCTGCAATTTCTGTGCTACCCGACGGGAGCGTTCGTTTTCGGGCAGCATCGATATCTCGAGACGATGCATTTGGGGGCCGGTGGGGCTGAACATCGCCCAGTCCGCAAGCATCGCTACCGCCAACGGCGCCACACCAAGCCCCGCATGGCCTTGGTCGACCCAGTAGCCGATGTTGCCGCTGCGCATCGATCCGTAGCACATCGCGCCCACGGAAATCTGGCCGATGATTGCCATTTGATATTCAATGACGAACAGTGCTCCAGTCCCCGACTCCTCATCAAGACGCTGACGCTGCAACCACGTGTTGAAGCTCAAAGATGGACCATGCATCGGATCGTTGGAATCCCAAGGCGCAAGCCACGCCGCATTGCGCTGTCTGGTTTCGTTCCATCCAGCCTCGTCTTCGGCGACCATCGGGCGCAGACGAATCTGGATGGCACCGTCGGGAGGCACCAACTCACGCGGCATGACGATGGCATGGGGGTTGGGCGTAAGCGCATTGCGCAGCGATCGAAAGACTGACACACGTTCATGATACGCTTCGGGCCGCTGCGGTGACCCGATACATAGGCGACCAACCTACTAACCATAGGAATCCACTGCCATCCATAACCGGATGCGTTTATGGATCCTTTACGACTGGGTGTTTCCCGGAATCTTTATTTTTATGAGTGCGTCTGGCGAATGATTGTAATTTGTGGAATCAATGCTGATACGATTTACGGCATTGATCACAACGGAATCGAAAATATTCGCAGCGTCATTTGTCTCTTGATCCGCAGCCGCCGACCCCCTTGCCAGCACCGGATTGGAGTAGCCCACGGCAATCGCATTGGCATCGGCCTTATGGCTGCCGTCGGACTTGACTACCGCCGGCACCACCATCACCATACCGACTATCGCAGCCGCCGCGAACGTCAGCACCTGTCTCATCTTTATCATCGTTTTCTCTTTCCAGCACCTCATCGAACCGAAATTTATCTATTTAATTCTTATGCAAACTCAAGACATAGAAAGACTGAAAGCGACATCGTTCCTATATGTATTTGTATTGCGTTTATTGTTTCGGACTCTTGCTCTGACTCCGCTTGCGCATAGGATTGGAGCATGGCTAACGATGCTGAAACAACTCTCATGTTGAAACAAGCAATGAGACATGCCGCCATCAGTAAACGCAAACAAATAGAAGCTGCAGCACGTGCAGAAGCATCAATCCGTCTTGCTGAAAACACAAAGATGCTATTGGACGAACTTTCCACTGATACCACGAAAGTCGTATCGCCCAAACCTGCCTTGTCACTGTTTTCCGGAGGAGAACCTGCGACTTTTCAACCCGGAGATACGGCAGTAGCGTACGTTTCGATGGGAACGGAAGTGCCGACGCTGGGGTTGCTTGATGCGCTCACCGGGCAGAAGCTGCGGGTGCTGGTGCCGCGGCTCGGACGCGGACGCGACATCGGTTGGAGTGAATATTGCGGGAAAAGCGGATTGCGTGCAATGCCACGCACCGCTGCAGGCGGGCTGAGGCCGGAGGAACCTGAAGGCGAGGTTCTGGCGCCAAGTGCCATTGCCGATGCCAAAATCGCATTCATACCGGCATTCGCGATCGATCTGGACGGAACCCGGCTTGGGCGCGGCGGCGGGTGGTACGACCAAGTGCTCGGGCTTTGTCGGAGCAATACGCTGAAAGTCGGGGTCTGTTGGGATTGGGAATTCATTGACCGCCATGACGCGGTGCCATGTGAAGCGCATGATATACCGGTGGATGCAATCATTACGCCAGAACGCCTGATTCGGCTTCATTAGCCAATGCCGGGAAACATCTTGTCCCGATAGTCCATATTCAAGCGTCGTTGACCGATTTTATGGCCGATAGGCCGTTGCGCGAAGACTTCTGGCTTCACCTGAAACGAACGGGCGTCAGGGCTGGGACTAGGATATGAACAGTTGAATTGTTGAGCTTTTACTTTTGTGGAGGGACCGTTGCCTACTTATCATTACCGTTGCAAGAACTGTGGATACGATTTCACCGAGCAGCAGTCGTTCTCCGACGACCCGATTACCGTCTGCCCGAAATGCGGCAAAGAGCAGGTGCGCAAGGTCTATTCAGCGGTACCCATCGAATTCAAGGGTCACGGCTTCTATCGCACTGATAAGGGCGGCTCGTCATCTTCGAAAAAATGATTGCACCCATACTGAATTTTCTTAAAAACCGATAATCTGCATTAATTCGAATGCTGGTTTTTGATTTTTGTGTTCTGCGTTTTTGTACCTTTACCGTTAGACTATTGTGCCCAAATTGGTATGCAAAGCTCAAAATCTGTGTTGTGGATAACTTGTTTGCACTCTCCACAGCGACACGCCTCAATTGTTGATAAGCCATGGCATTCGACCACACTACCCGTTTTTTACCCGGTAATTTCTAATTTTGGTTCATCATGGAGTCATGAACCTTTTCCAAAGCAGAAGCAAGCAGCGTTTGAACGTCAAGAAGCCGACGCTCAAACAGCGGCGAACCCTGCGTCAGACACGCACCATACTCGCCGCATTATGCGTGGGACTTGCCGTTTTCTTCGCGCTTCAGTCCATTTCCAGCAGCGTCGCCACCAAATCGGCAGTCACGGCGACCCATGCAATCAAGCGAGGCCAAACAATACACGCGGATGACCTGCGAACAGTGCATATCGCTGATAGCCCTGCATTGGCGGACGTTTTCGCCGCTGAAAATGACGTTACGGGACAGATCGCCCAAGTGGATATAGAATCAGGCAGTGTTGTCTGCCGGCCCATGGCTCGCGCCTCTCCCGTAATCAAGCCGGGGTTGACGGTGATCGATGTCAAAGTGACCGGTTCCGGGACCGCATTGATTCCCGGTGATCGAGTTTCTCTTGTCGGCAGCGCCGGATGCGACACTCTAGCGAATATGCCTGCTCAAAAAGACTCGGCAGCCCAGCAATCAGACGTTGCTGCCATGGACTTTTTTACTGCGAGCAATGTTGGAAAAGACTCAGCTGGACCGAGGCGACAATCAGAAACTGACAACAGCAAAGTCGGCCTGCATACCAAAAATGTGTTCGCAACAAACCAGTCAAACGGAGAAACCTGCATGCTGGCACAGCAGGCCACGGTAACCGGAAGCGCACACCGCGATGACAGCGGTATTACGACAACGCAACTTGCCATGCCACCACAAGATGCCGCACGCATCATGGCGGTCCAGGAACGTATGCCGATCATGGCAGCCAAGCGCTAAAGAAATCAGCACACTGCCTCAGGATGCAAATCAACCAACCAGGCCAAGCGATTTTTAAGTGGACTCACCATGAAGTCTTCCGGAGTGAAAAGCGGCAATCCACAAGATTCCATGCCTCACCATGCTTTTAGCTTTTTCTGAAAGGAAAAACCATGACCCATGCGCCATAATCAAAAGACCGAGAAACAATTCAAAGCCTCTGAACCAATCTGATGACCACAAACCGATGTTACGATTCGAATCACAAACAGCAACGAGTAATAGCCCAACTGCTGCCATTACCCGTTGCCATCGAACCGATATCGGTTACCTGTCCCGCTCACTGAAAATACCCCAATGCGGAGGCAACTCACTCAGAATGCGTTTGTCGTCATCATCCTGCTTGCGCCCCTGAGTATGGCGATCGGAAGGGTCAGGTTCCTCACCGTCGACGTCGAAGCGCTCATTGCCTTCACGCACCACACGTCGATGCGTACGGGACGACCGGCGATTGGGATTGTAAGCGCCAGCCATCAACGTACCTCACGATACAGATCACTGATGCGGCTGACGATACGATCGACTTCCTTATCCGGGTTGACGAAAGCGGCCACGCTCCATACCGTCATCACCGACCATCCCAGTGAAGTCAGATCCTGCATCAGCACACGGTGACGTCTGCGCGTGGACTGGATGCCCATGAAGCGCGCGTCATCGGTCATTACCGCCAACGAGAACGGCTTGTCCTTCAAACCGACAACCAGAGGAATGGAGATGCCACCATCGAAACCATAATTGGCGGCCACTTTGAGCCCGCGTGCACGAATGCGATCAGCCAAATCATCGAAGAGCACATTGTCGCCCTTCAGCGACATCGGGGGCCGTACCACTTCCTTGCCCAAATGTTCGGCCCAATTCAGCATAACCTTCAAAAGCTTCGGTCCTGGCTGGTGGAGACGATCGTCCTCCATGTCCTCGGAACCGAAAGCGGAAATGATATCGAGATTGCGGTCGGCCAGTGCAAGGGCGTCGAGCAGTTTGCCGTCCCCGCCTTCGCCTTCCAAGGAACCGAACTGCTGGAGGAGACGGCCATGAGTCGTCTTGGCAAAACACAGCGAAAGGATTACATCAGTGGCGCGCACACCGGCGACATCATCGATATCGACAAGACGCACATGACGGAGGAAACGACCCATCGCCTCATTTTTGCTGGCCAAGGATTTGAGTTCGGCACCCAGCCTGGTGCGAAACACCGGAGTCAATGTGACCACGGCAAGCAGATAATCGGTTGGCACCACAGTGAAGCTCGCGGCACGTTGCTTGATGATGGCAAGGACCTCATCAATCTCCTGTTGGCTGCTTTCCACCAATCCGGTGGCAAGTACAGGAACGCCATTCGCCTCGACCCGATGCAGACGAGTCCTACCTTCCATCGATTCGGTGGACACATCCCTTTCAGCACTGCCATAGTCTTGGGCCGAAAGGAAAAGCGAAAGACGCGGATCGCGGCACACAGGTCGGGAACCAACCGTGATTTTTGGCAACAGCGCCACCAACGCCTTCAACGATTCACAAGTGATGGTGGGTTGATGTGCGATGGCCACCACACGCTTGGCACGACTCAAAACGCTCAGCAACTCAAGCGCGGGAATATGGGAAGCGGCATCGACGATGGCCACATCAGCCAGCGGATCGGGGTTGCTCAGCACGGTAAGCGTAAACGGAGTAGCCATGATCACTGGCTTGGCAGCAGCGAAAATCTGCGGATATTCCTGAATGATACGATTCAATGGGACCCGCGCATTACTGGCCAAAAGCGTGTGCAGTTGATTAGCCTCCTGCGTATGCGAGAACAACATATCGCACAGGCGACGCATCGACTCCTGCTCAAGCATGGGCCCCACGGAATTGACATGGTCGATGTCGACTTGCACAAAGCGATCGGCCGCGGACTGCAACGCGGAACCATCCTGATTCGAGATGATGGCAGAAGAACGAACAATGTCTTCAAAGACCGTCGTCCACCAGGAAAGCTGAAGCTCGCCTTCCACAGCATTTACGTCCACATGCCTGTTGCGCAGGTCATCGATCAGCGCATCAAGCCCCACGGAATGAAAATCGCGTTCGAGGCAGGCACGATTCGGCAATGTATCGAGCGCCTTGCGGTCGGAATACAGGCTTTTAAGCCTTTCTTCCAACCTCGCCAGATTGACGTTTTGCAGGTCGCCGCCTTCCACGGTGGTGGACAAGATGGTGTCGAGCGCGGTGATGTCGCGCATCAGCGATTCCTGTGTCTCCACAATATCGTCCAGTTTCGGCGGCAGCACCGGCCAACCGCCATGGGGAACGATTTCATGCCACTGCGCCGACTGCTTGTCCACAACCTTCAGCGCATCGTGCAAATCCTCAACTTGGGATCCGGCGCGAAGCAGACTCTTGGCTTCTTTGATATGACGACGCCGCTCCCAGAAGCCCATATTCGTCCCCTCGGCCTTGCGTTGGGCCTTGGGCTTGCTGGCCTCGATCATGGAGTCGATGTCACGTTCGAAAATCTCAGGTTGGAACACATCAAGCACGCGGCGCAGGTTCTTCAAAACCGTCACCTGACGGCTCCATTCCTGAACCGTCAAAGGTACCGGAAATCCGCAGGTCTCAGCCACCGATGCCACTTGGTCACGGGTTGCAGGCAGAAGGCGCTGCAACAGATTCTCAACCTTCTGATAGGCCTCGATGGCCTGATTCTCGGAAAAGATCGACGCTCCGTACCAGGCTGTGTCTTGCGGTCCGATGGTGAATTCACCGCATTCGCCTGCCTGGCGCAGCTTCTTGACCCAGTCTTCCATATGCGGGGCAATGGCTCTTGCCGCCTGGTTGGAAAGCCGAACATGCGTGGCAGGATGGGTCGGCATCGCCGAAATGCTGGCAAGGTTTTGAATGGTCTGATAGGCGGAAACGCCCCATTCCTGACTTACCCCGTGCAGGTCACCGAGGTATCGGGTCAACCGCGAGCGCACCCCTACCAGCTCGTCGGACACTTGGTCGAAGCGGGCGACGGAAGCCCCGGGTTGGAAACCGACAGCCGCGATCAACTCTTTGTCGATCTGCTGCGTGGCCTTCGAATCGGCCATGTCGATGACTCGGCTGCCCATACAGAAGGAATCCATTTCACGGCTGAAGCGCTTCTTTTGCGCAGCCACTCCGGGGACATAGAGCACAGTCCGTCCGGCGGATACACAACGCGAAGCGATGGCAGCTGCAATCTGCGCGGTGTCGTTGCCAGAGGCGTCATCGACAAAGATCGAATGACCCTGTGCTGCCATGTTGGCAGCATAACGTACCGAGTTGTCGACATCCCCGGCTTCATGCTCACCGTGAGGATCGGCATCAAAAGGACTGAAACTGGGAAGCTTGGCGTCCTTCAAGGCGCTGATGGCATCAGCGTTGCCGGCCAAAGCGTCGAGCGCCATGTTGCCGCTTGGCCTAGTGCTCAAGGAGTCGATGATATGACGGCTTTCGGCAAGCATCTTGGTGGCGGGGTCCATGAAACAACCCAGAATGATGTTGCGCTCGATATCGAAATCCGTGATCTTGGGCTTCACTTCGTCGGTGATGGCAGTGAATACCGAAGACGTGTCAGGAGTCCCGCTGGCATAATTTCTGCCGTCGAACAGAGCAGACTCATTGATGTCGATGTGTTGTTCATGCATCGCTGTGGTGAAAGCGGGATTGAGGCTCACGTGTCCGGTGAAACGAATAACGGCATCGGTTTCCCGACCACCCGGCTTACGGCGTACCTCGACGGGATAGAGCAGGACCGGCACCGAGTTACCCTGCCAAGTGGCAACGCCGACCACCAACGACAATTCAGCCACCCCAGTAGCCCTCGTCTTGACGGCCTTGTCGTCGAGGACACGTTCAAGCCTGCGCCCGGCGGCTCGAAGCATACCTGCATCACGAAACATGGAATCAAGCGTCGTGTGACCGCTGGCGAAAAGCTGCGCTATCCCCGAAGGATGTGCATGGGTCAGGTCAAGCTGCGCGGCAAGCTGTCCAACGTCTTCCAAAGGCGAGGGAACAAGTCCGCTACGATAATCGTCGTACCATTTGCGCATCGATTCGATGCCTTTTTTTGTCTGGTTCGTCTCGCTCATTGCTTGCGTCCCTCCCCGACCTCGCTACGATACTCGAGATATCCTGAATTCTGCGACAACGCGGCATCGATATCATCGTTGCCTACAGCTGAAAGCCACGCATACAAATCGTCATACAGTGAAGGATTCATTGCAAGGAACGGCAAAAGCTCAGGATGCTTCGCCATTTCAAATTGCACGCCGAAATCAGTGGTTCGTTTGGCTTCTTCCGAATTCATGCCCTCCACCTGAACCTCAGGTTGGGGCTGGTCGAATTCTCCGTTCGAGACCTTTTCAAAAACCGAACCGGCCTCAAACACAGGCTTGAATGTTTGCGTCGCATCAATCGCACCACCATCGCTGATGGTAGGTTCCGATATCTGCGTAGCGGAGGTATCGACTTGCACTGGAGGCATGAACTTATTGCGTTCCTCAGAGACTTGGGCCGTTGTTCTGCCGTTCTGCGAATTGACGAAAGGCGTTTTGCCACGGGCACCGCCACCGGCCGACTGCTGGGGGTTGGCATTCATGGGAACGAATACCGCTTCATTCTGGTCGCCAGAGGCCTGGAACGAACCAGAAAAAGCATTCGAACGATTACCTGCCTGATCCGTTTGCCGCGGCGCTACGTAACGTGCCGGAGCCTGTTGCCCTGCAGTGACACCAACCTGTTGATTCGTCTGCTGCGTTTGTGTTTGCTGTGGCACGGATTCTTGCGACTGCCTTTGCTGCCGCATGGCTTGCTGTGGCTCGGTTCGTTGCGACGCGGTCTGTTTCACAGACGTTGGCTGCGCCATAACGGCTTGTTGTGATGCCGCCTGTTGGGACGACGACTGCGGCATCGGCATCGCTTGCTGGTGCGCTTCGGGCTGCTGTTGCGACTGCACGCCTTGCTCTTGCGGCATGGTTGCTTGCTGCGTTTGCGCAGTTTGTTGCCCGGCCATGGTTTGCGGCCCCAGAACCGCTTGTTGCGACCGCATCTGTGAAGCTTCCCCGTCATTGCCATTTACCGCTGGCTGCGTACCGGCTTGCCTGTCCACAGGCCGATGCTCGGCAGAAACCTTCGACGGGTTGTGCTCGTCACCGAGCCTCGTTGGCAGTGAGACCTGCTGCATTCCCTGTTGCGATTGGTTCTGATTACTTTGTGATGATACGTTTCTGCTTGCGTCAACGAAACCGGCTGAGGGTTGACCATTACCTTGCCCGGCAGCAAGACTTTGCTCGGCGGAAATATTCCCTTGACCGGCATCAGTCCCAGCCGCTTTTTCCGCTGCTTCACTTTGCAACGCATCCTTGAACAGATCGCGTGCCTGAACATCAACGGGGGAAGTCTGCGGTGCCATTACATTGAGCGAAATCTGATCGATGGCATGATCGTTTTGCCCGTTGCGGATACGTCTGCCATCAGAACCGTTATTGGGCAACGGAGCCTCACCGGGTGCTTGCTCAACGTTGTTCTTCGCATCACCCGTAGTCGCTCCATTGGATTTCTGTGAATCCAGACCGGATTGTGCGCTAGCCGATTCCGAAGCGCCAAGACGGCTGGCCACGTCTGCCGCGCTGAAAGCCATAGTGGGTTCGCCGGCACGCAGGTTCAGGATGTCGTCCACCGACATATCGGCCATATCCGGCTCGATATCGGCGTTTTCACCACCATCCAAGGCATAATCGAACAAATCGGTTACCGGATTGTCATCCACGGAATGTTCCTCAACGTCAATCCGCACGAAATCAACTGGTACATCCCCGAACTGCAATCTCATCGGTGAATCCGGAAAAATAAAATCCCGATTGGGGGTAAGGGGCTTCAAGCCGTTTTCGCCCACGACATATGAACCATTGGTGGAATTCATATCGGTGACCGATGCCCCACCATTGGCGGCGACGGTGAAGACCGCATGGCGTTTCGACATCGAACGGGTATCGTCGTCGATCTCCAGCCTTCGATGTCCGTCATCAGCAAGCGGACGCAGAGGTCTACGGCCGATCTCGACGTTTTCGCCGGGGCCGACATCGACTTTCGTAGAGCCATTGACTTTGATGACCCAATGTTTCGTCGTTCGCGGATCAGACACCTTGCGGCCTCCCCTTATACACAATTGTTGCGCTAATGCCATTCTGCCATGTTTTCAATGAATTCAACAGAAAAATGACAGACATTGACAACCTTTACGCATGAGCCTGCTCTGTTTTCATTCGGAAACAGGCCACAGATACTACGATAGCCGACAAAATGAACAAACCCTGCGAGCGGAGGTTCCGCACACAGGGTTTGCGACGATTGTTGAAACTTTCAGGCAGCCATCGGCTTTATGCCGCTATTGCCTTAAGCCTGCAACAGGAAGGAACTACTTGAGTTCGACAGTGGCGCCGGCCTCTTCGAGCTCGGACTTGGCCTTCTCGGCGTCGTCCTTCTTGGCCTTCTCGAGAATGGTGGTAGGAGCACCGTCGACGAGCGCCTTGGCGTCAGCCAGGCCCTTGCCGGTGATGTTCTTGACAGCCTTGATGACCTGGATCTTCTTGTCACCGAAGGAGGAGAGAACGACGTCGAACTCGGTCTTCTCTTCTTCGGCAGCGCCTGCACCAGCGGCAGGAGCAGCGGCAACGGCGACGGCCGGGGCGGAAGCCTCGACGTCGAACTCGTCCTCGAACTTCTTGACGAAGTCGGAGAGTTCAACCAGGGTCATTTCCTTGAACGCATCGAGGAGCTCATCGCTTGAGAGCTTAGCCATAATGGCTTCCTTTCAATCATGGCGGCGGATGTTTTGTTGGTTTCCGTCACCTAAATTCTTAAAATATCTTTAATTATTCACTGCAAAACTGCTTGGTGTTCACGCGGCCGAAACCGCGAGAAAATCAAGCGGCCTTTTCCTGCTTTTCGCGCAGGGCGTCGAACGTACGCACAGCCTTGGTGGGCAGAGCGACGAACGTGCGAGCGGCCTTGGACATAGTGCCCTTGAGGTCGCCTGCCATCCTGGAGAGCAGGGTTTCGCGAGATTCGAGGCTCGCGAGTTTCATGAAGCCTTCGGCGTCGTACATGGTTCCGTCTGCGAAACCACCCTTGATGACGAGGGCCTTGTTTTTCTTGGCAAAGTCACGCAGGACCTTCGCTGCCTCGACGTAATCACCCTTGACGAAGGTGATTGCGGACGGACCGGCGAGTGCTTCATCGAAGCCCTCGTACCCAGCCTCTTTGGCGGCGATGCGAGCGAGCGTGTTCTTAGCCACTGAGTAGGAAGTATCGCGGCCTAGCTTTTCGCGCAGATCGGAAATCTGCGGAACGGTAAGCCCGCGGTACTCGGTAAGGTAAACCGCATCGGCATTACGGAATTGATCCGTAAGCTCGGCGATCACCGCTTCCTTTTCGGGCCTTTTCATGGCGTTCCTTCCTGAGTCGACCATTGATCGGGAAATCCGGAACGTTTCGGCGTTTATGGGCATTTTACTGCGTTGCTGCAAAACTTGCAGCCCTACAAAAATGCCCTGCACATAGGCAGAGCACCATATCGGCCGCTTGCGCGACCCAGCCTTCTAGAAGGCTTATGACATTCAACCTATGCTGGCTTGGCGAACCAAACTTCGAGAGGCTTGCACCTCTAACCAACAGTCTGTGGTTTACAGGTAAACAGTATACGGACGCCGCCCGACCGCGCGACACGCGCACGCACTAATCAGCGAGAAAAGCACCAAAAACGGACCAGAATGACGCTTTTCGCACTGATTTAGGGCCTCATTGAGAAGAAAAGCACCTTTTTGTGGCGATTTTGGCGCTTTTTCTCACTGGATTATGACGCTAACGCGACCAAAAGCACGAAAAACGGGATCAAAACGTGCTTTTCGTCGCGTTCCACAATAGACTGCGACCAAAAGCACGAAAAACGGGGTCAAAACGTGCTTTTCGTCGCAACCGGCAATAAGCTGCGACGAAAAGCATACGATCAAAGAGCCGGACGACTGAGCAACTCGACGACTGAACGGTCAAACGACCGTACCGTCAGACAACCAGCCCGTCAGACAACCAGCCCGTCGAGCGGTCTAGGCCAGCGCTTAGAGCACGGCCTGAAGCGCGAAATCGAGAATGAAGAGGGCGGTGACGATCCACATCACCGGATGGACTTCACGAGCCTTGCCCTTGCAGATCTTGACCAAGCAGTACATGACGAAGCCGGCGGCGATGCCGTAGGAGATCGAATAGGAAAGCGCCATGAACACCGAGGCGAAGAGCGCCGGGATGGCTTCGGCGAGGTCGCCCCAGTTGACTTCCTTCAGGCTGGAGGCCATCATGCAGCCGACCACGACGAGCACGCCGGCTGTCGCGGCGGACGGAATCGCGGAGACCAGCGGCGAGAGGAACATCGAGATGATGAAGCAGACGGCCACCGTCACGCTGGTCAGGCCAGTGCGGCCGCCAGCGGCGATGCCGGCCGAGGACTCGACGTAGGTGGTGATGTTGGAGGTGCCAAAAAGGCCGCCGACGGAGGTGGCGATGGAATCGGCGAAGAGCGCCTTGTCCATCTTGGAGCTGAAGCCATGGCCGTTGGCCATGTTCTTGATGTCCTGATCGGAGAAGATGCCGGTCTTGCGGCCGGTGCCGACCAGTGTGCCGATGGTGTCGAACATATCGGACATCGAGAAGGCGAAAATGGTGACGATGACGAGCGGCAAACGGCCGAGGTTGCCGAACAGGGCCGGGAAACCTTGCGGGCTGAAGATCGCGAGGAAGGTGGTGGGCAGCTGGGCGAAGGTCGCGCCGATCGAGACGGAATGGCTCATGCTGGTCACACCGAAGGGGATGCCGATGATGGCGGCGGCGATGATCGAAATCAAGAGCGAGCCGCGCACATTGAGCAGGGTGAGCACGATGGCGATGGCCAAGCCGATGAGGAAGACCCAGAGCTCGGGATTGTTGAGCGTCGAGAGACCAGGAGTCGCGTGGATCGGGCCGCCTTTGGCCGCGGCCTTCGGATCGCCGGGAGTGAAGGAGATGAAACCGACGTTCAACATGCCGACATACATCACGAACAGACCGATGCCGCCGCCGATGGCGTGTTGCAGGGATTCGGGGATGCAGGCGATGATGAGCTTACGGATGGAGGTGACGGTGACCAGAATGTTGATGAGGCCGCACAGGAATGTCATACACAATGTTTCCTGCCAAGTGAACCCAAGCCCGGCGCAGACGGTGTAGGCGAAGAACGCGTTCAAGCCCATGCTCGCGGACTGCGCGTACGGAACGTTGGCGAAAAGGCCCATCACGAGCGTTCCGGCGACGGAGGCGATGATAGTGGCCAAGAACACGGCGCCCCACGGCATGCCGGTAGTGCTCAGGACTTGCGGGTTGACGACGATGATATAGCTCATCGCGAAGAATGTGGTGATGCCCGCTGTGATTTCAGTGGATACGTTGGTGTGATTTTCCTTGAGATGGAAGAACCTGTCCATCGTTCTCTCTTCCTTGGTTTGAGCACCGCCAAGTCAGAGGTTGCAAAAAGGGGGCGGTCGGCGCTCATGGCGTTCAACACGACAAGACCGACGAACTTCACTAGCTGTTGATAGATGAATTGACGATACGGAGGTTGCTGCGACTCGCCCGCGTTTCCACGGACGTCTCAAACATAACACCGGCACTAGCCATGAATTTTCTAGTGTGTTTGGCGATTTTTGCACTAAAAATTTCGCAAACTGAACTCAGCCGAAACGACCGGAGATGTAGCGCTCGGCCTCCTCGTTTTGCGGGTTGTTGAACATCGTGGTGGTATCGGCGAAATACTCGAGATGGCCGGGCTTTCCGACGGCCTTGAGGTTGAAGAAAGCAGTGTAATCGGCCACGCGGGCGGCCTGCTGCATGTTGTGGGTGACGATGACGATGGTGTAGTCATGCTTGAGCTCGTCGATCAGGTCTTCGACGGCCAAGGTCGAAATCGGATCGAGGGCGGAGCACGGCTCGTCCATCAGGAGCACCTGCGGATGGACGGCCACTGCGCGGGCGATGCACAGGCGCTGCTGCTGCCCGCCGGAAAGTCCGATGCCTGGCTTGTCAAGCCTGTCCTTGACTTCGTTCCAGAGGTTTGCCCCGCGCAACGCCCACTCCACCAGATCGTCGGCGTCGGATTTGGAAATGTGCCGGTTGTTGAGGCGGATGCCGGCCAAGACGTTCTCGCGGATGGACATCGTCGGGAACGGGTTGGCCTTCTGGAAGACCATGCCGACGTCGCGGCGCACGGCCACCGGGTCGACGCCTTTGGCGTAGAGATCTTTGCCGTCGAGTAGCACCTTGCCTTCCACGCGCGCGCCAGGAGTGATCTCGTGCATGCGGTCGAGCGTGCGCAAAACCGTGGATTTGCCGCAGCCGGACGGGCCGATAAAGGCGGTGACCTTGTTGGCCTGAATGTTGATGTTCACGTCCTGGACGGCCAGAAAATCACCGTAATAGACGTTGAGATGTTCGACATCGATGCGTTGCCCCATGATGACCCGCTTTCTCTGTTAATGACGTTTTGATAATGCTGTACTGGTTGTTTTTGCTATCTCGTTGCGATAATCGTTATCCCCTGCGTATCGCTTGTTTATATTATTTGTATTACTTTCATTGCTTGATCACTTATCCAATAGCCACCAGACCGTAATCCTGCGGCCGCACGATAAACCAACGAAGTATTCGACATATTGCTCATTTCGCCTCCACGCTGAAGAGGTGCTGCACCAGGCGGCCGATGAGGTTCAGGACCAGCACGATGGCAATGAGTACCAGCGCTGCGGCCCACGAACGTTCGGAGGGAATGGACGCAACGCAGCCGGGGCCGGCGCTCGCCGGGCAGGTCACCGACATCTTGCTGTATTCCTGGTAGACGAAAACCGGCAGCGTCGTCATCTGACCGCTAAAGAGGTTCCAGTTGGTGGTGACGATGAAACCGGCGGTCATCAGAAGCGGCGCGGTTTCGCCGATCACGCGGGCGATGGCGAGGATGACGCCGGAAACGATGCCCGGCAGTGCGGTGCGCAGCACAACTTTGACGATGGTGCGGGATTTGGTGACGCCAAGCGCGTACGAGGCCTCGCGCAGGTCGTCGGGAACGATTCGCAGCATTTCGACGCTGGAATTGACAACCGTCGGAATCATCAGAATCGAAAGCGCGACCGAACCTTCGAAACCGTTGGAAATGCCCGGTCCCATCAGAATCGCGAACAGTGAGAAAGCAAAGAGGCCAGCGACGATCGAGGGAATGCCGCTCATCACGTTGACCAGCAGCGAAATGGCCTTGGCGAACTTGCCGCCTCGCGCGTATTCCGTCAGATAAATCGCGCACATCAGGCCGACCGGCACGGAAATCAGCATTGCGCCAAGCGTGACTTCCAGCGTGCCGATGATGGCGTGCTCGATGCCGCCATGGCCGCCGCTGGGCGTCGGCATGCCGCCGATCACGCCGGACATGTTGTAGGCAAGGAAGTTCAGATTAAGCCGTTTGACGCCGCACGCAATGGTGGTCCAAAGCAAGGAAATCAGCGGAATCATCGCGACGACGAACGCGAGCGCAATAATCCCGGCCATGATTCGACTCTTCCATTCACGCCGCTTGAGCAGCGCTTCCGACGGCTTGAACTTTGAGAAATCGGGGGTCGAGCCAGCCGATTGCGAAGATACCGTTTCCGAATCGGCCGATGCATTCTCCACGATTCCGGCGTTCTGATTTTCGCGGATATTGCCGCCTGCCGCTTCAGAAGAACGTATGGCGTCAAATTCGGCTTCGGCGTCGACACCGCGCTTGCCGGAATCCGAAGAAGGACTGGTTTTCAAACTCATCGCGCACCTCCCTTCCGCGTAATGCGTCGGGCCAACAGATTGACCACGAACGTGATGACGAAGAGGACCAAACCGGTGGCGATCAGCGCAGAGACGCCGAGTGAATCGGCCTCGGGATATTGCGTGGCGATGTTGGCGGCGATGGTCTGGCTTTTCGAGGCCTGAAGCCAGTGCCACGAATAGGTCATACCCGGCGAAAGCACCATCATCACGGCCATGGTCTCCCCCAGCGCACGCCCGAGCGCCAGCATCGAGGCCGAGACCATGCCGGACTTGGCGAACGGCAGGGCGGTCAGCTTGATCATTTCCCATTTGGTCGCCCCGAGCGCGAGCGCCGCCTCCTGGTTGAGGCGCGGGGTCTGCGCGAAGATGTCACGGGTCATCGAGGTGATGATCGGCATGATCATGATGGCCAAAATCACCGCGGCGCTGGCTACGGTGCGCGGCGGGTTCGCGGCGGGCCCGGCGAACAGCGGAATCCAGCCCAAATGCACGGAAACCCAGTTCCAAAACGGGTACGTCGCAGGAACCAACACCAGCGCACCCCACAGCCCATAAATCACGGAAGGAATCGCGGCCAGCAGGTCGACGACATAATTGAGCACGGTACGGATGCGCTTGCGGGCATAGAACGTGATGAACAGGGCGACACCGACGGCGACAAAAAAGGCGATTGCCAGCGCGAGCGCCGCAATCACCACCGTACCGAAAACCAAGGGGCCGACATATTGCCAGAACCCATGCGCCTTGCCACCGCTCAAGGAGGCGAAGACAGCGGAAGTCTGCGCGTACGGACCGGCGAAAATCGGCCAGGCACGCAGCAGCAGGAAGAGCACCACCGCACCCAGAGCCACCAGAATCAGCGCTCCGGAACACAGGGCCACAGCGTGGAAAATCTTGTCCTGACTATGGCGGCCGGCTTTCGCGTTTGGCTGTGTGAAAGCATCGTTGTGACTTCCTTCACCACCAGCGCCGACGACCCCGCTGTTGCCGGTGTCGCTACCGACACCATTGCCATTGCCCTCGCTTTCGTGGGCAGCGCCGGAAATACCCTGCATACTGTCGGAATCACGACTAGTCTGATCGCGGCAGTCACTACGTTCACGAATGTTCCCGCCATCTGCCGACACGCCCGAACCCGTGAACGAGCGCGACACAGCCATCGGTATGGCTTGACCGGCACCGCCACTTGTTGATGTCATCGTCACACCTTTCCTTACGTTTGGAGCAAAGCCTTGCCGAGCCACCCCGGCAATATTTGCAGCCCTGTTGGTGTTCCAGAGAGAAATGGAATAAAAGTCGGTTATGTTATCTTTCCTGTATGGCATTCACGGATTTCAAGGCTTCCTGCGTGAGCATGCCGCCCAAAGGTGCCGAACCGGTGTTTTCAGCGGCCACTTTCTGTCCGCTGTTGCTCAAGACATATCCCAACCAGTCACGCACAAACTGGCCGGTTTTCGCGTCCTTGTAGGCGGGGCACGCCACGGCGTAGGAGGACGAGACGATCGGGTAATCGCCAGCGGCATCCGTAGCGTAATCGACGTCAACCACCACCCTGTCGCTGCCCTTTGGCATCGGACGTAACGGCGAGGCATTGACCGTTTTCGCGGCGGCGTCGGCTGCGGGCGCAACGTAATCGGGACCCACCTTCACCGCAACGGTACCAGAATTGCCGGCCTTGGCCACGTCGGCGTAACCGATGGTGCCGTCGGCCTGACCGATGCTGCTGACCACGCCATCGGTGCCTTTGGCGGCCTGACCGACCTCATTCGGCCAGTTTTCCTGCGGATCGTGAGGCCAATCGTTTGGTGCGGCGGCTTTGAGGTACGACGTGAAATTGTTGGTGGTGCCGGATTTGTCGGAGCGGTGAACCACGGTGATCGGCGTGGCCGGGAGGTCGACCTTGGGATTTTGCGCCTTGATGGCATCGTCATCCCATTGGGTGATTTTTCCATCGAAAATGCGGGCGATGACACTGGCATCCATGTTCAGATGCCTGCCCTGCCCGGAAATCCCCTTGAGATTGAAAGTCACTGCTATCGGGGAAACGTAAACGGGAACGTCGAATGCGGTGCCGGACTTGCAGACGGCTTTGGACTGCTCGACCTGCTGGTCGTTGAGCGGTGCATCGGTCCCCGCCCAAGCGATGGCGCCGGTCAGAAACGTGCTGACCCCTGCCCCGGAGCCGGAAGGGTTATAGGCAATTTTCGTGTTGCGGTTCCTGCCTTGATACGTGGCGATCCAGGCTTCCACCGCCCCTTGCTGGGAAGATGCCCCGGCACCGTGGAATTCACCGGATACCCCGGTCGCCTTGTGTTTGGAACCATTGGCGGAATCGGTTGGGCTGACATTATCGCCACAGGCCGTGAGTGTGGCCATCATCGCCAACGACGAAAAAACGGCGATGAGGCGCTTCAAGGAAGTGCTGTGCATGATGTTGGTCACGGTTTTATTATGACAGATAGTATGCCGTCAGCCACTAGACACTTCCCGATTATTTACATGACCTGTCCTGCCGGAACGCCGACCAATCGGGAATCAGGCCTCCGACCATGCCCGAAGCCGAAAACCGACCTTTCCCGCTGCTAACGATAGATGCATCCTCATAAATAGTGTCAATATGTTATTTTTTATCGTTCGACATTGCCGACCAAATTTTTTGAGCAGAACCGACCGCTTCCTGCACACAATGCCGACCTTTTATGACGGAAAGGTTCCAAAAGCAATACCCCGCCACCGTTTCGTTTCTCATTGGGCGAAAAGCGGAACGGCGACGGGGCTGACGTTTTGAGGCGTGCGCGGATTCGAACGCCCAGAAGTTCAGAAGGCTGAACGCTTTCAAAAGCCCACACGTCCAAGCGTCCTAACGCTCAGAAGTTAAAGGCTTTAGAGGCGGGTGACGATGTCGACGGCAATACGTGCGGCGGTATCGGCATATTCGGAAATGTCGAACTCATGGAACTGCTCGTAGGAGGTGTCGGCCTCGTCGGAAAGCGCACGAATGACCAGCGCGGGTACGTCGTTGCGGGCGGCGACATGGGCCACGGCCGCGCCCTCCATCTCCACCGCGTCGGCGTGCGTCTGTTCGGCGACCACAGCGGCGGCTTCAGGAGTGCCGATGAAATTGTTGCCGGAAGCGATGATGCCGGTCATGTGGTGGATGCCCAACTCGTCAAGCGCGGCCTCGGCCACGTCAAGCAGGTGGCGGTCACTGTGGAATTCGTCGGTTTCCGGCTTCCACTGGGCGATCATGCGCATGTCGGAATCGAGGTAACGCAGGGTGCCGCCCAACACCACGTCGTTGACATGCATGGACTTGTTGAGCGAACCGGCGATGCCGGAGAAGATAATTGCGTCGGGATGATAACCATCAACAAGGAACTGTGTGGTGGCGGCGGCGTTCACCAGACCCATGCCACCGACCGTCGCGGCGACGGCGATCTGCTCGCCGGACTTGGAGGTGAGCGTGCCGACGTTTACATCGAGGCTTGCCGCCTTGTTGTGCTTGACGCCGTTCAGCGACTTGGCAATCAGCGCGACTTCCTCTTCCATGGCTCCGATGATGGCGATGGTCTTCATATTGATATTTCCTCATTTCTGCGGCGACTTTTGGATTCTAAGATTATACGGGCCACTGGTCCTGACTGCGGCTTCTGACTACGCGTAAAGACTGAAGCCCACTTGCTATTAACGCCATTGACGCAAATCGGCAATCCGTTTTCATATATGTGAGCGAATACTTCACGCACTACGACGGACGTCGACCGCGTTGGCGAGCTCGCGCAGAAGACGTTCCGTTTCGGGCCAGGCGATGCACTTGTCGGTGATCGATTTGCCATATTCAAGCTGCGAAAGCGGGGCGGCTGGCTGGTTGCCGCCGGCGATGAAGCTTTCCATCATCAGCCCCGTGATATCGGGCTCGCCGGTGGCGATGCGACCGGCCAACTCGCGCGTGACCTGCGCCTGTCGAATCTCGTCCTTGCCGGAATTGCCATGGGAACAATCGATGACAAGTCCGTGGCAGGCGGCGGAATCCGCCGGCATCTCACTGCGAATCGATTGCATTGCCGCCTGCACCGAAGCGGTGTCGTAATTGGGTCCATGTGAAGAACCGCGCAGGACGACGTGGCAATCGGGGTTGCCCAGCGTCTCGACGGCGCTGGCCCGGCCAAGATGGTCGATGCCAAAGAATGTGTGCTGCTGCGTGGCAGTATAGCACCCGTCGATGGCAGCCTTGACCGAACCGTCGGTGGCGTTTTTAAAGCCGATCGGCATCGACATGCCGCTGGCCAGTTGCCGGTGGATCTGCGATTCGGTATTGCGAGCGCCGATGGCACCCCAGCTTATCGCGTCCGAAATGTATTGCGGGCTGGTAGGCTCCAGAAACTCCGTGGCCGCCGCGACCCCTTGATCAAGCACGCCGAGCAGCGTCTTGCGAGCGAGCAGCAGGCCCTTTTTGATGTTGTGGCTGCCATCGATGTCAGGATCGTTGATCAGCCCCTTCCACCCTACGGTGGTACGCGGCTTCTCGAAGTAAACACGCATGACAATCAGGAGACGGTCGCCAAGCTCGTCCTTCATTTTGGCGAGACGATGCGCGTAATCGAGCGCCGCATCGGGGTCGTGGACGGAACACGGACCAACGATGACCAGTAACCGGTCATCCTTGCCATAGAGGCAATTGCGGATCTCGTCACGGGAGCGGACAACCAGATCCGTCGCCTCGGCACTCAGCGGCATGCTCGACAGGACGTCGGCCGGGGTCGGCAGCGGCTCCAGCTCGAAGACGCGACGATTGACGATACGGCTGACGCCGACTTCGTCTTCCCAGCGCTTGACGCCGGCGACTTTCAGCGGATTTTCGCCGTTTTTGAGCGCCTTTTCGAAGGCGGCACGGTTTTTGACATCGTCGATGCCCTGCTCGGATTGATCTGCCAACCCGTTTCCGCCACCACTCTGTGGTGCACCATTCGCTTCATTATCCGTCATCGGCCGCATGCTCATGTTCTTCTCCAAGAATGTAGATTACTGACTACTCAATATAGTACAGAATCCGAGAGGAGAGACACCGAATCTCGGCCTCTGTTTTTAGTCGAAAATATCTGCGCCTCATGAAATACTTTAGTTGTAATTTCACTTGTGCAGTGCGGCAGAAGAAGGTGAAAGATGAACTCATACAGCAAGTATCGTATCTTGGTTACCGCTGCCGCCGTCGTGGCCATTGTCGCCCTCATCGTAGCCAAATTGCAGTCCTTCGACAGCGTCATCCAAAATGCGATTCGACCGGTCTTCGTCACTACGAGCGCTATGTCGAAAAAGCCTACCCCAAAACCCATTCTGGAACCAACCAGTGATGCCACCAAAACCCAATTGCCACAAGGATTTTCTTATAATAATATAAAGAAAAATGGACAGCCATATCTTGTTAATCCTTGTGCACCGATTGAATATTCTATCGCAGACCCTCCTTCACCGACTGAAAGCGAAAACCTAGTCAAAGCAATCAATACAACAGGCAGTTTCACTGGTATCACATTCAAACTGGTTCCAGAATTGAGCAAACAGCGATTCAAACCTTTAACGACGCAGTTGCAGTTTAAATTTATCGACGACGAAAGCATGAAAAAAAAGACCGAAGAAGACAACATAGTCTCTATAGCTGAAACATTAGACGCCTCAGACAATAGAAATGATATTGCGACTTTTTATAACAGAAGCTCCAATATTTCATCAACATATATCCAGCAAAATCCAGGCACTGAAGCTAGTTCTGAATATTTTACAGCAATATTAATAGCCCTTGGTCTAAAAGACACGGATTCTCTAGATACACTTAGCTACAATCTCGTAAAAAACACCCCAACCGACACGGACAAACAAGCCCTCAACGCATTGGTGCGCACCTGCCCGGCATAATTCATGGCCTTGAATAATCAAGAAACCAAATTTCGCATCATCAATGACTTTAACCATAATCACGTGCTCAGTAACCAGCGGAAGGAACTCTAATGGCAGACCCCGGACTTATGTCTATCTATCTCGTCCTTGATACCTCTCAATCTATGGGTTGGGAAGAAGAAGGGGAACCAATCAAAGAACTCGATGGCATCATAGAAAAAATCGTGAGACAGTGTGAATCCACACCAGAACTCGCCGATAATCTTCAGATTGAACTTATGACGTTCAGCACTCATGCAAATGTTTTACTGGATCTTCAGGACTGGACTGGGCTCGAAAAAGAGCTCACCTTTACCCCAGACGGAGCGACCTGCTACGGTGAGGCCTTCAACAAAATCGCGGATGAGCTATCTGCCAATGACGAAGGTCTTGCAAGATTGGAAAAAAGCAGAGGAGCCAAGCATGTTGACCCAGTGGTGTTCTTTATAACCGACGGACAGCCAGGTGGAACAATCGACGACCATCCCGCCGAAACCGCAGAGCAGCGAGATGCCGCTTGGAACAGAGTGCTGGAGTATTCAAATCGGTCCAATGTAAACTTTTTCGCCTTGGGTTTGGGGCTGGATCAAGAAGCCCGTACGATACTCGAACAATACCATTGCGGCAAACACGGTCGGACCGTAGCCCCTGAAGGCGGGGAAGCACAGGCAAGAGCACAGTTGGCCAAATTTATAAGCCTTATCGTCGAGTCAGCCACAAGATCGGCAATATATGGTATCGACCTAGGTGAAGTAGCCGAAAGAGCATTCGATCAAAGAAAAGTCATCAATGCCGGCGGTTTCGACGGTGTACCGGCAAAGAATGGTTTTGGAGCCGTGAAATGACAATTGGAAACCATAAACGACATAAAGAAAACCACGACACAGCTGTAGCTCCTAGCGAAGTCAAAGATCCAATGGCAAAAGAACCCATTGATTCCGGCGATACTCAACAAACGAAACACGCCGCCAATGGAGATGCCTTTGAAAACCGAGTCGAAGAACCATCTAAAGAGATGCTCGACACCACAAGCACGGGAGATGCAGGACTGGCACAACTTGTATCGTCCGTAAAAGGCCAATCAGCTGAGTTTCCTGCAACGCCAACAATAAATTCCGCTACTTCCTCAAAGGCTAGTCTTATGCCGCCTCCACCTTCTTCACCCCCCAAAGAAATAAACAAAGAAGCCCATACGCCACGCACGGTGGAAAAAGTAGATAAACCGTCAGACAATGGGATGTCGAAACCCGATATCGACCATGAAGCCTCTGCAACTGTTTCCAGCCACGATATTCCAGCAACATCTTCCAATCAATACCCGCAAGTGGAATCGGGGTTTAGAAAAGGCGCCGCCTTTCTGGGGACAAAGGATCAAAAAAACGACAACAGCTATGTTCGTTGGATTCCACATGAAGCGTATGAGGAAAACCAGCAACGTGACATGATGGGATCAGTCGTAGACGTAGTTAACATCAACGGTCTTATTGTAGGCGCCGCAGCAACAAGAGGGTTCAACCATTTCGGTTCAAGGGAACGCCAAGTAGCAAAAGTTCGGGAAGATGCCATCGCCTTTTCAACCGCCTGCAATCATCGCTACATCGTCGCGTCGATAGCCGACGGGGTCTCTGCTGCAGATTCCTCATCTTACGGCGCTCAGGAAGCTGTGAAATTTGCTCTTTCGGACGTGCAATCGCAATTGGACTCCTCCACCGAAATGAGCAACATCAATTGGGAGGAGGTCTTCGAGTATGTTTGCAATGGTTTAGGTGGATACTACTTATCCAAACAAAATGACTTCCCCAGCCGCGATCTCATGGCATTCCGCATAGGCACCACGTGTGAAGTGCTTGTGGTGGATACCCAAAGAGGAAAACACGGAGAGGTGCCATTCATAAGGGCAACTCTCGCCGGTGATGGTGCAGGATACATCCTGCACCGACCGAAATCGCACCCAGAAGTTGAGCTCATCGGTGAAATATGGAAACTCAAGGATGCTGACTTCAATACAGTCGGCGCTTTGCCAGAAGAACCCCCAGAAGGATTCCCCCACATCGTTAAGCCTTCACCGGCAAAAACCGGTGAGTGCATCATGCTCACCAGCGACGGGATCGACGAGGATATGAAAGAAGGAAATACCAAGGAGGCCCGCTATCTTTACCATCAACTCATCAGTCATAGCGCCGATAATCCGATCACGCAGCCGGAACTTCTGCAAACCATTCAATACGTGACGGACTGTTCGGGAGACGACAGGAGCATAGTAGCGATATGGTGCTGAAAATCACGGAGGAAAGCGTGCTTTCCGCCTCCACTGATCTCGGGAAAAGAGGAAGTCAAGGCAAACTCTACCGCCTTGATCGCTTGCAAGAGTTAGATTTTATTCCTCCGACAACTCAAGGCGAGCGCATCAAGACATGGAAAAGACTCGACGCTTTCCCCATCATCCTGTACAAACAGTATCTAATAGAACAAAGCGAAACAACAGAAAAAACAACAGGAGAAATAACAGGAGATATATTAGGCCACGAATCTTCAACAGCACTGCATCTGAATCGCCTTATCAATCTGTATCGTACAGCTTCTCAGCCGATTCGTGACATATTGGACGAATACAGCGCTTGGCCTATAGCCGCAGTGTATCGAGGTCATGCCTGCACCGGCTTCCTCATGCCAGACGTCAATCTCGATAATTACAATCAACCAGCCAAGCCCTGCAAATTGGATGAAAAGGAGTACACAACAACTGCCGGACTGTCATCATGGCTTCGTAGTACCGAAGCTATACAGAAGTTTAAACTCTGCCACTACTTTCCACTGAGCTGTGAAGACAAAACCAATTTCACTTTCAACGCTCTGACGTATGTCAATACCATGCATACGAACGGCCTGATCATCGGCGATCTCAGTTCCAGAAACATCCTTGCATACGTACCCAATCCCAATGAATCACGACAGGCACGAGCCAGAATCCATTTCATAGAAGTCGACACCACCCGTTTCATAGACAGTGGACCCGCGATGCCACAACGTGAAACACCTAAGTGGATACCTCCGGAACATGGCGATCCCAACGATTCCACAGAAGCAGAGTGTTCAGCAAAAGGACGATACCCCACCACTCAAACGGATGTTTGGAAATTAGCCCTACTCATACTGCGACTCTCCGATTCGGAAGACCACGTATTTCGAACCCAGTATGATCATCCCGACGAGATGGAAAGGATGAGAAACGTCTTTTCCAATCAATTCAGTGCCTATTCGGAATCATTTGTCGACATGGTCTTTCAGGCGTTTAACGATTATCCACAGAACAGGCCATCAATAACCGATTTATACGATGAATTTACCAACAATTGCCGTTAAATCACCCACCAACAAGAAAGGAGTCGACACGATATGAGCATTCAAATACTACTGGTTGACTCCCTTTTTGCGGCTGAAAATAGCTCAGATCGGGTGCAAAAACAAGTCAACGATGCCGTTAAGCAGCTGCCAGACGAAGATCATCTTCTCGCCGCAGTCATAGACAACACTTCATTCAGCGTAGTCGTTCCAGGCACGCCTATCCAAAAACTCCCTGATGATTGGATCGACACTCTCATCGATCAGGCACACCTAATGCGTGAATCTGGCGTCATTCCCCGTAGTTTAGCATTCAGTGAATTAGGTTCGACACTCAGCACACTCTGCCTAGCATGTGGCGATTTCTTTGACCATTCGCTTACTTGGATCAACCTCCTCAACAACGATTATGGCGCTGCGATCAATGATGTATATCCGGCACTCGCTGCCAAATATCCAGCGCTTGATGCCGCATACCCTGCAATCAAACAGAAGCTCCTTAAGGCAGAACAAATCCTCCGCGATAGCCGTAATACAGACAATATTCAAACCGATTCCGATTTGGAATCGCACACACGAGAAGAATTAATAGAGAAAAGCCATGAACTACAGGAAAAAATAGGGAAATTGATTGCAGAAAACGAGCCTGCAAACAATACTACGGACAAACCTGATACCGAAGCTACGGCGTCAAACGAACAGGCGCAACCACAGCCAACGCAAATTTCCACGACGGCAGCCACTAAGACACCAGCGTCAGGCAAGCAGGTGCAACAAACAACCACTACTACAACTTCATCATCTGGATCAACTTCAAACGCAACATCGAAACCGCCTTCATTCCCCCCATCCACCACCCATTCTGAATCAGCTTCGAAACAACCCGAAACTTCATCAAACGCATTACATCAACCAAAGTACAGTTTTATTCCCATCATCTTGTCATTGCTGAGCTTGCTGGTACTCGGATGCGCCATGGTGATTAATAATCTTCCGGAATTGGGAATCAAAACCTGGCCGAGGTTCATGGATGTTCCAATCAATACCGTAGCCGCTAACAATCTTCCCGAAACAGTTGCACTGATGGCTATACTCATCTCCTGTATAGTAGGGCTACCTAGAACGGTATCTATTCGAATAGTACTAGTCATCGCCGCCGATCTCATTTATCTTTTAGTGGCCATATGGCCGGTACCCATTACTTGGATAGCTGTTACATTATCAATCTTGGCATTTGGCGCATTCCTATGGGATCGATATGACAGCGAATATTGGGAAGATGGCAGTTCGTATAATTTTATGAAAAGCAAATCTTCAGGAAGGGATTTTTACCGGTTTACCTCGACAACCAAAATATTCGTTTACGCCATTATCATTTGGGCGATTACTATATACCCATTATCTATAGCTGCCACACGGATGTGCTTACCAGACGCGCAAAGAACAGCATCCACCGAGAAAACCCAAACACTCGAAGGCTTGGGCGTAAAGGAATTGATTCTATGCGCGGGAATCGGCTTGATATTTGCCCTTTGTACAGCATGTATGATGGCAGTCCATCGTCAAGAAGGCTTTTGGGGCAGTGGGATAGGAGCTCAGACGGGACTCATTATCTGTCCACTCATCATCGCCGTATTTTCCTGTTTTCTTTCCGCTTCAATCAACGCTGATTCATTCTGGGAAAATCTGCTCTGGTCTATCACGATTTTAGGCCCAATCGCTTGCATTTCTTACATCGTCGATGCTGAGGACTTCGAACTTACATGCCTAAATTAGATACCAACATTGAGAGGAAATCATGAACAATTCTGCAAAAACACTTTTCATTGCTTATGAAAACACCAAAGACCACAACGGCAAACCACAAGGCGAAAATTTCCAGTTTGCCATTGATGAGTGGAATGAAGACTCTGCCAACGCTGTCAAATTCAGAATCATTCCTTCAGACCAAGTGCTCTCAGGACAGGCGACTGTAGATATTGCCGTTGGTATTTTCGGTTGGAGCACCAACAATTCCGAACGATTCGCCTATAGCCTTCCTGCATTGTTGCTCGATGCCGCGGCATCACACGGGTCACTTTGCGTGCCTGTTTTCTTCACTCCGGAATCAAAATCCAAACGTCAACAATTCGACATCAAACAAGGATTTACGACAGACGCCCAGCTTAAAGATCTCGAAGAATATCGACAATTATTGGAAAAAGACAGAGGTTGGAAAACCTGGCAATATCAAGGTGGTCGAAGCCTGACTCCTTGGATCAAAAACCTTTCCGATTTTATCGACGAATATCAAATCCATTTGAATCAGCCCGTTCCCGATTCAACAAACACGTTCTTCTCTTCCACTCGGAGCACGCCAAGCAATCCCGATACTACCCAAAGTCAACCCTCGAACGCAAATGCCAAAAAACAAGCGTCCAAGCCTCAACCAGCAAAAAGCAAGACCACCCAAAAACACCAATCTGCGCCAGCACAAAGTGTTGTAAATCCACAAACCGTACCAACGACAGCCGGTGCCAAAGACCATCAATCAACTCCAGATACGGAAGAGACCAAAACGCAACCGCGCGTGCTTCGCAGCACTTCTACGGCGATTCCGGCTTTTATCCCTAAAAACCACAACCCCTCAGATTCCGCGCAGCAAGCGACATCATCTGCTCCGGAAACAAAGCAGGTACCATTGCCTGCCCCGCGGACAAAAAAGACCAACAAACAACAGCCGACTGGCAAGACCACTCCACTTGCGGAAAAGCCACGCACAACTGCGACCCCGACGGATATGCCGGCGAAACAAACCAAGCGAGCAGCCGCAACACCACCATCCATTGCGCCGGTCAACCCAACCACGCGGCCAACTACTCCGGCAAAATCCACTCAATCCGCTGGACCGGTCAATCCACCGATGACCACTCCGGCTGCACCAGCCAAGCCCATGGCCAAACAACCGTCCAAAAAGACTCAACCAGCAAAGCCTTCGAATCCTGCGAATCAGAAAGACTGGCTGGAGAATGCAGCAGACCAGCATCATCCCAACAAGTCGTTCCACGATATGTTGCGACAAAACCAGGAATCCGCTACCCCCCAACCTTCCGCCAAAAAACCGTCGCCGCAAAAGCCGAAAAACACGAGCACACCAGCGATCAATGCTGTCAATGCCTTGAGCCCAAAGACCGGAAACAGCGCACCCAAAGCCAAGCCAGAAGTCAAACCAGAAATCAAACCATCGGAAACCGGCAAAACCGAAATGGCAGCCGAGCCCAAACAGTCCAACTTCAAGGTGGCCAACAAACCGCAGGCGGCAGCTTCCCGCAAAATCCCCTTGAAAGCATACGACGATGATTACTTTTACAGGAAGGTCTACGAATTATGCGAGCATAAAGACGCATTACGCGGGAAGATGACAATCGATCATTCCAATCCGCCTGCAACGTGCAAAGCCCCGCTTCCAAACGTCTCCAGCTTCTTCGATGAGGTAGAAATCCTTACGAAAGACCTCGATTCACTGCAACACATGCTCATCGAAGGCATAGAAGCCGATACTCTTTTAGGCAATGCATGGAAATCCAGTGTCAAATACGGCGACTTGAAAACCGATCGAAGCGGAAACCAGATATGGTTCCCCATCGATCCGATATACATGCGCGATTCTCATATCAGGCTCGCCTGCATACACAAAAACAGCCGTACAAGCGGGAAGCGATGGAGTCTCAATACCATTCCGACAACACTTAACAAGTACCGCAACGAACTGGGATTTTTCAGGTCTCCAGCGAACCAACTTGATAATTTCGCGTTGATGCAGGCCCGGAAAGGCGACAACAAAATCATCCGTTCCAACAAACGAGGCAAAGCGTTTGACAACGTATACGACGAGCAGGAAGTCTATGCCAAACTGGCCGAATTCGCCGACTTCGATCCATTCATCGAACACGAATGCTGGGATTCGAAAGAAGAACCGTACGATATTCTGCGCACTTATCTCAGCCTCACCCTGTGCCGCTGCCGCAACGAAAACAAACTCCATGTCTCATTGGGTGACAAATCAGAAGGCGACTACGCGATTTTCAACACAGGTCTGCTCGGGCCAGGAAACGAACCGATCTACGCTTGCTTCGAACGTTGCAGATACAGTGATGAACTCAAGGGCAACTGGATACTACAGGATTTCGGCACCAAAATGGAATCGGCCATCAACAAGGGAATATGCTTTGCCATTCACGAGGATTCTCTTCCGCAAGCCCCCAGCCATATACCGGAATTCGATCTGGAGGCCTTCAGGAAAAACCCGAAGATCATTCCCAATATCGACCACTTCGTCTTTGACCATCCCGAACGCTTCCCACGTTCGTTCTGGCGCAATTCGCTTCAGGAGGCCGATATAGAGGATGACGAAAGCAAAGAGGTGATCGAACAACTGTACTCTGCGACAACACACGCAAATCTCAACAAAGCAGATCAGCAATTCGTAAAACGTTTCAGTTGGAACAACGAAAACAACGGCAAAACCGAAGGCGAGAACAAAGTCTTCAAGGATGTAGTAAACAGGAACTTCAAAAAGTTCCTCAATCCTGCGTTCACCGCAAACAACGCCTCATCCATCATCCTTCCCAACTATTACCCGCAGGACATGTACTATGACATGCAAACCGATACTTGTAATTCCCATGACGGATCAGAGGAATTCTTCATACCCATCAAGCTCGGATACGCCAACGATACGGTGCGCGGGCTGGTCGTGGCACAAAAGCCTGACGGCTCGATCGAAGTCCGTTCACTGTTCCCGCTGGATTTCGTCTATGAAACGGCACGCTTGTTCGGGCCGGTGAAAACCAGTTGGCTCGATTACGAGAAAGCCTTTGGAACGCAGGCGTCACGGGCGAAACAGGGTTCTCAAGTGCCGCAGCCAACACAGATCCCTCAGACAAAACAGGCTACAGACTAGCAACCAATCGCTAACATCCTGCCGGGGATTTCAAACGAAATCATTTTCTCCGGCAGGATATTTTCCATTCCTCTCTCATCCAGGTCCTGCTAATCAGAATTACGCGGATCAGCGCCACGCTGGCCGGAATTCGGGTCGATGGAATTATCCGTCGTGGAATCTTCTTTTGAATAGACAACCGACTTGGTCTCTTGGACATCTGCAGGGTTGGGCGAG
Organism: Bifidobacterium sp. ESL0745; assembly: GCF_029433335.1. NCBI lineage: Bacteria > Bacillati > Actinomycetota > Actinomycetes > Bifidobacteriales > Bifidobacteriaceae > Bifidobacterium > Bifidobacterium sp. ESL0745. The sequence goes on from NZ_JAQTHX010000001.1 coordinate 1,349,225, forward strand.
TGCGCAACGCGAGTATTCGCCGGATCATTCTGCCGCAGGGACCAACGCACCTTACCCGTCTGAGTCTTGACGGCATGCGTGGGGCTCGTATCCAATGTCATCTTCAAGTCCGAATCGGCATTGATCAGATCAGCTGCGGCTTTCTGGTATTCCCGTTCCTCTCGTTGGTAGGTTTCGCTATATCCAACAGTGGTTTCTCGGGGCGCCATCATGGTTTCCGCTACCGTCGGCCCCTCGCTTTCATTCCAGATTTTCGTGGAATTCAGCCCACTTGGCTGGGCGAATTGTCCATCTGCCGCCCCTTTTCCAGCCTGCCCGCCATCACCGGAACCATGGCTTTGAATCCACGACCGCGCCTCCTGCAACGCTTTTGCAAGTTCAGCCGTTGTCTGATATCTGTTTTCAGGTTGATCGCTTTGGGCTTTTTCACTGATGGATTTCAAAAGACCCATATCGGAATCAAGATTCCTCAAAAAACGCACTTTCTGGATTGTCGCCTCGATCCCTTCGGATTTCACACCAAGGCATCTGTCAATCACCTTTCCGATACTGAAAATATCAGCCCGCTCATCGTATGGTTTGCCCCTCAAAACCTCTGGGGCCTCATAGCGGAACGTCCCTGCAGCGGTGGTGGCCTGTTCATCGCGTTCAAGAATGCGGGAAATGCCAAAATCGGCGAGTATGTAGTGACCGCTCAACTCATCATAAAAAATATTCGCCGGCTTGATGTCCCGATGGCAAAAAGATGCGTCTTTGGAGATGGACTGCGAGCACAACTGCAAGTCCCTGCACAAATCGAGGCCGACTTCGATGGTCTGTTCTGTGGTAAGCGGATCTGAATTCGCCAACTCATTTTCAAGCGTAAGCGGATAATATTCCATAAGCATGACCAGGTCCTCGCCCATCCAGGAACCGTCTTGCCAAGGCAGGGTAAAATGCCCGTAAATATTGACGGCACAGCGTTCTGATATGTCGCTGACCTTGTCCATGATCTCGCACTCCCGATGGGATCGGCGATAGATGTTACGTATACGTTTATCGCTATAAGGCCGGTCCGTTGCGCAGGCGAAAATATTCACCACTTTCAGCACGGCCGGCTGAGGTTCCCCATAACCGGCGTGGGAAACGAGGAATACGGCCGTTTTCTCCTGTTTATCTGCAGATTCAGGATCGTAAAGCGAGTCGACATAGGACCATGGACCGTTATCAAACGGGCGTGTATACCGTTCCCAATATTTGCGGGCCCTGTCATCCGCCGTGGTTACCGGATGACGTGGAATGGCGCGGCTCGGCGTAATCCCCAGCTTGAGTTCCAGTTTCTTTTCCAGCTTTTGTTCCGCTCTCTTTTTCCTGTCCATTTCGGTTCCTCCATTGGATCACGTTTTCAAATCGTCAATCGGTTTTTGGCTGGCTCCATACCACATTGTTTGCTTCGTCAAGCACCTTCACCCGAAGGATTCCTTGGACATCCATATTCATCACGCACCGATAGCGGGCACCTGCGGAAACAGACTCGTCGAAATCCATCTGACCCGAATAGACAGGTGCGTTAGGGTCGGACGCCTGGTACAACTCACAACGCTCACCGGCGACATCATCGGCAAATATTCTGATCGGGGCCCTAGTACAGCGATTGTTGGAGGACGAGAGAAACACATGGGTTTTTTCGACAGGCAGATGGTCCCCTATGACGATGACATTTTGTACGTACGAATTGCCTTTAATCGGATCGAATACGCCGATACCATAAGACTCCGGAGCTTTCAGCATCTTCACTGAGCCCATATCCGCTGAGCCCCTGTACGATTGCGCGTATAGCGCCGCCCCTCTCGCCACGCTCAGTTCCGGGTCATCCGCGACCTGCACGTTAATCTGAGGATACAATTTACGCAGACTTTGCACGATCATGGACATATTCGCACCCCCACCCACGCAGATGATATGTCGTATCGGTTCTTGGTCCAATGTGTTCGAATCGTCGATGACCAACTTCACCAGCTTCATGGTTTCACCAAGCAAATCACCGGTCTGCTTTTCAAAATCGGAACGGCGTACTGTAGTCGTTACGTTTACCGCTTTTCCATCGACGCAAGTCTGATATTCAGCGTTTGCCGATTGGCGGAAGCACAGCTCCCTCCGAACTTTTTCGGCAACCCGGGCAAGCAACTGCTCCTGTGCTGCAGAAAAATCGCAATTCGCATATGCCTTCCTGCATTCGTCCATCAGCGACTGCTTGAGACGCATTTGCCAGTCCTGCGTACCGCCACGTAGCGTTGTGGAAGACACGACATCGAAAAATTCACGAGAGCCTTCACACACCTGCACCACGGCCACATCACAGACCTGGCTTCCCAGATCGTAGACGAGAACCCGCTCATTTGCCTGAGGATCAGCGGCCTTACTGTAGTAATCCCACGCCGCGGCAACCGGCTCCCTGATCAGCCCCAACACGGGCAGTCCCGCCCCGCCCTGCTCGCGCGGGAAACGCAATGCATCACACAGGACATTGATTTCCGTCTTGGTGAACCCTGCCGGAACCGCCAACACCACACCGTTGATATTCTCTTGGATACCCGATTGACGCACTGCTTCCTGCGCACTGTCGCAAACTCCTCTCAAAAGGGAAGCAACGATCTGCCACGAAAGAAACGACTGGTTGTCGACATGCCATAACGAGTTTTCTCCTCTTTCATCGGTCAAACTCATTTTGATCGAAGAAACAAGATTCTTCTCCTCATCATTTTCCATGGCATATTGTTGCGCGGCGAAACCGACGAGCGCACCCTGTCCGTGATCGTAGTAAAACGCGGTGGGAACACTCCGGTCACCGGCCTGCGTCTGCGGCAAAACCACCACTTCCCCGTCGAGATTGCAAATTGCGACTTTAGAAAAACCAGTACCAAAATCAATGCCAATATTCAATGTACGGTCTTCCTATCTCTTCATCGATCCGACAAACCAACATCCAATCGTTCCATCTCATCTATGAGACATCCGCGTAACAACCCTCAGAATCTATCTGCAAGAATGCCTGTACAAGCTATCATAGCCTGAAATACGATAATGGCATCAATTCCGAACGTAAATAAGGAACGGTAAAACCGTCCAATGTCAATCTTCAACATCAGATTTGTTTTACCGTTCCTCCATCAGGTTCTTGGCCATTCAGCTTTACCGCAGAATGACCCCGCCTTCTAATGAATCGTCACTCGCCGTCAAGCTTACGACGGGAGGTGACGGCATCGGCGAGAGTGTGCAGCAGCTCATCGGTGCGATCCCAAGAGATGCACGGATCGGTGATGGAACGGCCGTAGACCAGCTGGTCAAGCGGCGCAGGCGACTGGTGGCCGCCGCGGATGTTGCTTTCCATCATCACTCCGAAAATGCCGGGCTCGCCTTTGGCCAGACGTGCGGCGATTTCCTCGACCACTTCGGCCTCGCGCACCTCATCCTTGCCGCAATTGCCATGGGCGGCGTCGATGACCAGGCCATGCTCGCTGGGACCGGTGACCTTGGATTGCTTCAAGGTTTCCAACGCTTCGGACACGGATTTCGCATCGTAGTTGGGACCGGTAGTGGAGCCACGCAGAACGATATGGCAATCTGGATTGCCCTTGGTTTCCGCGGAAATGACGCGGCCGTCAAGGTTGATCGACAGGAAATGGTGCTCGTTGGCCACGGCGTAACACGAATCCGCGGCAACCTTCACGGAACCGTCGGTGGAGTTCTTGAAGCCGATCGGCATCGACATGCCGCTGGCCAGCTCGCGGTGCACCTGGCTTTCGGTGTTGCGTGCGCCGATGGCACCCCAGCTGACCATATCGCAGATATACTGCGGAGTGATCGGATCAAGCCATTCCGTGGCCGTGGGCAGGCCTTCCTCCAAAACATCGGAAAGCACCTTGCGGGCCAGATACATGCCCTTGCGGATGTTGAATTCGCCGTCGAGATCGGGGTCGTTAATCAGACCCTTCCAGCCCACAGTGGTACGCGGCTTCTCAAAATAGACACGCATCACGATCATCAGGCGGTCTTTAAGCTCATCGTTGACCTTGGACAGACGTTGCGCATAATCCTTGGCTGCGGCCGGATCATGAATCGAGCAGGGGCCGACGATGACAAGCAGACGATCATCACGGCCATGCAGGATGTTGCGAATCTCCTGACGGGACTTCAAAACCAAATCGCTCATCGGCTTGGTCAGCGGACGTTCCTTCAGGAACTCACGCGGCGCAGGAATCGGGTCAAGCTGACGAATGTTGACATCCACTGTTTCGGGGTAAACGGCGCTGTCGCTAAATCGCTGTGCGTCCTCAGAACTTCCAGGCCCTCGCATAATTGCCATTATTCCCTCCTCTACTTGACATGGACTTCATTGCCACCGCTGCCGGTTTAAACAGCAACGGGCTCTTTATTATAATCGATTAAAGATTGCAACACAGCCGAATAATCACTTATTAATCTTCGTGCCGGTCCAACACAACAACGCATAAAATATGATCGCGGCCAACACCGACTTGACACCGGATGACAAGAGCACTCTGACATTCTCGACACCGATAAGCATGCCGATGACATCGATGCCGAACATGATCAACGCAAAAACCAGCGCCTAAATTGCCGGATGACTCCAGAAATAATTTCTCATCGAGATACTTCCTTGTCTGCCCGATGCTGCGTGGCCCCGTCTTAAGACGCGGCCACGGGCGCACGCACGAAAAGCCCGCAGGGCTTTTCTTATGCCCGAATCAAACTCTTTTTAGCTCCAACCGGTTGCCTGAAACCGGCAGGTGCCGGTTTCAGGCGCGTATTGGCCGAAAATAGCCCGCTGGGCTATTTTCTTCAGGCCAATGCGCCTGCAATTTTTGAGTTCGCTAACGCGAACACCCAATATCGCGTGGCCTTGTCTTAGGACAAGGCCACGGGCGCTTGCGAGAAAAGCCCACAGGGCTTTTCTCTTATGCAAGCGCCCCCATTGGATCCCAAGCCGGGAGCATTGTCGCGGGCTCAGTGAGCGCAGCCTGGTATTCGGCGGGGAGCATCGACTTCGGGACGGCGACCTCGTAGACGTATTCGCTGAACCAATCGTCGCTCATGGTGAAGTATCCCTTGTCGGCCACCTTGCAACCCCAGGAGTTCTCCACGCGCCAACGGTTGGTGGTCTTGCCGTCGTCGGCCACATCCACGCCGACGAACGCCATCGCATGGTTCATCGCGGAATCACCATAGCGAACGCGCGCTTCCTTGTCCATATCGAAATCAACGCCGTAAACCTTGCCGTATTCGTAAAGATCGGTGGCCCAAGCGCCGTTGTCGCGGTCCATCATCGGGTGGCAATCCGCACCGAACCAAGCCGGCATCTTAAGCTCGGAAAGGATGCGACGCACGCAGTCCTTCATAAACTGGTTCGGGACGTTCAAGTACTCGGTCGGGTCTCCCCCGACGACGTTGCCCAAGTGCTCGATGCCGATCTTCTTGCCCTTGGCGTGCTCGGCTCGCGGATCGTCGACGAGGCAAACGTAATCCTCAAGATCCGCGGACCCCACGTACTTCTTCCAGAACTCGACCGGCGTGGTCTCGCCGTCGCGGTGGAAGTTGCCGTCCTTGTCGGTCCACTCCCAGTCAAAGCTCTTCGGCGGCTCGCCCAAGTGGATGGTGAGCATGCGGTGACCGGCTTCGACGGTCTGATCAACGATGTGGTCGATTGCCGAAGGATCGGCATACATATGAGCCACAGCAGTGTGCAACAAACGACGCAGCTGCGTGTTCATTTCGCTGGTATTGGTCGACGAAGCAGTCTCAGGGAAGAAGTCCTTGGGCACGGCACCGTACTTCTTGTAAACGTTCATCGCCATCGTCCATTGGCCGCCGTCGCCCATCACATCGGCAAGCAGATGCTGCATCAGCTGAGAATCGGCAGGTTCACCGGCACGCACCAGATTCGCAACATCGCGTAGGAAGTAGTTGATGCGTTCAAGCTTATCGTAATACATTGCGTAATTCTGCGAGAACTCGAACTGCTCCAGATTGAGATTCTTCTTGGCCACGAAACGTGCCACGTTCAGGGAGCTGAACAGCCAGCAACGTCCGGAATGGTTCTGGTTGGTGACTTCGCCATTGTCGACAGTCACCGAGAAACGACGCTGAAGCCGGCGGGCGCGGTCATAATTGTGCGCCACCGGATTGATCCCGGACGTGGTGACGGCGTTCATCGCCAACGTGTTGACAGGCTGGGCCTCGAAATCGTCTTGCAACGCTTCCAGACGGTCGGCGCTCAACGGCTTCATTTCATTCATCAGATAATGCTCCTTTGATTGGTTTATATTCCACCATATTCCCTGCGCTGTATCGGACACTCACAATGGTATCGATAGCCACGCGGAAGACTGTGTACTAACGGAAAATAATAGAGTCGTACATAACGTTGCGCCGCAGCATACTCACCACGGCGCATCAAAGAATAAAACAACTAGGGACTAGCCAAAAGCCAACGAATCCGCCGGAATCTAGCGTTTCATATCGGATCCGCCCGCAGGCTCACCGCCGTTGTAATCGGAATCGCCATAACCGGCGCGATTGCGGTTATCGGAATCGTTCCGGGTGCTGGTCTGAGCGGCCGCATTAACCGGAATGCTCGGAGCGGCAGGAACCTTCAACGAGGCGGGAGCCTCGCCACCCGCGGCGGAATTCCTGTTTTCAGTGGTATTCACCAAATGCGAAAGCTGTTGCATGCCTTGTTTTGATTCACCGTCCGTGGCAGGCTCAGGCGAATCGTCGTCATCACCTCTGCTGCTTTCCTCTTTTTTGCTGTCTTCCTGCGCAGCGTCATCCAAGTCATTGGCCACAGCGTTGGCCACTGGGACATTGACACCTTGCTGCTTCTCATCGGTAAATCCGAAGCCGGAGAACGCATTGGTGAACATCGAGCGAAGCTCGGTGACACGCTGGGTGATGGTGGATTCACGTTCCTGAAGGTCCTTGATGCGTTGTTGGAGGTTGTCAAGTTCGCCCTGTGCGGCCTGACGGCGCTCTTCCACGCGCGCCTCGGCGTCCTTCTTGGCTTTGGAGACAATCTCTTCGGCCTGACGGTCGGCTTCCTGACGCTTTGAAACCGTATAGCTGTCAGCCTCATCACGCAGATCCTTGGCCTTGGAGACTAGGTCGTCGGCTTCCTTCTTTGCAGCGGCTCGGCTCTGTTCCAATTGCTGCAACAAATCGTTGACTTTGCTGGTAGCCTCTTCCTGCTGCTTGGAGATGTCGGTGCGAATCTGCTCGACCTCGGCGTTGACCTGACTCATCGTCTTGGTGCGCTGTACCTCAGCCTCGTCGGTGATGCCCTGGGCTTTCGCCTTCGCGTCATCGGTGATTTCCGTCGCCTTGCGCTGTGCTTCGGTGGTCATACGGGAAACCTGCTCGCGGACGTTGGCGAGCTTCTTGTTGGCTTCGGCCAGAGCAGTCTCGATCTGGTCGCTTGCGTCACTTTTGAGCTTGGCGACCTCATCATTGGCGGCCTTGCGCTGTTCAGCAATCTGCTGGGTGGCTTTGGCCTTGAGTTCGGCAATCTCGCGATCCTGCTTGGCCTTCTCGCTGGCAAGACGCTTGTTGTGTTCCTCACGGGAGTTGGTCAATTCGATTTCGATGGTGTCACGCTGCTCGGTGACCTTTTTCGCCGTCTCCTCGCGCAGCCTGGTGGCATCCTGCTTGGCCGAAGTGGTGATCGATTCGGACTCGGTCTGTGCCTTGGCCAGAATGGTGGCGGCCTTGGAATTGGCTTCATCGGTGATGTGCTGGGCATCGAGCTTGGTGTTGTTGATCAGGGTTTCCGCCTGATGCTGGGCGGCGGCACGGGTGCTTGCAGCGTCCTGCTTGGCCCGGTTGACCAGTTCGGTGCTGGTCTGTTCAGCGCTGGCGAGCATCTGTTGGGCGTTGGCACCGAGCGAGGCGAACGAATTGCCTTGCGAGGCCTTCTTGGCGTTCTTCTTTTCCTCTTCAAGTTGGGCACGCAATTGCAGGATGGTCTGATCGCTGGAACTGACCTGCATACGCATACGGTCAAGCGTCTGCTGCATCGAAGCCAGCGTCTGGTCTACTTGTTCTTTGTTATAGCCGCGCAATTCCGTCGTGAAGCGATCATCCGCCATGCTCATTCCTTTCGCCTTGCGACCTCGGTCGCAGATTTAAAGCCTACGAATACTAACTGATAACTGTAGTGTATTTTTGAAGTAATACATGCCTCGAATCATTGAATCCACACAGACACCACGCGAATCGCGAAGTCAGGCTGATAACGATTGCCGTAAACGGCAGATCAACGGTTCGAATTCCGCCTTCAAGGTCAGGCAATGAGAATGTTGGACGATGTCGGCTCAAGGAAGTAGCGGGCAGTCTGGCGCACCACCACGCGGCATGCTTCGATCTGCTGGGCCAACGGAAGACCATGCTGGGGATGCGGCTCCTCGTTGATGACTGGGAGACTGACGAAGCCCGAAAGCATGTTGTGCTTGGCAGAAGTCCATTTCATCAGATTGTAAAACAGCGAATTGCAGACAAACGTTCCGGCATCTGAGCTCAAAGCCGAGGGAATCTCTTCGGCGGCGAAATCATCCAAAATAGACCGAAGCGGCAACCGCGTCCAGAAGGCTGCAGGCCCATTCGAAGCGATGGGTTTACGCGATGCATCGTTGGGGGCCTGAACCGGCAGACCGGTCATCGTTCCCAAAATCGTCGTACGGGCCGTGTCGATGATGTTGTTCGCACAACGTTCCAAAAGAATGCCGCGAGCCGCCGCCTTGAGCCCGGTGGCAATGACAATGTCCGGATGCGTCGCTTCAAGCGTCTGCTGAAGCTGCGGCCAAGATTCCTGGACGCTCACCGGCAGATCGACGGCGGTAATCGAAATGTCAACGTCCCTCAGCAGGTCATCACTTTCGAGGGCGGAGGCATCGCCTAGCCCCTCGTCTGCCAACGCGTGCGGCACCACATGTGAAGGGTTGTCCTTAATCCCTTCATAGGGGTCAAAGCCGGAAATGACAACGTTCAAGTGTTCCATGGTTCCAGTCTAGCGCGAGCGGTGTGCGAAGTCACAAGCATGAAAACACATCGGGAATAGCCAATAACGACGTCGCCGCTCATTGGCTTCCCATTCAGCGCGGCGGATACCCGCATCCAAGTCGCCGGCGAACCACCTATTCACGCACAATCAGGGCGAGCAGACGGCCTTCGTGCTTTTTGTGCGCAAGACTTGCGCGGCGATGCGAATACCAAAGCGGGTTTTCCAACGTGCACAGGCTGTGGCGCACTTCGCCGATACGCTCGGACAAGTCGGGACTGCCTTCGCCGTCTTGGGCGCATAGCGCGGCGAGTTCGGCATCCTGGTCGAGATATTGCGTTGCGGCGCGCACGCGCGGGGCCGAATCGATGACATTGTCGCGTGGGATACCTGCCTCGGCCAGTTCCTGCAATGCGGCTTTGGCGATATCGATGCCGGGGCCACCGAAACGCGTCAGGGTGAAGGTACCGGGGAATTGGGCATCGAACTCGTCGGCGATTCCCTCGCCTACCTCGTAGCAATCGCCGCAGACGCAGGGGCCAAGTGTGGCCACGATACGTTCCGGTTTCGCGCCTTTGGCGACCATCAGATCGACGACGGAACCGATAACACCGCGCTGCAGGCCCTTGCGTCCGCAATGCGCAGCGGCGATGACACCGGCCTGCGGGTCGGCGAGCAACACTGGAAGACAATCGGCGGCGAACATGCCAAGCGCCACACCGGTTTGTGCACTGACTTCGGCATCGGCCTCGAGACGCGGGTAGGACGCTGGTTGATTCATGTCATGCTGCGTCTCGGATGGCGACTCGTTGTTGTTGTCAACTTGAGATTTGCGGTTTTCGTTGGGCGTGTTGATCGGAGAATCCTCGATCTCATCGCTTGATTCGGATTCGCGAATTTCCGTACGGACTTCGGTTTCGTTGATCTCAGCCCCATCGACGGTTTCGATTTCCTCGATTCCTTTTTGCACTACAATTTCGTCGTCCTCGGCTGCAGTCTTTCTTTGTCCGTGCTGCCCGGAATCGATAACCGTTCCGGAAAAATCGCAACCATACGGCGCGTTGCGCTTGAAAATCTCGTCAACGTCGACGGCGCGGCCGGAATGGACCTGGGCCACCAATGAAAGCGGCGCCCCGACGGCCTTGGCCAATGCCACTCGATTCGCCTCGACCACCGCAGGATCGTCGCCCGACTTGCCTCCGAGGTTGAGATCGCTCCAATCGCCGGTGCTCAGACCACCGAGACGGGTGGTGTAGACGATCTTGACGCCGGGTGCCAGGTCGATGGGAATAGTGACGGGAATGGGATTGCCTTTCCCGTCAACCGGCGAGATGGCATTGCTGTCGAGAATTGCGTCGTCATACTGCGTATGCTTGCTCATACCTTCGAGACTATCCTGAGGCTACGTCCGGATTCCATGGCATCCCGTCGCCCGGGTGCCCCATATTCTTTCATTTTGGCTCTCTTGGTGCGCCAAGAAGGCCAAAAATCAATGAATTGATGAGCAAACTCAAGAAAAACGGTCTCTTGACGCGCCAAGAAGGCCAAAAATGAAAGAATCAGCCCGCAATCTTGCGAAAAGGGGCATCTTGGCGCACCAAGAGGGGACAAAATGCGACATTTAACATGCAGACGCGTTTATGGCGCACCCATATTCATGGATATTTGACATTTCGACCCGCCAGAAAACGGTTTCATCCCTCAAAGAACAACAGGATGCTATTCAGCCTTGAGCGTGCGCTGTTTGGCGCGGGAACGAATCATCGAATTTTCTGGAACCGCAAATGGCAATGGCATCGAGAAAACGTGCGCGGGATTGTTGATCTCCTCAACGGACTGCCCGTCGGCATCTTCCATTCCACCTTCGACGACTGTATAGTCGACCGGCTCGTGCCCAGGAATCAGGAATTCGATCAACTGGCCGGGCTCGATCTTGTTACGGCTCATCAGGGTAAGGCGTTGCGTGGCTTCGTCGTAACCGATAACCTCGCCGACTACCAACCAATCGCGGAAATAACCGCCACGGTCGGTATTCTGGCCGACTTTGTGCTCCGGGTAGTAAAAACCAGTGGAATAGTCACGATGCGAGACCTTGTATGGTTCGTCCTTGAGCCACTGCGGCAGTTCTACATGCCTGGCATCGGCATACCCCTGCGCTTTTGTGGCTTCCTGACCTACCAACGCGGGCACAGACGCCGAAATTGTCGTCTTGGCGGCGGCTTCGGCTCCGGCGCTCTGCACGCCATGGAAGCCGATGGAACCGCTGGATTCGAGCTGGCCGACAGCCTTGGTGACCCGCACGACGTCGGAACGGCGCACCATGTCGTGGAAGGGCTTGAGCTTGTTGCCGTCTTTGTCTTCAAACCCGCGCTGCATCATATATTCATCGACCGCACATTTGTAGGCATTGGCCATCGACGCAACGTAATACGCGCTTTTGGCGCGTCCCTCGATCTTGAGGCTCGTGGCACCGGCGTCGATCATGTCGTCCAAGTGGTCGAGCATGCACATGTCCTGCGAATTGAAAAGGAACGTGCCCTCGTCATTCTCCTCAACCGGGAAGAACCGGCCGGGGCGCTTCTCCTCGACGACGTGGTATTTCCAGCGGCAGGGCTGGGAGCATTCGCCGTGGTTGGCGTCGCGCCCGTTCATGTAGTTGGAGATCAGGCAACGGCCGGAGAACGCCATGCACATCGAGCCGTGCACGAAGCACTCGATGTCCATGTCCTCGGGGATGTTGGCGCGGATGTCGCGAATGGCCTGCAAGTCGAGTTCGCGGGCGAGCACCACACGTCGGGCACCCAGCTCGTACAGGGCGTTGGCGGCCAGATAATTGGTGACGCCGGCCTGGGTCGAAACATGCAGCTCCAGTTGCGGAGCGATGGAATGGGCGGCCATCATCACCCCGATGTCAGTGACGATCAGCGCGTCGATGCCGGTCTGAGCGAGGCGGGCGATGTAGGTCTTGATGTCCTCGACCTCGTTATTATGCGGCAAAACGTTGCAGGTGACATAGACCCGAGCCCCGCGTTCATGGGCATACTCCGCCCCGGCCTTGAGATCGTCCATCGAAAGGTTCTTCGGCGCCGAACGCATGCCGAATTCCTTGCCGCCGCAGTAAACCGCATCTGCACCGAAGTCGATGGCCGTTTTGAGGCTTCGCAAGTTGCCTGCCGGAGCCAGCACCTCCGGTTTGCGCCGCCTCACCATCGTCGTCTGGACCGGCTTGCTTTCACTATTCTCGGCCATCACGTTACCTTTATTATCCTCGTACTCGCCTAATTGCACCGTTTCAGTCTAGACCAATGCTGGCACGGCAATGTGTGGCACGATGCCACAGTCCGAAAGGTGTCGGGGCACGCACCAGGCATCCCGTTCGTGTGCTGCAACGGAAATCGAATACGTGTTTTCCTGCACCAACTTGGCCTATTGTGCTGGAAACAACGCATTCTATGCCATCTTTTACGTCTTTTCCAGCACTAATAAGGGTTATGCTGCTGGAAACAACGCATTCCTGACTTATTCTTACGTCTTTTCCAGCATAAATGTGTGCAGAGTGCTGGAAACAACGCGTCTACCAATACCACCGCAAACAAAAAGGTGCAACATGATCTTCTCAAATTACACCTTCCAAGAGCTGATTACGAAGCGTGCCGGCCCACCAGCCATTCAAAAGTTGATGTCGACCGGCAAAATCGAATCAGCCTTGTTCGCCAATCAGCGGCTCAGCCGTTGAGCTTGGCGAGTTCCTCGTCGGCGAGTTCGAGGTCACCGGCCTTGAGGCTGTCGAGAATCGTTTCGGGGCGATGGGCACCGGGGATGACGAAGACATGCTTGCCCAGACTCAGCTCCCAAGCGAGCACGACCTGCTGATGGCTGACGCCATGTGCACGTCCGACCTCACGGAACGGATCGTACTTGGTCTCGTCCTTGGCCTTGCGGTAGCCACCGAGTGGGCTCCAGCACACGAACGCGAGCCCCAGCTTCTGGCAATAATCGAGCGTGTCACGTGTGGACTGATAAGTCGGCGAGAACTGGTTCTGCACCGCGATCAGTTTGTCGCCCAAAATGCCGCGGGCGATATCGATCTGCTCGACGGAAGCGTTGGAAATACCAGCTTCCTTGGCCACGCCTTCATCCAAAAGCTCTTTGATGGCTTCGACGGATTCGTTGTAGGGAACCGACGGATCGGGACGGTGGAAATACAGCAGGTCGATGGTGTCGACGCCGAGGGCGAGCGCCGACTGCTTGCCGGCCTCGATCAGGTGTTCCGGCTGGCCGTTGACGCCCCACGTCGGGGTGGTGCCATCATCGGCGAAGTTGCGGAAGTGGCCGACCTTGGTGGCGATGGTGACTTCGTCCTTCGGTCCGTCCCAGCTTTCCATGGCGCGACGCACCAGCTTTTCGCCGGTCTCAACCTCGCCGCCGGAGCAGTAATAGGACCACGCGGTGTCGATATGACGGCATCCGGCGTCGAGCGCGGCGTGGATGGTCTCGATGCCCTTGGCCTCGCCCAAATTGTTTTCGATGGTCAGCGGCATTTCGCCCAAACCGATGGCGGTGGTGTCGAACGGACCGAGATTACGATGCAATACCATATTGCTCCTTTGTCAGCTTTTTAGATACCGATGCCTCCAGCCTACGGAGCCAATCGGATTTTCTGTATCATTTTCTCTTGTTATCAATACATGCCAATAACGACGAGTGAACGTTCTTTTACACCCAGCGGCACTATGTGAGAAAACAATCGCTGACGCCAACGAGCTGAACGATTTCTCACACGTTGACGAATTCTCACAAGAAAATGGTCGCCTAAAGGCTAAATCACAAAATATCAAGATTCCCTGAATTCGATTCAAGGTTTCTTGATATCCCTTGACAAGCTCCGACAAAACTTACAAGGTTGACTACTACAGACGAAATGTATGGCAACTGATTGTGAGGGAGGAAAGCGATGACGGCACCGACAATACCGGATTGCGATTTCATCCGCGAACTTGACTCAGGCTCGACAGCCGACGTGTACCTGTATCATCAACGCAATCCGAACCGCGATGTCGCCGTCAAAGTAGGCAAGTCGGAACAGGGCCGCAGATTCTACGAGGGGTTCAGAAAAGAGGCTCAAGTCATGGCCTCGCTCTGCAACCACCCGTATATTATCTCGATTTACGGCTCAGGACTGATCTCACAAACCCGCCTTCCCTATCTTCTCCTTGAATATGCGCCGCATGGCTCATACAAGATGATCATGCGCGACCGCAGGCTTGAAGTCCACGAAATGCTCGACCTCGGTGTAAAACTATGCGGAGCCTTGCAGACCGCGCACAGCCACGGTGTGATCCACCGCGACATCAAACCTGCCAACATTCTCGTCACCTCGTCCAATCAGCCCGCACTGTCCGATTTCGGTATTTCGACGGGAATTTACGAGGCACAATCACGCACCGGATTTTCAATACCCTGGGCACCGGCGGAAGTGCTGACCGGCGAAGGCGGTGGCAGGGAAACCTCCGACATCTACTCGCTGGCGGCCACCCTTTATGGCCTTTTGGTGGGAAAATCGCCTTTCGAATACGTTTTTCATCCGAGTACTCAGAATGAATTGGCACAATGCATCGTCTCGAAAACACTGCCTAGGCACGCCCTTCCCGATGTGCCGGAAAAAGTGGAACGGATTCTCCTTAAAGCTATGGCCAACGATCCGGAAAACCGTTATCTTTCGGCTTTGCAATTCGGGCGCGCCTTGCAGCAGGTGCAGAAAGATTGTGGATTCAACACAACTCCTCTGATAGCCGAAGGCCGCTCGCGATTCCCGACACATCATCAATTGCCACATTCACAGCGGCAAATCAGAGTGCAAAGCGCACCCATGCACCAGCACAAACAGTCGGAAAAGCCTCTGATCATAGCTCTGGCAACGGTAATCGTGGCGGCAATCATCGTGGCTGTCTTTGCGCTCGTCATCATTCCGCGCACGGATACCGGCAAATCCGGCGAGCGCATCCATATCGACACCACGGTAGCAGCGAATCCCAAAAGCCCGTCAAACATCAGGAGCGAAGGGAACAAACAGGAAGATGACAACAATCAGGACAATCAAAAGGATGGCGTCACTCGGCAGGATGCGAACCTCGCGGTACCACAGGCCGTGAATCTCATCGGAACATCCGATGGTCGGAACGTGACGTTCACCTGGGACAACCCGAAGCCGGAAGAGGGCGACGCTTATGCATGGGCCGAAATCGAAAACGAATCGACGGCACCCGGTACGCACATGACCGTCGTCCATGACACCAAAGTCTTAGTAAAATCCGAGGAGACCAAGCCCCAGACATGCATTCAGGTGAGCATCATAAGGCCTGACGGACGCATGTCCGATTCACCAACGACAGCCTGCGCCATCACGAAACAAAGCCCATAAAAGAAGCCATAAATGCAATACAGCAACGGGTTCGGTTGAGACCCTGCCATAGAGAACAAATGACGAGAAAGAGGCATCCAATGACGGTACCACATAATGATCGAGACAATAGACCCATCCGCCTGACTTTGCGATGCCTGAATTCAGGGAAAAACCGACGCTGGCTTACTCCGGCGCTCGTCCTGCTTATGCTGCTCGGCATCGTCGCCGGGGCCATCATCATCAACACCTTGACCCGCACTCACGTTCATCTTGACGACGGAACGGTCTGGGTCACCTCTTTGAAAGACCGCAAGGCCGCACGCTTCAACGTCAAGCTTCAGCAGGCCAACGGAGCCGTCTCGCCAAACACCGCAACCTTCGACATAAGCCAGTACGATGACGACGTGGTGCTTTCCGGCACAGCCAAGGCACAGGGTATCCGCGCTTCGAACCTCACCATCCACGGCGAAAGCGAAATCAACGATTCCATCCTGACATTCACCAACGGAGGCACCACTGCGTTCGCAAACCCAAAAACCGGCAGCGTCTGGATCGGTAATTCCGCCAACCTAGACTCCATAACGCCAAAGACTTCTTCACCCCAAATGCGGCTTGGGGCCCATGGGCTTGTCACAATCGACCGCAACGGCACGGTCTACGGATACCGCCCTGCAGACGGGACCGTTCTGAAAATGAAAAACATCCGCGGCACCATAACAACACTCGAATCGCTCACCGGCGGCAAACGGGTCAACGCCGAAAGCTTCACCGTGATCGAGAACCGACCGGTCATTGCAGCGAAACAACACATCATGTGGCCAGGCGGCAGCGCAAAGATTGATTCGCAAGGACCGGTCAGTCTGCAAGCTCCCGCCAGCGACAACGCCCAAGGAGACTGGGTGGAAGCGAGCGCATGCAACGGCGTTTTCACTGTGGATTTCAGGCACGGCGGCAAATCCTCCGCATTCATGAACGCAGGCACCTCAGACCCTGCACAGCCCGTATCTTCCAACGGTTGCGTCTATGCCGCATTCTCACAGGAGGCGCACAACTATATCCGCCTGTGTTCACCGAGTAGCGCCTCCGGGAAATCCCAAGAAAAAGACTCCGGCAAAGCCCAATGGCAGACGCTGCAGTCCATCAGCCCAACTTCCCAGCTCGTTTTCCGCACCAACCACCGGCTTGTGGTCCTCAACGACGTGACCAACGGCAACGTGTGGAACCCCGACGAATCCAACAAAGTCATCAGACTTCAGTGGCGTCAGATCAAAACCAAGAAGACCACGGATCAAGAGAAGAATTCCGATTCCGCCGACAACCAGGCGCAATTTAGACCTACCTGCTCGACCAAATCCGGCGAGATCAAGGCACAGGACGATGATCTCGGCACACGCGTGGGCGCCCAGCAAATCCTTGACGTGCTGCGAAACGACGAGCAAAGCGACTGCTCAGTGCTGCATATCACCAAAATCGGCCCCGTTTCAGGCACGTCAATCATCGTCTCGCCGATCTATTCGGGCCGTTATCTGCAGCTAGACACCACCGGCGCCAGTATCGGCAAGGCAAGCTTCACCTACGAAATCAACGATGGACGGGGACAGAGCAGCGCCGCGACCGTGAATCTGAACATCACCGGCGGCACTTCGAACCTCGCACCATTGCAGAGCGATACCCCTCCCGAATACGAGGTGGAGCAAGGCGCCACATTCACGTTCAACGCCTTGGGAAGCTTCACCGACCCTGAAGGCGACCCGATGACCCTTGTTTCGGCCGCGGCACAAAACAACAACCAAGTCATCGTCTCCACGCGCGCCGACGGACAGCTCATCTTCAACACCGGTTCACTGACGGGCGGCCGTGTAGGCGTGGAGGTCTTCGTTTCCGACGGAACGCATGTCGGCAAAGGAGTGGTCTACTTCTCGGTACGACCGGCGAACACCTTGCCGGCACTGATCGATGCAGTGAGCAGGAACACCATGCCGGACACCTCCACAACCGTTGACCTTAAACCCTACGTGCATCGAACCAGCATCCAACCACCAACGCTTTCGGCGGTAAATACGCCAACCGGCACAACCACCTCAACGAATCCGGCAGATTGCTCCTTCACCTTCAAGGCGAGCAACCCGGGCACCTACTATGTACCGTATACCGTCAGCCAAGGCAGCATCGAAACTCAAGGGCTAGCGCGCTTGGAAGTAGCGCCGGTGGCCGGCCAGTCCGCAAAACCTGTGGCCGCCAACGACGTGGGGCTTCTGGGAGCCGATCGTACGGCCATTGTCGAGCCGCTGGATAACGACACCGACCCCATGGGCGGCGTGCTTTCCATCTCTTCGGTGAACGTCGATCCGAAGTTGGGAATCAAAACCGGTCTGGTGGCACACAAGCGCATTTATATGACCGCCCATCAAATCCCCACCAAACCGGTCAAACTCACCTATACGGTGACCAATGCCGCAGGCTCGTCACGGGGCACCATCGTACTTCAGCCGCCCGCCCTGACAACCGCCAACGCCACGCCGAAAGCGGCCAACGTCAATGTCAATGTGCGCACCGGCGGCATCGTCGGCGTCGACGCAATCGATCACGTCTCGCATCCCGACGGCACCACCATAAAGCTGCAGAACACACTGCAATTCGACAAGAAGACTTTCAAAGGACTGGTTTTCGTCTCAGGCGACAGCGTACGCTACCAGGCTTCTGATATCCCCGGCGTCTATCCGGTGATCTATACCGTGCACGACAACATCGGCAATGTGGCCTCCGGCGTCATCACCATCACCGTGCATGAAAAGAATGTCGACAACAAGGCGGCCCCGACCCCGCAGGATACGCAGGCGCAGGTAGCCGCCGGACAGAAGGTCCGCATCCCCATCACCTTGACGGGCATCGACGCCGATGGCGATGACGACACCCTGCTCGGTCTGGGCGACAAATACCCGAAACTAGGACGTATCAACGAAGTCGGCGCCAACTACATGGTTTATGAGGCCTACGCCGATTCGTCGGGCACCGACACTTTCTCCTACGCCGTCGAGGATTGGACCGGTCAGCGAGCCCAAGCCCAGATTCGCATGGGCGTCTACAAAGGCACCTCCGATTCAGGGGTATACGCACGAGACGACCAGGTGATGCTGCGGCCAAATACCGAAGCCAACGTGCCGGTGACCCAGAATGACATCTCTGGCAACAACACCGACCTTGCAATCCGGAAAAATCTGCAGACCCAAGGCGTCGATGCTATCGCCAGTGACAACATGATCTCATTCAGGACCCCATCCCAGGCAGGAACGTCATACATCATCTATACCGTCGAAGACAAGGCAGGCCTGACCGATACCGCAACCCTGACCATTGTCGCCAACCCGAACGCACCGATCGAACCGCCGACGGCCTACGATTACCGGGTGCCCCCAGCAGCCACGCTTGACAAGAAATCCGTGGACATCAACCTTTCCCAGTGGATCGCGAACCCCTCCGGCACCGCCGAAGAACTCAAGGTCGGCATCGATTCCACAGCTTCCGACCATGCGAGACTCAAGGATGGGGCCAAATCCACCACGGTGAGCATCGACCTGACCGACGAGGCCAGAAGCGTGCCTTACACGGTGACGAACACCACCTACCACACCACCTCAATGGCATTCGTACAAGTTCCGCAGTATGGCGTCTTCCCGCCGATGCTGCGGCCCAAAGCACCGCCGATCAAGGTCAACGCCAAAAACAGCGTCACCATCGACCTCGCAGACTACGTGCGTGTCGGCCCAGGCAAAACCCCTTACGTCGACAAGAGTTCGATCAGCGCCACCAAAAGCGGCAACATGGATTATTACATCAACGATCAGACCTTGAAGTTCACCGCTCCGCGTGATTACGCCGGCCCGGCCTCCATCACGTTCACGGTTTCCGACGCCAAACGCGACGACCACAGCAAGGATAAGAACGGTTCCAAACAAGCCAAAATCATCAATTCGTCCGTGCTGACCTTGCCCATTACCGTCATCGGCCGTAAGGTGCCGGCGCCGACGTTTTCCTCTCCTACCATCAGCGTCGCAGCCGGCGAGGACGCCAAGACGATCGATCTGAAAGTCCTTACCCATGCCCCGAGCAGCCTTGACGAAGACGAAAAGGACTATTCATATTCCGGCGGTCAGGCCTCGGGGCCGGTTGAATCACACCTGAATAGCGACGGCAGACTCACCATCAAGGCCCCGGCCGACGCCACCGTGGGATCGATTGTGAGCATCCCGATCACCATCAAATACTCCGACGGCACCGTTTCGGCAGGGCTTACAGCACAGGTGGTGCAATCCACACGGCCACTGGCTCAGATCCCCGGAACGCACAAACGTATGAACGCCGGAGATGATGCTTCCATCGACATTCTCTCCGGAGCATTCAATCCGTTCCCCGGCACGCCGCTTACTGTAGTCGGCTGCCAGGCCGACGACACCGCAAAACTTAAAGTCGGCTGCGGGGCCAAGGGCACCATCTCAATCCACGCCGCCACAGATATCGGTGCTTCGTCGAATACGGTGGTGGTCAATGTGCAGGACGCCACACACACCAAGGAGCGCGAAGCCAGCACCACCATCACCATCTCAGTGATCGACAAGCCAGACCCGCCACTGCTCTCTGCAGTCGCCGGCCTGCCAGCCGATGGTGCCGTCAACCTGAGCTGGACGCCGGGAGCGGCCAACGGCAGCCCCATCAGCGAGTATGAGGTCGATTATGACGGGCAAAGCCAATCCTGCGGGTCCGTGACCACATGCACCATCACCGGGTTGACGAACGGCAAGACCTATTCGTTCAGCGTCAAGGCAAGGAATGAAGCAGGCTGGTCGAACCCTTCGAACGCCGTCGACTCGATTCCCGATAAAGTGCCCGATGCACCAGACGGCATCGTGGTCACCGGCGGCTACCACAAAATCACGGTCAGTTGGAATGCGCCCAGCTACACCGGAAGCCAACCCGACGACTATACCGTGAGCATGAACGGGAAAATCAAGCATACGAGTGGGCTGAGCCAGACCTTCGAGCTCGGAAATGGAGAGATCAACGACGGTTCCACTTTCATCGCCACCGTACGCGGCCACAACCGCGCCGGAGACGGACCGATAAGCCCAGTGGCGTCTGCAGGTGGCATTGCGGCCTGGGGCGACCCGGATGCCCCAGAAGTCGCCCTCAGTCAACCGGACGAGAATCGCATGAAAGTGGTCGTCAAACCCGGCAATATGCATAACGCCGGCTGCCAGGCAATCACAGTCGCCGGACACGGCACGCTCGACTGCAACGAATCAAACACCACATTCGGTCTGTCGACCGACGACTATGACAAGCCGATGAGCGTGAACGCGACAATCGTCCCGAAAAGGAACGCCCATCAGTCCAGCGCCGACAGCAACACCTACACTCCGCATTACAATATCAAAACGCCCTCAAACGCAACCTTGAGGCTCAACGACGGCATATGCACGCTGAGTTGGGACGGCAACGGTCAACGCACCGGTTACCGGATCTCAGGAACACACCAAGGCTCGGTGGGTGACGCCGAACATACAAGCTTCAGCTACCCCATCAGTCCGTGGGCAGGCTGCGGCAACGAGTCCGTGGCCCAAATGCTGCATGAAGCCATCGGACCGACTGCCGACGCCAACGCCGTAGGCGAGCAGATTTACAAAAAGCAGGCGAAAATCAATACCGCTGGTCTGAATTTGACCTGGTCAAGTACCGATCGCAATATCCTGAACATTTCCGGCGGATCCGTTGAGGACTATGGTCATGGCCAGGTCGTATTCGCCCTCCACGCCAAAGGCAAGGATGATGTGGCATGCCATGGATGGCCCGGCACTCCGGCCACTTGCGTCATCCCGGAACCTGCAAGTCCATCAGCGTCACAGAAATACCCTGATGACAATGCCGCCTATTCCTGGACCATCAATGTCATCGGCGACGGCGGGGTCGATCCCAATGCCTTCAACGCCAGCAAAGACGGCGGCAACAGCGCCTTCGCAAACACGCGCAAGATCCTGCCCCAATTGCCTTCCCCACCCAGCGAGACAACGCCGCCGGACACAACACCGCCCGAAGAAGGTACAACACCACCCGACGAAACCACACCACCCGACGAAACAGTACCGACTACACCGTCGGACAACACTGAACCCGTCATTCCCGCAACGCCGCAATCGCTCAATCTCGCCGACGCCTTCCCCACCCTTCAACGACGCCTGGTGAGCATGAGCATCGCCAAGGATCCCAACCAACGTAGAGCTCCAACATGAACGGCAATACGAACGGCACAACGCGCAACAGGAAAGCAAAACCTTCACGCGTGTGCCCCCTACGCACGCGTGCATGTCCTCGAATCCGAAAGTAACGAAGAGCCTACACATCAAACAGTCACGACAAATGTAAAGGAGAACCGATGAGCACGAACCAGGCAGATCAGGCCAGCGAAGAGACAGAAATCTCGGATGCCACGCATCTGTCCGAAGCCACCCATTTTCCGCGTCTCGGTGAAGGTCCGAACGCAACGCACGAGCGCAAGGCAGCGACTTCGTCGGATACGTCCGCGTCGTCGAAAACCGCGACCGAATCGGCGATTATCGAGCCCTCGGATGCCTCCATTCTCGAATTCAAGCGTTCCTTCGACGCATTGGTCAGCAACGTCGGCAAAGTCGTGGTTGGTAAGCCCGATCCCATCAAACTGTGTGTCACAGCGCTGATGGTCGGCGGTCACGTCCTGCTGGAAGACAACCCCGGCACCGGCAAAACCCAGCTGGCACGCGGTCTCGCCAACTCCATCGACACCTCCTTCAAACGCATCCAGTTCACCCCCGACCTGTTGCCCAGCGACGTGGTGGGCGTGACGTTCTACGGCCAGAAATCCGGTGAATTCGAATTCCGTCCCGGCCCGATCTTCGCCTCGATCGTGCTGGCCGACGAAATCAACCGCGCCTCGCCGAAAACCCAGTCCGCTTTGCTTGAGGTGATGGAAGAGCAAAAGACCACTGTGGATGGCAAGACCTATGCCATGCCACAGCCGTTCATCGTCATCGCCACCCAGAACCCGTTGGAACAATTGGGCACCTACAAGCTGCCCGAAGCGCAGATGGATCGTTTTCTTATCAGGACATCGATCGGCATTCCCGGCCACAACGTGTCGATCGGTATCCTCAAAGACCTCGACATCAGCGACCGAGCCGAAACCATTTCTCCGATCCTCGCCGGCGAGGACATCGTGCGCCTGCGTAGGACGGCGAGCCTGGTACACGTCGACGACCGTATCCTCGAATACATCGAACGCATCATCGAGGCGACCAGATTGAACGAGAAGCTGCGGGTGGGTTCCTCCATGCGCGGGGCCTTGGCACTGACACGCTGTGCACGGATCTGGGCCGCCGCCGACAGTCGTGATTACGTGATCCCTGACGACGTGCAGGATCTGGCAGTTTCCGTGCTCGCCCACCGCATCATCCTGAATGCCGAGACCGCCTTCCGCGGAGAAAAAGCCGAAACGATCGTACGTGAAATCGTCGAATCCATTCCGGCCCCGACCATGGCAGAGTGAAAGCAACACCATGTACTCCTCTTCAGACCAACGCCAGATTCCGATTGCAGTGTCCGAATTTTCCGCCACTGCCCCAGGCTCCCATGAAAACCACCTTGAAGGCGGTCTGTCAGGAGCGGCGCAAGACGGCGACACCCGCTTTTTTCGCTTTTCACGCTTGCGGCTGAAGGCGCGTCGGGACATGGACAAATGGCGACAGACACTTCCAAAATGGCTGACCTCCTATATCTCACCGCTCGGCTGGTCGGTAACAGGCATCACGGTGGTATGCCTGGCGGCATTCCCAGCCTTCGGATGGCATGAGCTATTGGCCTGTGGCGTCATCGGGCTTATCCTACTCGGCTGCGGCATCCTGATGTCATTGGGCAATACAAGATTCCACGTGATGCTTTCCGTTTCCGAAAACCGGATCCAGGTCGGCGATACGGTCAGCGTGTATCTCAACGTCTCGAACCACACCAAAAGCCCGACCATGGCGGTACGCAGCGACCTGCCCATGGGCGGCAGAAGTGAGCATTCCCGCATTCCCATCCTTGCCCCCGGAAAATCTAAAGACCGGCAGGTCGCTTTTCGCGCCACCAAGCGCGCGGTGCTTCCGGTCGGCCCGCTGAAAATCAGCAAAGGCGACCCTTTCGGCATCGTTCGTCACGAGCAATCGCTCACCCAATCATCCACCGTCTTTATCCACCCGAAAACCGTCGTTCTCAACACGCTGGCTTCCGGAATGTTTCGCGATCTGGAAGGCAGCCTCTCCGGACAAGTGGTCGACGATGACCTTGACTTCTACGGATTGCGCGAATACCGCCCTGGAGATGACACCCGCAATATTCACTGGCTTTCTTCGGCCAAAACCGGCACGATGATGGTCCGGCAATTTCAGGCGAGCAAACGCACCGACACCTCGATCACGCTCGGCGTCAACCCGATCGATTATTCCGGCGAGAACGAATTCGAACTGGCCGTCAGCGTTGCTGCGTCCATCGGTGCCGAATGCCTCATCGAAGACCGACCGTTGGCTATTCATGCTGTCTCGGAAACGCTGGTTGCGCAGTCGGTAACACGGTTCCTCGACTGGATGAGCGCCGTCAAACCGGATATGGACGAGAATCCGAACCTCGCGCTGACCACGTTGGCCGCAAGCCCCAGTGCCTCGTTCTATTTCTTCGTCATCGGCTCAGGGACCAACCTTGAACGCCTGCACCGAATCGCCTCGGCACTTGACAGACAATCAATCTGTGTCATGCTTCAAACCGATCCCGCAGCCGAAAACACCATCCACCAATACGATGATTTCACCCTTGCCACGTTTTCGGCCCTCAATGACCTGCCGATGATCATGGAGGCACTGAAATGAGCAGCGAGAACGCCCGCAAAACGAACCTTCCGCCCACCTGGTCTGGCACAAGCACAAGCCCCATCATGCCGATATCCGGCGGAACCGACCTACATCAACGTGCATTGGCCACCGTTCATCATTCTTGGGCCACCGCTGCCATCGGCGTTCTTTTCGTGTCAATCATCACCTGCCTTGATTCCGCCAATCTTATTGATGTCTACGGCAGTATTCGCGTCTGGACCGTAGCCGCCATTCCATCCGCTGCATTGGGTGCTCTCATCGCGTTGGCCGGCGTGAATCCGGCTTTGAGACTTTGGTGGCAGATCGTCTTTCTTGCATTTGCGCAATTCATCGTCGGCCCGGTCTTCACCCTGAACGCCACTACCATTGCCCATATCATGCCGACCCTGACCACCTTGAGTCAAGGGTTCACGCAGACGTTCGGCGCGTTCAAATATGTCATCGCCGTTTCCCCTCCGATCGGCAGCGCCAATGGGAGCCTGATGGCCTTATGGACGCTCAATCTCTTCACAGCATTTCTAGCTGGAGTCTTCGCGGTTTCGACAAACAGCAAAATCAACCTGATCACTGTCTTTCCTCTGGCGCTGAATCTTGTCGCGAGCGCACTTTTGGGAACCTCCCACGGCGTCGCCCGCCAGGCATGCGGCATCGTAGCCATGCTTGCGCTTGCCGTCTGGCTGGCCTGGCGCTGGCAATCTTTCGACATCCGTCGGCCGGTCAGCATCGTCGTCATCCTCGTCATCACCATTGCTCTTGCCTTCGGAGCCACCTTCGTGGCCCCTCAGCACCGCCTGATACTGCGCGACCACTACAATCCGCCGCTCGACCCGCATCAATACACCAGTCCGCTAAGCGGCATGCGTTCCTATGTCAAGTACCACAAAAAGGAAACGTTGCTCACCGTCTCTGGCCTTCCAGCAGGCACGCCGGTCCGTCTTGCCGTCATGGACCGCTTCGATGGCAACGTCTGGAACTTCTCCGATTCCTCGGATGCCGACGATTCCTCCGACTATCGCAAGATCGGCGAGAACATTGCCAGTGGTAGCAATAATGGCAACAATAGCGCCAACACAAACGGCGACCGGTTCAAAGCCACGTTCAAAGTCGGCAAAGGGTTTTCGGAACAATGGCTGCCACTGGCGGGCACCGCCTCGTCAATCAGGTTGGACGGAAGAAATCTTTACTACAACACCGGCACCCATTCCGCTATTGTGACGGGTAGCGATGCAAGCGGCATAATCTACACCGAATTCGGCACCATCGCCAATCCCCCAACCGAACAGCAGATCGCCCGATCCCACGCCCAGCGCATCGGTCAGCCAGAAGCCAGGGACGTACCCGACAACGCCAGCAAATTCGCCACCGCGCTGACCGGCCGACAATCGAGCGACGGCACCACCGCCCAATCCCTGGCCACTGCACTCAAAACCAAGGGCTGGTTCTCCCACGGCCTTGCCGGCGATTACCCGTCCCTGCCCGGCCATGGCAATTTCCGTATCGATTCGATGCTGGGCGAAGGTGCCATGGTCGGCGACAGCGAGCAATACGCCTCGCTGATGGCGATGATGGCGAGAAAACTGAACCTGCCCTCACGCGTGGTGCTGGGATTCGTCCCCAAAGACAAAGACGGCAATATCTCCAAGTCGCGCACCACACGCGACGCCACCGGCATCAGCGAAATGACCTTCACCGGCAACGACATCGAAGCCTGGGTCGAGATCAATTTCAAAGACTATGGCTGGGTGCCCTTCCACCCCACGCCCAAAGAGACGAAGACGCCCGACAAAAACCAGAATCTGTCACTGCCCAAACCCAAAACCCTCGTACATCAACCGCCAGTGCCACTTGTCGATCCTCTTCACGACCAGGCCCAGGCGCGCGACCAGTCCTCGCTTGGCGGAACGGACGCGGGGAACGAAAACAGTAATGCTGTTTTGATGAAAATCATCGAAATCTCAAAGAAAGTCGCCATCTGCGGCAGCCCGCTATGGATTTTTCTGATTATCTGCACGCTGATCCTTGTGATCAAGGCGATTCAGTTGGCTGTCATGGCCCGGCGTGGCACTCCGGAACAACGCATCGCGTCGGGCTGGACAGCGATCGACATGCTCGCCAAACAGAGCGGCATCGCGGTCCAAGGGACACGTCGGCATCGGCTGAAGCAAATCGAAACGGCTCTTGAAAGCGAGGAACAGACCATGACCGCCGGCAAATCAACAATTCGCAAGCCTGTTGATTTGCCGGAGCTGAAATTGCTCTCCCGCGAGGCCGATTGGGTGATCTTCTCAGGCAGAAAACCTGAAGACGACACTTCACAAGACTATTGGCAACGGGTGAAGTCGATGCGCAAATCCATGCTTGCCGCCCAACCACACCTGCGCCGCCTGCGTACCCGGCTTTCGCTTAAAGGAGTGTTACGCATGCCGCATCCGCACCTTAAAAAGTCAAGGAGATCAGCATCAACGACCGCCGGCGGCAACATCGAGGAAACCTTGGCAACAAATACGACAAAACGCACGTATATACTGGCAGATGTACATAGCGCAAAACGCAAACCAGCCGGGCGGAAAGGTCAATGACGATGACGGAACATCCACATATTCATGCGGCCTTGGGCACCGACACCGGCAAAAAGCGTAACAACAATCAGGACAGTGCCCTCAACGCACCGGGTGTCTACATCGTCTGTGACGGCATGGGCGGAGGCATTGGCGGCGAACACGCGAGCGCACTTGCCATCGAGCGTTTCAAGTCGGTCGCCAATGAACCGATACGCTCCAGGAAGATTATCGAATCCGCACTTTTTGACGCCCAATACGACGTGTCACAATTGGGGCAGAAACTTGGGGGCGTGTCCGGCACCACCGCCACCGGCATCATTCTTCCCGCACACCCCACGGCGGACGGCAGTGAACAGGCTCCGCTTTGGTACGTGATCAATGTCGGTGATTCGCGCACCTATCATTTCGACTGCGACGAGCAGGGCAAGCCGATAGCCGATTCGATAAGCCATATCACCAAGGACCATTCCCAGCGCCAACAGGCCATCGATTCCGGGCTCATGTCGCCGCAAATGGCCAATGCCGTCATTCCCCGTAACATCATCACCCAATGCATAGGCGCACCGCAAGGCATCAAGCCGGACTTCTATGCGGTCGTACCGCAAGGTCGCTTCCTTGTCTGCTCGGACGGTCTGTATTCGGAGGTCAGTGACAAACGGATCGCGGCGATCAACGCGGCGAATCCCGACCCCCAACAAGCCGTCGATACCCTTATCAAAGCCGCACTCAACGCCGGCGGCGACGACAACATCACCGTCATGGTCGTCGACGTGTGGCCAAACGAAGGGTGCGGCAGGCCTTGGCGCGCCAGCAAACTTGATGACGGAGAGGAATTAGAGACCATCGGCGATGTCACACTGGACAGCCTCCACACGTAGGTCAGGTTGGCCTGGTTTCACGCTTCTGTACCCGATGACGAATTAGACAAACCAACCGTTATAATCATAAAGCGGATCAATACTGCCAACAAGAGCAGCAAAGCAGGATGGCGCCAAGAAGTCCATCCGACAAGAAAAGAGCAATGAACGCCATGGTTGATTACGACACTGCCGTCGCAACGGTTCAGGATCCCAACGCCGACCCTGTCATGCTTGCGAAAATCGCCTATGAAAACCCGGATTTCGGCGCCAACGTGGCAGTGAACCCACGCGCCTATCTAGGACTCAAACGATGGCTGGCGCAGTTCGGGGACAACCGTGCCCGGCAGACCCTCAAGGCCATGGGGTTCGATGTGCCGCAACAAGGCGTCTCGCCGCGTGAGGCAGGTCCGCAAGCCACCACTCAGGAAGCATCTCAAAACTTGCATCAGGCCCAAACTCAAGATCCATATCAAACCTCAGACCAATGCCAGACTCAGGCCGCATTTCAAGTCGCTGCTCAACGCCAATATCAGAACCAAGCCCAAGCGCATGCTCCGGGCCAAGCTTCACCGGCGGCCAACGCGTCGTATCCAGCCACAGGCGCGTCGTATCCAACTTCAGCTCAACAACAAAACCCCGGCATGGGCTATTACGCAGACCAGCGCGAGGCCCAAACCCAATACAGGGGCACCAATCAATATGATTTGCGATACGATCCCCAATCTGATTCCAAATTTGATTCCCAACCAGACACTTCAGCCGCCCCAGCCGCCTCAATTGCCCCCGCCGACAGTTACGCACACCAGACACCGGTGACCACGAATGCATACGGGTACACAGCCGAACAAGCGCTCGATCCGCACACCGATCAGATGACCATCGCAAAAATCGCCCAATACGCCCCAGAGCTGCGCCCGTGCCTTGCCCGGAACCCCAACACCTATCCCGAACTTCTCGAATGGCTCGCCCAGCTGCACGACCCGGCCATAGACGCGGCACTGGCCATACGTCAGTGATCGGCAATATTGTTCTGAAATTGAACCATTATTATGGCCAACCAGCCCGCTGCCCCAACAATATTCAAGTCAGTTCATAACCGTTAAGTAAATACATGTCCCGCTATCTTCCGAAAAGCCGAGATAACGGGACATGTATTATTCCATGCATCACTAAATGCCAGAAGCAGTCCGCGCTCCGAAAATGCGACGGGCGAATCAGTCTTTGTCTTCAGTCAACCTGAAGAACTGGTCGCCGAAACGCAAGACCATGGGAGCGGTGAGCCGGACAGGGCTGCCTTTGACCTGCTGCTCGCGATTGCCGTCAATGATATACGTGCCATTGAGCGAACCGTAATCTTCGACCCACAGCGCCCCGTCCTTGTCATAGCTCAAAGCGGCATGATTGCGCGAAACCGTGCGGGTGGGATCGGCGATCTTCACGGACATCGCACCTTGTGGCACCGTGGCCGAAACGTGGCGGCCGAGCAACGCACTTTTGTCGAGAAGAATATCCTGACCGGTGACGTCGTTGTGCAAACGGTACCTCTTCTGGGGCTTTTGCGACATAAAGGACGCCGAGAGCACCGTCCCGTCCCAATCCTTGATACCACCATTGCTGTTGATTGTCGGAACAGACAAAGTCTGCGGGCCATCCGATGCAGATTTCTGACGAACCGCCACGACCTCACTTTCCAATGTCTGCGGAGGCTGTGTGGAAACCGAACCATAGACAGATTCGGCAGGCTGCTCCTGACCTTGCAAGAATTCTGTGTCCGGTTCTCGGTCAAACGATCTGTATTGCGTAGACTCCCCGAACTGGGCTTGGTCGGACGATCCCTGAGAAAGCTGCCCCTGTGCAGTCGGTGCGGTCGGCTCAAACTGCCCCTGTACAGACCGAACGGTTACACGCTCACTCGTGTATGCATCAGCAACATCATCGTCGCACCATCCGAATTCCGGAGGCGGCGGAAAAGGCAAAGCGCTCATATTTGTCATATTATCGTAGAACCACAACATCCCCAGCCGCAATGACGGAAGCACCGGCGCATTTCAGCACATATGAATTTACCCCGGTGCACCAAAAGCACATCGGGGCAAATTCAGACGTTTAACCGGTCCGGTCTTTCAGCCGAACCGAGCACCCGCCCTACAAATCAGGCCTGCGAACCGGAGTTGTCCGCACCACCATCGGAACCAGCGTCAGAACCGGAACCTGCGCCGAAATCGGTGTCGCCACCGAGTTCACCAGCCCCGCCCTGATCATTGAGGAAGTCATCAGGGTTGAAGTCGTCGCCGAGCTTCAGGTCGCCGAAGTCGATATTGGAGAAGTCCATATCGTCCATGCCACCCTCGCCGAAGTCCGTGGCCGCCGTGTCGCCGCCCAAACCGAAGTTCGGGTAGATGGTGTCGCGGATGGCCTTGTCGGGCTCGACCGTCGCGTTGCGATAACGCGCCAGTCCGGTGCCGGCAGGGATGAGCTTGCCGATGATGACGTTCTCCTTCAAGCCCTTGAGCTCGTCGGACTTCTGCTCCAAAGCGGCCTCCGTAAGCACACGGGTGGTCTCCTGGAACGACGCGGCGGAAAGCCAGGAATCGGTGGCCAGCGAAGCCTTGGTGATGCCCAAGAGCTCCGGACGACCGGCGGCGGGCTTGCCACCCTCCTTGACGGCCTTCATATTGGCGTCGCGGAACTTGGCCTGATCGACTAGTTCGCCGGGCAGGAGGCTCGTCGTGCCGGAATCGATCACCGTGATGCGGCGAAGCATCTGGTGGACGATGACCTCGATGTGCTTGTCGTGGATATCCACACCCTGGGAGCGGTACACGTCATGCACGCCCTCGACGATATTGACCTGCGCGGCACGGGGGCCAAGAATGCGAAGGATCTTCTTCGGATCGACGGAGCCTTCGATCAGCTGGGTGCCGGTGTCAACGTGGTCGCCGTCCTTGACCAAGAGCGGTGCGCGGCGCGTCACCGGATAGGTGATCGGCTCGACGGTCGAATCGTCCGGGGTCAGCGTCACGGTGCGGCCATGGTCGGAATCCTCGACCTTGACGGTGCCGGGATACTCCGTGATCGGCGCCTCGCCCTTAGGCGTACGCGCCTCGAAGAGCTCGGTGACACGGGGAAGACCCTGGGTGATATCGGAAGCGGAAGCGACGCCGCCGGAGTGGAAGGAACGAAGCGTGAGCTGCGTACCAGGCTCGCCGATGGACTGAGCCGCGACGACGCCGACGGCCTCGCCGACATCGACCAGGCGATTGGTGGCCAGCGACCAGCCATAGCACTTCGCGCACACGCCGCGCTTGGATTCGCAGGTCAGCACGCTGCGTGCCTTGACCTCTTCGACGCCATGGGCGACCATATCGCGCAGCACGTCCATGGACATCGCATCGCCACGCTTGTAGAGCACGGTCTTGCCGTCCTTGGGGTCAATGACATCTTCGGAAAGCAGACGGGAATAAGGACCACCGTCAGCGTCCTTGACGAGCACGAGATTGCCGTCCTCATCGCGGTCGGCGATCTTCATCGTCAGGCCCTTCTTGGTGCCGCAATCCTCCTCGCGAACGATGACCTCCTGGGCCACGTCGACGAGACGACGGGTCAAATAGCCGGATTCCGCAGTACGAAGTGCGGTATCGGCCAGACCCTTGCGGGCGCCGTGCTGGGAGATGAAGTACTCCAGGACGGAGAGGCCTTCGCGGTAGTTGGACTTGACAGGACGGGAGATGATCTCGCCCTTCGGGTTCGCCACCAGGCCTCGCATACCGGAAATCTGACGAATCTGCATCCAGTTGCCACGGGCTCCGGACTGGACCATGATGTTGACGTTGTTGTCGTCCTTGAAGTTCTCACGCATGGCGTCCGCGACCTTGTCGGTGCATTCGGTCCACAGGTTGATAAGCTCCTGGCGGCGTTCCTCTTCGGTCAACAGACCCATTTCGTACTGGTCGTTGACCTTGTCGGCCTGGCCTTCGTAGTCGTGGATGATCGAGAGGCGTTCCGGCGGCTCGACGATGTCGGAGAAGGACATGGTGACGCCCGACCACGGGGCGCGGGTGAAGCCGAGATCCTTCAGGGCGTCCAGCGTCGCGGCCACCTGGGCGGTGGAGTAACGCGTGGCGATGTCGTCGACGATCGTGGAGAGCTTGCCCTTGGCGACCTGTTCGTTGATGAACGGGTAGTCGACGGGCAGTGTCTCATTGAACTTCAAACGGCCATAGGAAGTGGCGAAGAGAACGGAACCGTCCTTGAAACGCTCCTCCTTGACCACGTCGGGGCTGCCTGGCTCGGGATTGACGACCTTGAGTTCGCCCGGCTCCCAATCCTTGGGGAGCACGAAATCCTTGGGCAGGCGCACCAGCACTTTGGCCTGCACGTCGACGTCATGACGGTCAACGGCCATGCGCAGTTCCTCAGGGGAACCGAGCACGCGGCCCTGGCCCTTGGCGCCTTCCACAACGGTGGAAAGGAAGTAAAGACCCAAAATCATATCCTGAGAAGGCATCGTGACGGTGTGGCCGTCTGCCGGCTTCAGGATATTGTCGGAAGCCATCATCAGGGAACGGGCCTCGGCCTGTGCCTCGACACTCAGCGGAAGATGGACGGCCATCTGATCGCCATCGAAGTCCGCGTTGAATGCGGCGCACGCAAGCGGCGGCAGGTGAATGGCCTTGCCCTCGACCAGAATCGGCTCGAAGGCCTGGATGCCGAGCCTGTGCAGCGTAGGCGCACGGTTCAGGAGCACCGGGTGCTCGGAAATGACATCCTCAAGCACGTCCCAGACGGACGAGTCCTGACGGTCGACCAAACGCTTCGCGCTCTTCATGTTCTGCGCGTAGTTCTGATCCACGAGCTTCTTGATGACGAAGGGCTTGAACAGCTCCAAGGCCATCGGCTTCGGCAGACCGCACTGGTGCATACGCAGCGACGGACCGACGACAATCACGGAACGGCCGGAATAATCCACGCGCTTGCCCAAGAGGTTCTGACGGAAACGGCCCTGCTTGCCCTTGAGCATGTCGGAAAGCGACTTCAGCGGGCGGTTGGAAGCGCCGGTGACCGGACGGCCACGACGGCCGTTATCGAACAGGGAGTCGACGGCTTCCTGCAGCATGCGCTTTTCGTTGTTGAGCATGATCTCGGGGGCGCCGAGCTCAATGAGCCTCTTCAAGCGGTTGTTACGGTTGATGACGCGGCGATAGAGATCGTTCAGATCGGAGGTGGCGAAACGGCCGCCGTCGAGCTGGACCATCGGGCGCAGATCCGGAGGGATAACCGGAATGGCGTCAAGCACCATCGCCTCAGGCTTGTTGTCCGTGGTGAGGAAGGCGTTGACGACCTTGAGCCTCTTCAGGGCACGGGCCTTGCGCTGGCCGGAGCCGGTGTCGATCTCCTCGCGAAGCTGCTTGGCGGCACCTTCGAGGTCGAAGTCCTGCAGGCGCTTCTTGATGGCCTCGGCACCCATGCAGCCTTCGAAATAGTCGCCATAGCGATCGACCATTTCCTGCCACAGGTCGACGTCGCCTTCCATGTCGCCCGGCTTCAAGGTCTTGAAGCGGTCGAACACGGCGGCCAGCCTCTGGGCCTGGTCGTCGTAACGCTGGCGGATGGCCGCCATCTCGCGCTCGGCGGAGTTGCGCATCTTGGACTTGGCGCTGCCCTTGGCCTCGCCGCTCGC
Organism: Bifidobacterium sp. ESL0745; assembly: GCF_029433335.1. NCBI lineage: Bacteria > Bacillati > Actinomycetota > Actinomycetes > Bifidobacteriales > Bifidobacteriaceae > Bifidobacterium > Bifidobacterium sp. ESL0745. Next base: position 1,382,708 of record NZ_JAQTHX010000001.1, read on the forward strand.
CTCGAGCTCGGCCATATCGGCCTCAAGCTTCTTGGCGCGCTCTTCGATCTCATTGTCGCGACGCTTGTTGAGCTGCGCGATCTCGGTGTCGAATTCGTCTTGCAGATCCGGCAGATCCTGCTGACGCTGGGCGTCATCGACACTCGTGACCATGTAGGCCGCGAAGTAGATGACCTTCTCCAAATCCTTCGGTGCGATGTCGAGCAAGTAGCCCAAACGGCTCGGCACACCCTTGAAGAACCAGATGTGCGTTACCGGTGCGGCCAACTCGATGTGGCCCATGCGCTCACGACGGACGCGGGATTTGGTGACCTCCACGCCGCAGCGTTCGCAGACGATGCCCTTGAAACGGACGCGCTTGTATTTGCCGCAGGCGCACTCCCAGTCGCGGGTCGGTCCGAAGATCTGCTCTCCGAACAGGCCGTCCTTCTCAGGCTTCAAAGTCCTATAGTTAATGGTTTCCGGCTTCTTGACTTCGCCGTAGCTCCACTTGTGGATGTCCTCGGTAGTGGCGAGTCCGATCCTCAGTTTGTCAAATGCGTTGACGTCCAGCACTATGTTGTCCTGTCTTCCAATTGGTAACAATTACGATTTTCGGCCGGCTTGCCGGGGCTGGTTATTTGTAATATTTATTATTACTTACCAAGCCCCGGGCCAAGCCGTATGTTTAAGCGTTGCCTCTAGCGGTATTCCGGCTGAGGTGCCGCCTGATCGTCCTTGGCCGAGGCGTCCGGGCGGGCGCCAATGTTGAAGCCGAGATCGTTGGAGGAGCCCGCAGGGTCATCCTCGGCGTCGTTCAGGTCGATGGCCACGCCGTCGGCGTTGAGCACTTCGACGTTGAGCGAAAGCGACTGCATTTCCTTCAGCAGCACCTTGAAGGATTCGGGAATGCCGGCCGGCGGCAGGTTCTCGCCCTTCACGATGGCACCGTAGGCGCGCACGCGGCCGTCGACGTCATCGGACTTGGTGGTCATCATCTCGTGCAGCGTGTAAGCGGCGCCGTAGGCCTCGAGGGCCCACACCTCCATCTCGCCGAAGCGCTGGCCGCCGAACTGCGCCTTGCCGCCTAGCGGCTGCTGGGTGATCATGGAGTACGGACCGGTGGAACGCGCGTGGATCTTGTCGTCCACGAGGTGGTGCAGCTTGAGCATGTACATGTAGCCCACGGAAATCGGCTTCGGGAACGGCTCGCCGGTGCGGCCGTCGAACAACGTCGCCTTGCCGTCTTCGCCCACGAGCTTGTTGCCGTCGCGGTCGGGCAGGGTGGTCTTCAGCAGGCCTTGGATCACGTCGGGGCGCACGCCGTCGAAGACGGGGGTGGCCACCGGGGTGTTCGGGTCGCCGTGTTCCGCGCCCTGAGGCACGTACTTCTTCCATTCGGCCTCGAGATCCGGGTCGAGCTTGATGTCCCACCCGGCGTGAGCGATCCAGCCCAGGTGCAGTTCCAGCACCTGACCCAGGTTCATTCGGCTTGGCACGCCCAAAGGATTGAGCATGATATCGATCGGGGTGCCATCGGGCAGGAACGGCATGTCCTCTTCCGGCAAGATGCGGGAGATGCAGCCCTTGTTGCCGTGGCGGCCGGAGAGCTTGTCGCCCACCGTGATCTTGCGGTGCTGGGCGATGTAGACGCGGATCATCGAATTGACGCCGTTGGGCAGCTCGTCGCCGTCCTCTTCGGCCTCGTCGCGGGTGATCTCCTTGATGGAGATGACCGTACCGGTCTCACCATGAGGCACACGCAGCGAAGTGTCACGCACCTCGCGGCTCTTCTCGCCGAAGATGGCGCGGAGCAGACGCTCCTCAGGGGTGAGCTCGGTCTCGCCCTTGGGCGTGACCTTGCCGACCAGGATGTCGCCGGCCTCGACCTCGGCGCCGATGCAGATGATGCCGCGCTCGTCAAGGTTGGCCACCGCTTCCTCGCCGACGTTCGGCAGATCACGGGTGATTTCCTCGGCACCGAGCTTGGTGTCGCGGGCGTCGATTTCGTACTCTTCGATGTGGATCGAGGAAAGGGTGTCATCCTTCACCAGACGCTGGGAAATGATGACGGCGTCCTCGTAGTTGTAGCCGTTCCAAGGCATGAACGCGACCAGCACGTTCTTGCCCAGCGCCAGGTCGCCCTTCTGGGTGGCCGGGCCGTCAGCCAAGACGCTGCCGCGCTCGACGCGCTCGCCGTCCTTGACCAGAGGCACCTGGTTGTAGCTGGTGGTCTGGTTGGAACGCTGGAACTTGGCGAGCTTGTAGCTCGACTGGGTTCCGTCGTCGTTGGTGACGCGGATGATGTCGGCGGAGACGTAGGTGACCACGCCGTCCTTGTCGGCCAGGATCGTGTCGCCGGAATCGTAGGCGGTGCGCCATTCGGCGCCGGTGCCCACCAGCGGGCGCTCGGACTTGACGAGCGGGACGGCCTGACGCTGCATGTTGGTGCCCATCAGCGCGCGGTGGCCCTCATCGTGCTCCAGGAACGGAATCAGCGAGGCACCGACGGAAACCATCTGGCGCGGGGAGACGTCCATGTAGTCGACTTCGGAGACCGGCACATCGACGGCCTCGTCCTCGCCTGCACGCACAAGTGCGGTCTTCTCGACGAAGTTGCCGTTCTCGTCCAGCTTCTGGTTGGCCTGGGCGATGACGTGTTCGGCATCGCGGTCGGCGGTCATGTATTCGATGTCGTTGGTGACGTGACCATTGACGACCTTGCGGTACGGGGTCTCGATGAAGCCGAACGGGTTGACGCGGCCGAAGGTCGCCAGCGAACCGATCAGGCCGATGTTCGGCCCTTCAGGGGATTCGATCGGGCACATACGTCCGAAGTGGGACGGGTGGACGTCGCGGACCTCCATGGAGGCACGGTCGCGCGAGAGGCCGCCGGGACCCAGCGCGGAGAGACGACGCTTGTTGGTCACGCCGGAAAGCGGGTTGTTCTGATCCATGAACTGCGAGAGCTGGGAGGTTCCGAAGAACTCCTTGATCGTCGCGTTCACCGGGCGAATGTTGATCAGGGACTGCGGGGTGATGGCCTCGGCGTCCTGGGTGGTCATACGCTCACGAACCACGCGCTCCATACGGCTCAGGCCGGTGCGCAGCTGGTTCTGGATGAGCTCGCCGACCTGGCGGATACGACGGTTGCCGAAGTGATCGATATCATCCGTTTCGACGCGGAGGTCGACGTCCTTGCCGTCACGCTTGCCCGGGAAGGTCTTATCGCCGGCATGCAGCGCCACGAGGTACTTGATGGTGGCGATGATGTCTTCACGCGAGAGGCTGCGATCGGTCGGGTCGGCTTCGAGGCCGAGCTTGCGGTTGATCTTGTAGCGACCGACGCGCGCGAGGTCGTAACGATGGTTGTTGAAGTAGAAGGACTCCAACAGGTTCTTGCCGGCTTCCGGAGTGGCGGTATCGGCCGGACGGATCTTGCGATAGAGGTCGGTCAGGGCCTCGTCCTGCGTGTTGATGGTCTCCTTTTCGAGAGCATCAAGCACAAGCGGATAATCCTTGAAGGACTTCGCGATCTCGTCCTTGGTCATGCCGATGGCCATGAGAAAGACGATGGCGGACTGTTTGCGCTTGCGGTCGACGCGCACGCCCAAGACGTCACGCTTGTCGATCTCGAACTCGAGCCATGCGCCGCGCGACGGGATGATCTTCGCGCCGAAGACTTCCTTGTCGGAAGTGCGGTCGGGGGTACGGTCAAAGTAGACGCCCGGGGAACGTACGAGCTGCGAGACGATGACACGCTCGGTACCGCCGATGATGAAGGTGCCGTGCGGGGTCTGCAGCGGAAAATCACCCATGAAAACGGTCTGGCTCTTGATCTCGCCGGTGTCGCCGTTCTCGAATTCCGCATTGACGTACAACGGTGCGGAATAGGTGTAATCCTTCTCCTTGCACTCCTGGACCGTATGGCGCGGTTCCTCAAAGTACGGGTCAGAGAATGTCAGGCTCATGGTCTGCGCGAAGTTCTCGATCGGGGAGATCTCCTCGAAGACCTCCTGCAGACCGGAAGTGTGGGCCACATTGTTGGTGCCGGCCTTGATATCGGCTTCGGCCTTCTTCTGCCAACGTGCGTTGCCGATGAGCCAATCGAAGCTATCGGTCTGCACCCCCAACAGGTAGGGCACATCGATGGGTTCCCTGATGGAACCGAAATTCACACGGTCCGACGCCTTATGCAACTTGATGTCGTGCTCATCGGCACGTGCGATGACTTGTGTGGTGTTCGTCTTGAGCTTATTTTCAGCCAATGGACGTTCCTTATCGCTCGCTAGATCTTTGAATATTCATTTCGAGGAAACGCGCCGCAAACGGCTACACTACGCGGGCGCTTCGTCGTTAGAGCATGCCCGCAATATGACACACCTTATGCAAAATATTCATTATAGCATACAGTTCGACATTCCGCCATACAACCACGGAAAACATAGAGCATAACCGCATTGAACAGCTGATGGTCTTATCTATAATGTCCAAGCCGTCTCGAGAACTCTCAAATGGCGAAATGAACTTAGCATCTACCTGACGACGACGGGGACCTTTTCGCTTTTTATGCTTGGATGGTCCTTCAGACTCAGCTGGGCCATATAGGTGCCACGTTTGACGCGCGGGAGCTGCTGGTCTGGAACACAGGTCGCGCCGGTTCTGTCGGCCGGCCAGGTGATTTTCTGCACGTCCTTGTCACCCTTGGCCAGCAGGAGGTTGCGCGTATCGGCCGGGCAGGCGGCAGAGCTCCAGACGGTCTCACCACTGGAAATCGCATTCGATTCTGGATTGTCATCTGCATCAGAGTTCGACTTTGCATTGGCATCGGAACCGGACTTTGCTCCAGAGCCCGAACCTTGTTTGGAATCCGAACCCTGATTGGAGCCGGAGTCCGAATCGGGAATCGAGGAAATCGTAAGGATGCGGGAAGCGTTCGAGCCATCGACCAGGCAGGAACCGGTTCCCTGATATCGGATCGTCGCTTGGAAATCGAGCGAACCGCCGACTGCGACACTTTGCGAGGCGGAACTCAGCTCGAGCTTCACGTCCTTTGCACCGCATTTTTTGACGGTGCTCTGATTGCCTTTGCTGCCCTGATTGTTTGTACCGGATTTTCCAGCATCGGAACCATTCGATTTTTTCGGCGCCGAAGCTTTTTTGCGGGCCTTGGCGACGGACGAACTCGATACCATATGCCCGACCTGCGGCACAATGACTTTGCTGACCAGCGCATACACTCCGAAACCGATCAGCGCCACAAGCGCAAGCGCCACGACACCCACGATGACGCGGCGACGCAGATAGACACGCTGCATCTCCTTGCTGGGCTTGCGCTTGGTCGGGCGCTTCTTGGGCTGCTGAGAGGTCATAACTCCAAGTGTAAACGACCTTCCTGAATTCGCTTACCTTCCTATCGTCGAAAATGCAGATTCAAACAGGCAGCTTCAGCGATCTATCCGGATTGATTTCGATGAAGCCATCCTCATCAAGACTGGCGATGCAGGCATCCAGCTGAATTTGGTCATCCCAGAGCTTTTCGACCTCGGGGCGCGACAGAATCGTTCGACCTTCTTTTCCGGCCTCGCGCAGGGCGTTCAGGATAATGCCGCGCACCTGACGGTTCGTGCCTTTGTAACTCTGGCGCGGTCGGGTGCGTTTCTGCCCTATGCCGGGGCAACCAGCGGCGTAAAAACGACTGTACGCAGCCCACGGATCCTCGTCTATCTTCGGTTTTTTGGCGGTGCAGACCAGCGCACCCAGCTCGATCAGCGCCTCGTTCCAAACCACGCTTTCCTTTGGATTTTGCGGCAACACGTCGTTGGCAAGTCGACGTTCGGCGGGCTTGGTGGCACCGCCGAAGGATTCCTCGCCTTTGAACGTGCGCCAGAGCACACGGCGGACGTTGGTGTCAATGACAGCGATGCGCTCGCCGAACGCGAAGCTCATCACCGCGCTGGAGGTGTAATCGCCGATACCGGGAAGCGCGATAAGCTCATCATACGTTTTCGGCAATTCGTTGTGATATTGCTCGGCGACCACCTTGGCACATTCCTGAAGCCGCAACGCACGCCGAGGATAGCCGAGCCGGCCCCACGCGGTGACGACCTCGGCCGTACTTGCCTTGGCTAGGCTCGCGGCATCGGGCCAGAGATCCATCCAATCGGTCCAATATTGAACGACGCGGCTCATCTGCGTCTGCTGGCTCATGACCTCGGAAATAAGGATGCCCCATGGCGTCGTACGGCCGAAGCGCCACGGCAGATCGCGTGCGTTCTCATCCCACCACGAAAAAAGCTCATGCTTCATCTGATCAAGTTCGTCCGCGCTGAAGCCCTCGACCAACTCGCGCGAATCATCAGACTGGTTATACAAATTCTCACCCGCTTTTAAGAGTTTTGGCCCTTTATCTAAAGCAATACCCATATCACGTTTACTGCCGAACAATCCGGTCGATTTTCCTCTGCAACCTGCAAGTTCCCGGCTTCACCACGAACGCAAGCGTTTATCTACGTTGTGTGAGGCCTCTCCAAGTTTCACCATATCCATATCTTTTCGATCATCCGACCATTCTGCCTTGATGCCACTACAGCCGTGAAAATAGGATACTGTTAGCGCTAACGTACTAAATAAGGTCTTACCGTTATAATGGTTTTCGATGTGAGCTACATCACAGAAACCATACAAGGAGTGAACAATGGTGTATCGCATGATCTTCAACCAGGAAGCCTATTTCGGGCGCGGCGCAATCAAGGAGATCCCGAACGTCGCCAAGGCACACGGCTTCACCAAAGCCTTCATCGTCACCGATCCGGTACTACTGAAGACGGGGACAGTAAACAAGGTCACCGACGTCCTCGACGCGGCCGGAATGCCTTATGAAATCTTCGACAATGTCAAGCCCAATCCGCCTGTGGAATGCATCCAGGACGGCGTTGAGAAGTTCAAGAGCGCCGGCGCCGATTTCCTGATCGGTCTGGGTGGCGGTTCGCCGCAGGACACCTGCAAGGGCATCGGCATCATCACCGCGAACCCCGAGTTCGCCGACGTGCTTTCGCTGGAAGGCACCGCAGCCACCAAGAACCCGTCCATCCCGATCTTCGGTGTGCCAACCACCGCCGGAACAGCTTCGGAAACGACCATCAACTATGTGGTCACCGACACCGCCAAGAAGCGCAAGTTCGTGGCCGTCGATCCGCACGATATCCCGCTGGTCGCCTTCGTTGATCCGGATATGACCGACTCGATGCCACGCAGCCTCAAGGTGGCCACCGGCCTCGACGCGCTGACCCATGCCATCGAGGGCTTCGTCACCCCGGGCGCCTGGGAGCTTTCCGATTGCCTCTCGCTGCAGACGATTCGCATGATCGCCGCAAACCTCGCCAAGTCCGCTGACGGCGACGTCAAGGCCGGCGAGCAGATGGCCTACGCCTCCTACATCACCGGCATGGCGTATTCCAACGTCGGCCTCGGCCTCGTTCACGGCATGGCCCACGCCCTCGGTGGCCTGCTCGGCGTCGCGCACGGCGTGGCGAACGGCATCCTGCTCGCCCCCGTGATGGAATACAACAAGGATTACACCGGTGAGAAGTACCGCGCCATCGCCCATGCATTCGGCGACCAGGATTCCTACAATCCCGACCGCTCGATCGAAGAGGTGCGCGAAGAGGCCGTGCAGAAGATCCACCAGCTCACCGTCGACCTCGGCAACCCGACCACCATCAGCGAGGTCGGCGCCAAGGAAAGCGACATCGACGGCCTGACCGAGAACGCCTTCGTGGACGTCTGCACCGGCGGCAACCCGCGCAAGCCTACCAAGGACGACATTCGTGCCATCTATGAGAGCCTGATGTAAGACTCCTCCAAAAGACAGTCATTCCGCCTCTGTGAATGCGTGAACACACGCAAATAAATTGATTATTGCCAAAGGCCCGCCGATATTTTCGGCGGGCCTTTGTTATGCCGGATTGACGACGGCGTTTTCGTGTCTGTTCGCGGGATTAGTTTTGAACTATGACAGACGCAGTGCAGACGGCGGGAAACGCCACAAATCCCGAAAACAAAGTCACCGATATGTATGAATACGGCTATCGCAAGTCCAATTACGGGCCGGACGAGCTCGTAACCGACGCGCATGGCAACCCGATCAGCGTGGTCGACGCGATGATGAGCGCCAAGGATGCCAGCGAGGCCAAAACGGTGACACCGCACCTATGCTATTATTCCCCGCGCATCCCCGGCAATACCGGCTCCGCGATTCGCCTGTGTGCGGTGACCGGGACGATCCTGCACCTGATCGAACCGCTCGGCTTCAACCTCAAAGACACGAAGCTGCGTCGTGCCGGCCTTGATTATCACGATATGGCCCACGTCGTGCTCCACCCGGATTTCGACGACCTGGTGAAGTCCATGCCCAACTCGCGCATCATCGCCTTCACCGCGCACGCGACCAAGCTGTACACCGATGTGCGGTACCGCCCAACCGACATCCTGCTGTTCGGCCCGGAGCCGGGCAACATCCCCGATCCGATGGACATTATGGAAGGCCCCCACGTCGCCGAGCAGGTGCGTCTGCCGATGCGACCGAGCTTGCGCTCACTAAATCTCACGAACTGCGCCTCCATCGCCATCTACGAGGCCTGGCGCCAGCTCGGATTCAAGGGCGGGGAATAATTGAAAACCGGCCTTTAGCCTGATATATTGGAAATGTCGGTTGGAGCCGGTTCGCTTCAGGGCATCAGCCCGGATCTCCAAAGCTTCGCTCCGTTGGGCTTCATCGGTAGGGCGTTTTTATTATTTTTCGTCCTCTATCATTACGAATTGGGTCGCTGGTTATTCCATCAGCGGCCCAATTACTTATCGGTTAAGATCTCCGATACTTATACGAGTTATACACCCATTCGCAACCTTCAGTTCTTGAAGCTGTGGATCGGGGCGGGAATGCGGCCGCCACGGGTGACGAAGGCCTCGCACGAGGTCTGGTTGACCGGAATAATCGGAGCATAACCCATGAGGCCGCCGAAATTCGCAACCGCTCCAACACCCTTGCCATAAACCGGGATAACGCGCACGGCGGTGGTCTTTTGGTTGACCATGCCGATGGCGGCCTCATCGGCGATCATGCCGGAAATCGTGAAGGCCGTGGTGACGCCCGGAATGGCGATCATGTCAAGACCGACCGAGCAGACGCAGGTCATCGCCTCGAGCTTTTCGATGGTCAGGCAGCCGGACGCAGCCGCGTCAATCATGTTCTTGTCTTCGGAGACCGGGATGAACGCACCGGAAAGTCCACCAACGTATGAGGAGGCCATGATGCCGCCCTTCTTGACCTGGTCGTTCAGCATCGCGAGCGCCGCGGTGGTGCCGGGGGCGCCGACCTGGTCAAGGCCGATCTTCTCCAAGACCTCGCCCACCGAATCGCCGACGGCTGCTGTGGGAGCCAACGACAGGTCGATGATGCCAAAGGGCACGCCAAGCCGCTTCGAGGCCTCCTGCGCGACGAGCTGGCCGACACGGGTGATCTTGAAAGCGGTGCGTTTGATGGTCTCACACAGGAATTCGAAATCCTTGCCCTTGGCTTGGTCGAGCGCGCGCGAAACCACGCCGGGACCGGAGACGCCGACGTTGACGACCACATCGCCCTCGGTGACCCCATGGAAGCCGCCGGCCATAAATGGGTTGTCGTCGGGGGCATTGCAGAAGGCGACGAATTTCACACAGCCGTAGCTGTCGTTGTCGCGCGTGACGTAGGCGGTGTCTTTGATGACGTGGCCCAGAAGCTCGACGGCGTCCATATCGATACCGGTTTTGGTGGAGCCGACGTTGACCGACGAGCAGACGATATCGGTTTGCGATAGTGCTTGCGGAATGGATTCGATAAGCATGCGTTCGGCCGGCGTCATCGATTTGGAGACCAACGCCGTATAGCCGCCGATCAGGTCGACACCGACCTTCTTGGCCGCGCGGTCGAGCGCATGCGCGATCTTGACGAAGTCGTCCGGCGACTTGCAGGAACTCGCCCCTACCAGCGCGATCGGGGTGACGGTGATGCGCTTGTTGACAATCGGAATGCCGAAGTCGCGTTCGATGGCCTTGCCGACCTTCACGAGATCACGCGCCTTGTCGGTGATCTTGTGGTAGATGTTGTCGCAGACCGTGTCCACGTCCGAGGCAGCGCAGTCAAGCAGCGAAATACCCATGGTAATGGTGCGTACGTCGAGCTTTTCCTGCTCGATCATCTGATTGGTCTCGTGGACCTCCATAATGTTCAGCATTGCTACCCCTTTCATAAAATTCTGACGCAAATCTCTCTATACGGCACCTCTTGGTGCGCCAAGTAGGCCATTTTTTACAGAATCATACTCAATTCATCAATTTTTGACCCTCTTGGTGCACCAAGAACCCCGAAAAATACCACAATTGCCTTCATTTACACTTTATAGGGCCACTTGGCGCGCCAAGAAGACTTAAAAAGAGAGATTGCTTAGCGGACAAAAACAATTATTAGGAAACGAACGTCGTTTTTACTCAGACGCGGTGCATCTTGGTGAAGATTTCCTCACGCTGGCAGCGGATGCGCACGCCGATCTTCTCGCCAAGCGCTTCGAGGCCGTCGACCAGCGTCGAAAATTCCTCGTCGGACTTGGAGTGATCGACGATCATCATCATGTTGAAGAACCCGTCGATGATAGTCTGCGAAATGTCGAGGACGTTGACTTTATGCTGCGAAAGGTAAGTGCAGACCTGCGCGATGATGCCGACCGTGTCCTGCCCGACCACCGTAATGACCGCTTTATCCATGGGAACCCCTTAAACCGATGCTTTTTGAAACCGCCGATGGCAAACGCCCGCCATACCGAATCCAAGTATAAATGAAGGTCGGGCGTCGGAGGCAATTGTGTCCGGAATATTAAAAATGAACAGGACATAACAACCTCAGCGATACTGACGCTCGTGGTTCTTGACACCGGCCAGATAGTGCGGGGCGGCGACGCTGTGATCGCTGCGGCCGAGATCCTGCTCGGAACCGTCCGTCACCAAGGCGGCGCTGAACATCGCCTCGTATTCGCGCATGTCCAGCCGCTCGCGGTTGTCGAGTAAAGTGCGGTGAGCCTGCACATCCAAACGTTGACGGTAGTTGGGCTGCAACGTACCGAAATAGAGCTCTGCCACGGAACCGGAGCCGTAGGAATAGAAGCCGATGCGATCGCCGGCCCTGAGGCTTTCGTCATTCTCAAGCAACGAAAGCAACGCGAGATAAATCGAACCGGTATAGATGTTGCCCACCTCTTTGCCGTAGACGATGCTTTGCTCGAAACGCTCGGTCAAGCGCACATAATCGGCCTCGGCGATCTTGCCACCTCCCAGCGTTCGCAGGCCCTTGCGCCCCATTTTCGAGAACGGGATATGGAAAAGCAGCGCCTGTAAATGTTCCGGATTTGCCATCTCCTGATCCTGCGCTTTGGCCCAGAGTTCCTCGAACATCCCGATGTAGACTTCCTCCGAGAATTTGCCGCGTGCGAAGGCGAGCGTGGAATAGTTCGGCCTCCAGAAGTCGCCGGTGCTGCGGCTTTCGTACAGCGATTCCGGTTCGATGGCGAGGATGGCGGGATCACTCGCGACAAGCATCGCCACCGCGCCTGCACCCTGCGTCACTTCGCCGGGCGTATCGAGGCCGTAACGCGCGATGTCGGAAGCGATGACCAGTGCCTTGCGGCCGGGGTGGCTGCGCACGTAATCGCACGCCAACTGGATGCCGGCGGTCGCGCCGTAGCAGGCTTCCTTGATTTCGATGGCACGCAGATTGCCGGTGAGTTCCAGCAAGTCCTGCACGAACAGTGCGGCGGCCTTGGACTGGTCGATGCTGCTTTCCGTGGCGACGATCAGCAGACCGATTTTCTGCCTGTCATCGGCAGAAAGCATGGGCTCGGCGGCGTTGGCGGCCATGGCGACGATGTCCTGGTCGAGCGCTGCGACCGACATTTTGCTCTGCCCGATGCCGATGAGGAATTTGTTCGGATCTACACCGCGTGCCTGCGCCAAATCAACCAGATCGAGATAGTGGTTGGGCGTGTAGAAGTTGATTTTGTCGATGCCGACGGTGGCATTGACGGTTACGTTGGTTCCTTGCATCATATTCGTCCGTTTCTTGTTTGTCCTTACTGGAATCATTTCAATGTATTACGCAGTTGATTGACCAAGTTTGTCGCAGTTTTTAAACTGGCTTTTGCAGGATCGGCACGGAGTCCGGCGACGATTTGTTGCAGTTCATCCGGCCTGGCTCCAGCCGACATTGCAAGGCTTTTGTATTGCAGATTCATGTGGCCGTCCTGGATGCCGCGCGTCACCAGCGCCCGCATCGCCGCAAGGTTGGAGGCGAGACCGACGCTGGCGACGATGCCCATAAGCCGCGAGGCATCAGGGTTATGGAGGAATTTCAAGCTGAGTTTGGCCATCGGCAATGTCGACATCGCACCACCGACACTGCCCAACGGCAGCGGAATATCGATATTGCCGACCAGTTGGCGATGTTTTTTATCGATGGTCCAGTTCGTCCACGTCCGACGCTGCTCATTGAGGTCGGCATAAGCGGCGGCGTTGATGTTTCTGGTATCGTTGCCGGTCGCCAGCACCACGGCACCGATGCCGTTCATGATGCCCTTGTTGTGCGTAGCCGCGCGCAATGGTGAAATCTGCGCGAATCGGGCAGCCGCCACAATACGCCGCGCGACCTGTTCCCCATCCATATCGCGGGTAGGCAGATTATCGAAATCAATACGCGCCTCGGACTGCGCCCGTTGGTCACGCGCATCGTTGGAGAGTATCGCCATCAGCAGGTCGAGTCCGCCAAGCCGCTCGGCACAATATCTGGCAACCGCTTCAGCGATGGTATTGACGACGTTGGCGCCCATCGCGTGGCCCGGGTCGACCAACAGGTCGATTTCGGAGAATCCCTCAGCCGACGCGGAAACACCGATCTTGCGCAACCCGCCTCCATGCGTCTGAAGACTGGGGTGTGCGTCGTGCGCGACCTTGCGGATTTGTGCCTCATGCTCACGCACAAATGTCATAAGGCCACCGTTATCAGATTGTAAGGAATCGTGATTTTGCTGATTATTTATCGCAAAACCATCGGCATTTTTATTAACCTGACGAACTTGACTTGGCATTTGCACAGATACATTCTCGTCACCGTTATCCGAACGCGATGAGGAATCATCTTTCATAAACACAATCTGCGCGGTGATGCCGTCACGTCGAACAGACGTACGGAAACCACCTGCACGAGCGATGCGGTGGGCGGCGTTGCTGGCGGCGGCAATCACCGACGGTTCCTCGACGGCCATTGGTACCCGTAAAGCCTCACCATCTACCACAAAATGATCGGCCAGGCCAAGCGGTACCGGAAAATTACCGATCTGGTTCTCCACCATATTGGTGGCCACGGCGGTCGGCAGCGCCGGTTCGTCGCTCAGCACACGCAGATCATCGTCACCGATCGCGCCTTCGGTGTGCAATTGCGCAATCCGCTCGGCCGTGGAAAGCTCATAGAATTTTGTCATCGTATGTTCTCCACCTCCATGGCCACGCCCTGCCCGCCGCCGACGCACAGCGCCGCGACACCGAGCGCTTTGCCGGTTCGCCGCAGGTTATGGACCAGCGTGGTCAATATCCTCGCGCCGGAAGCCCCCAACGCGTGCCCCAGCGCAAGTGCCCCGCCGCAAATGTTGTAGCGTTCCGGGTCAATACCCAACTGTTCGCGAGTCAGCCACGCCTGCGTGGCGAAGGCCTCGTTGACTTCGTACAGATCGATATCGGCAACCTTCTGGCCACAGCGTTCCAGCACTTTTTTGATAGCCGGAATCGTGGCATACCCCATCTGGTCGGGCCGATACCCCACCTCGGCATACCCGCGAATTACGGCCTGCGCCTTAAGGCCAAGTTCGCGCGCCTTGCCAGCAGTGGTGACCACCATCACGGCCGCCCCGTCACTCAACGGCGAGGTGTTGCCAGCGGTGACAATACCGTCGGAGTCAAAGACCGGTTTGAGCTTGGCAAGTCCTTCAATGGTCGTCCTTGGCCGCATCGTTTCGTCTCGTTTCAGACCGGCGACCGGCAGCACCTCGTCATCGAAATAGCCGGCCTCCCAAGCCGCGGCGGCCTTACGCTGCGAATCGACGGCGTAACGGTCCAGCTTGTCGCGACTGACCTTGAACCGTTGCGCAAGATTTTCGGCGGTGACCCCCATGGCGTAGCCGCCGAACGCATCATTGAGCGCGTCGTGATGCAAGGTGTCATGCCAGTGATCGACGTCGAATTCGTTCTTGCCGGTACGGCGTGCGAAAGCGGTCGCGTTCGACATGCTTTCCGATCCGCCCGCCAGCACCACGTTGGCGTCACCCATTGAAATGGCGCTTTGGGCCAGACGAATCGCCTTCAAGCCGGAGCCGCAGACCTGATTGATACTCATCGCCGTGCCGGTCATCGGCATACCGGCGCCGAGCTGGACCTGCCGTGCCACATTCTGTTTGGAACCGGTGGCCAATACATTGCCCAGAATGACCTGGTCGAATATTCCGGCATCGATGCCGGAACGCTCGAGCCCGCGCCTGACCAGTTCAGTCGCCATATCCACCGCACTCATGCCGCTTAGCGCACCACGGAACTTGCCGGTAGCCGTACGCCACGAAGCGGCGATGACCACATCATTCTCGCGAATTCGCACCCCGCTCATCGGGCGGCTCCAGCTACTCCGTCGGCACCAAGGTCCACGAAAACGCCGAGCCTCATCAAATCCGTATCTCGCAAGCACATAAGCACAATCCTTCCTAGCGTCTGTCAGGTTAAGCGGAGAGGCCATAGACGTGAAAGGGGCGGTGACGCTATCTCCACCAGCGTTCACAGCCCCTTTACGCATATCGCAAGTTCATCACAACTTCAACGGCATTACCACGAATTTGTATGGCAACCAGTGTTCCGTGCTTGCAATATCGTCACAATTTTGTGATGTTTATTGATTTATCAGCTTCACTTACGCCTCTCGATGTGCCGAATCCGAGGCAACCGCCGCCAACGCGCGCGGGGCATGGAAGCCTTGATTCGCAAATTCGTCGGCGACCGCCTGCGCTACGGCACGGCCCTGACCTTTATCGACAAGCGCAATGATGGAACCGCCGAAACCGCCACCGGTCATGCGGGCACCGTACGCACCGTGCTTGCGGGCGACATCAACTGCCACATCCAGCTCGGGGACCGTGACCTCATAGTCCTTGGCCAACGAATCGTGTGAAGCGTTGAACAGACGCCCCGCCCTCTCGACATCCCCGGCCGCGAACGCCTTCACAAATTCCGGCACACGCCAAATCTCCGTGACGACGTGACGTACGCGCTTCTTCGTCGTCTCGTCCGGCAGCTTGTCGAGCACGCCCTGCAACGCGACTTGGGCGGCATCCGCATCGTCGCCCGCGCTCTGCGAAATCCGATCGGCGATGACGCGCAGGTTTTCGACACCGAGCATCTTCGCGGCTTCCTCACACATGCTGCGGCGAGCCTCGTATTGACCGTCGTTGAGCTGGTGATTGGCCTGAGTGTCGACCACGAGCAGCTCAAGTCCGAGTGAATCGAGATCAAAAGGCTGCTGCGAGACGCTGTGCAGTGCATCGAGTTCCGGACGGCAATCCAGAAGCAGGGCATGGTTCGGCGTGCAGCGCATCGAGGCGTTCTGGTCAAGACCGCCGGTGGACGCTCCGGCCATGTCGTTTTCGGCCTTCATTGCGGCTTGGATCAGCGTGAAGCGGCCTTCATCGCTTCCGCCGAAACCAAGCTTGTAGATGTCATCGAGCGCGAGCGCCGTGGAGCAGGTCATCGCCGCCGACGAGCTCAGCCCGCCGCCGACCGGCACACACGAGACGAATGCCGCGTCGAAGCCCTTCACCGCGTCGTACCCGGCCTCGCGCAAAGCCCAAGCTACGCCGATCGGATAGGCGGCCCAACCGTCAACATCCCCGGCCTTGAGCCCGTCAAGATCGACGGTTACCGGATTTTTGTCGCCGAAGCTGGAGACGACGCGAGCCACGCCACTGTCCTTCGGGGCAACCGCGACGAACGTGCGGTATGGCAGCGCGATGGGCAGGCAAAGCCCGGCGTTGTAATCGGTATGTTCACCGATGAGGTTGACGCGGCCCGGCGCGGACCATACGCCAGCGGGGGCCTCGCCGAATGTATCTACGAACAGTTCGGCAACTTCGCCGACAGCCTCCTTGGCACTCAATGGCTCAAGATATTGAACGTCTCTGATGCTTTTGCTCATTTGATTTCCTCCATGAAATACGTGTGTTGATGATGCGGCGGTGAAAAGTCAATCGATGTCGATCGGGCCGAGCTCCTGGAAGCGGGCGGCGATGCGCTCCGGCGTCGTGTCAGAAACCCAAGCGGCCATGCCCGACTCGGAACCGGCCAGATACTTGATTTTGTTGGTGGCGCGACGGAAGGAGAAGAACTGGAGGTTGAGCCGGTAGTTCTCGCGGCGCTTGTCGTGGATAGGGGCCTGATGCCAGGCCGAGATGTATGGCAGATCCATACCCTTGCCGTCGCCCTTGTCGAAGAAGGCGTTGCCGCGGCGCAGCAGATGCGAATACATCGAGGCCAGATCCCAGCGTTCCTGATCGTTCAGTTCGTCAATCGTGAGCACGTCACGCACCGGAGCGACATGAACCTCCAACGGCCAGCGTGCGGCGGCCGGAACGTAGGCTATCCAGCTGGAATTGCGCATCACCACGCGCGTTCCGGCCTCAAGTTCGCCGTTCATGATGTCGCGCAGCAGGTTGCCGCCGTTCTTTTCGTGGTAGGCCTGCGTGTGCTGAAGTTCGGTTTCCATCTTCGGCGGGATGAACGGGTAGCAATAGACCTGGCCGTGCGGATGGGCCAGTGAAACGCCGATTTCCGCGCCGTGGTTCTCGAAGGGGAAGATCTGCTCGATGCCGTCCATATGCGAGATTTCAGCGGTGCGGAAGGCCCACGCCTCCACCACCGTACGCAGGCGAGAAACCGGTAGATCGGCAGGCAGCCCGTTTTCGTTCGGGTCGAAGCAGATGACCTCGCAGCGTCCGGACGCAGGCCGCTGCTCCCAGAGCGGATTGCCGTCAACGTCGGTGACCACATTCGGCACGCCGGGTACCTGAACCATCGAGGGGAACCGGTTTTCGAAAATGACCACGTCGTAATCGGTATCAGGCACTTCCCCGTCCTGATACGGGTCGCCGGGCTTGCGGGCGGCGAGCGGATTGCCTTTGGCTGTGGCTCCTGGGCCGGCGGTGATCGGCCGGTTCATGCGGGCCGCCGCCATCGGGATCCATTCGCCCGTCAACGGATCACGGCGCATGATCGGCTCGGCGTACGGCACCTCATGCCCGTCGGCGGCAAGGTGCGGGGCGAACCGATCGGCCAGCGGGCGCGGGTCTTTGAGCTCACGGGTTTTGGCGCCAGAAACGTATTCGGGATCGTCGTCCAGATAGAAAAAGTCACGCCCGTCCGCCAGTGTCGTCGGCGTGATACGAATATGCTTCGACGCATAGTCCGAAGGATGGTAATACTTGAATTCCTGCTGCTTCATTGCTGTTTCCTTTGTAGTGGGTATGCCACCCGTCCCTTTACACTCCGGTTTTTCGTTGTGTTTGGCCGCTGGCACTTGATTATTGGTAATTGTTTGTCAGATCATTGCCGCGCGTTCTGCCGTTCAGTCCTCGATCTGGCCGGGACCTTTGGTCAGCACCAGGTGATTGACCAGTTTGCGCGTCTGTTCGGCCGAGGTCGGGTCGAGCCCGCTGTCGGTGATGAGGGTGTCGACCTGGTCGAATCGTGCAAAAAGCGAAAGCGAGGTGCAGCTCCACTTGGTGTGGTCCGTGAGGATCACCGTCTTGTCGGCGATGTCCATCATCGCCATGTCCGTGGCGGCCTCAAGCGAGTTGGGCATGAGGAAGCCGCGCGGTATGGAGACCGAATGGGTGCCGAGAAACACGGTGTTGACACGCAGGGATTCGATGACCTTGTCGGAAATCGGGCCGACCAGCGAGTTCGAACGGGTGATCACGCCGCCGGTGACGATGACCTCGACGTCCTTCGATTCGAGGGCCTGTACCAGTTCGGCCACGGGAATCGAGTTGGTGAGGATGGTGATATTGCTCGCGCGCTGGCTTTCCAGCAGATGCTGGGCGAAGATATAGGCCGTGGTGCCGCCGCCGATGGCGATGACATCGCCGGGTGAAACGTATTTGACGGCTTCCTGGGCGATCGAATCCTTGAGCCCGATGTCCATCTGCGATTTGACGGAGAACAACGGTTCGCTCAAAAGCGTGCTCGTCGTCACCGCGCCGCCGTGGACGCGCTTGAGCAGACCTTTGTCGGCGAGGTCGGCGATATCGCGGCGCACCGTCATGGCAGAGACGCCGAGCTCCTTGGAAAGCGCGGTGATGCGCACCGCGCCTCGGGTACGCAACCGGCTCAAAATCAGATGCTGACGCTGTGAAGAAATCATACGAACATTATCGCACAAATAAGAGCACAAAACAAACTCTCGTGAGCGTTTCATTCGGTGTACTTATCAAAACCTAACAAAAACCCGACGACCGAAGTCGCCGGGTTTCATGTCCAGTACAACGCAGATTCACGAACGAATCACAAGCAAACAGCACTGCTTTTCATCAGCCAAAACAACTGGAAATTCAGACTTACAAGATTTGCAAAGGTCCAGGCTTTTTACTTTTCTCACTGCCCCCCAGTGGTCGGAGCCTGTGGCTGAACGCTGCTGGTTGTTCCCTGTTGGCTCTGCGGCTGCGTCTGGCCCTGCGGCTCAGCTTGTGTTTGCGGCTGAGCCTGTGTCTGTCCTTGGGCTTGTGTTTGCTCCTGCTCGAAGCCCTGCGTGCTGTTATTGCTGCGGTTGCCTCCCGTGCTCGCCTGGTTGGCGTCATCGGTGGAAGTGGAAGCACTGGCTCCGCCCATGTACTTCGGGTCGGGGGTGCCGTAGTTGTTGTCGATGGGGATGTTCGCATCGGCAAGATACTTGTTCATGAACTCCTTCCACGCCGGAGTGGCGATGTAGGAGCCATACCAATAGTTGTGGTACTGACCGTTGAGGGTCTTGTTGTCGAAGTACACATCGTGTTCCGCGTTGCCCACCGAAACGAACGCCGCCACCTGGTTGGGCACGAATCCGGAGGTGAGCATACGTGTCTGCTCGTTGGTGCCTGTTTTGGCGAACGTCTTGCGACCGTTGTCGAGCTGCGCAAGCTTGGCCTGGCCGTCGGAACGCACCACACCCTGATTCATCGCGTAGGCCGTGGTCTGGGCGATGGCGGGGTCGATGGCCTGATGGCAGTTGGCGCTGGGTACCTTCAAGGACTTGCCTTGCTTGGAGACGACCTTCTTCAGGGCAATCGGCGTGCATTCGACACCATTGGCGGCGATGGTGGCGTAGACGTTGGCCATCGTCAGCGGCGAAGCCGCGACAGAGCCGATGATGATAGGGCCTGCCCAGGTTTTGGAAGCGAGCGTATTGTCATTGATCGGAGAATTGTGATAGCCCATGGTCTTGGCCGCATCGATGATTGGGCACATCCCGATCTGTTCGGCCATGGCCGCCTGCGTGGTGTTGTGGGAGTGAACAAGGCCGTCAAGCACAGATTCCGCGCCTCCCGGGCCACCTTCCGAGTTGTGCACCGGCCAACCGCTGTCCGTACCGGTATACCCCGGGCAGGCGAACGAGTGCTTCGGGTAGAATCCCCTGGGATGCATGATATCGGTGATGGAACGCCCCTGCTGCATCCACGCCACCATGTTGATGGGCTTCCACGTCGAACCGACGCCCCAGCCCCCGCCGCCGCCGTCCTTCTCGTCAACTGCGTAATTGATGGCCGTGTGCGTCGAATCGTTTTTCGCGTCAGCGGTCGGGTCATACGTACGGTTGATGCCGAAACCAAGTACCTCGCCGGTGCCGGGCTTGATGGCCGCTATCGTCACCTCGAACCCGCTCGGGTCATTGACGGGGATCGTGTCACGCGCGGTCTGCATGGCATCGGCGTTGGCGTGCACGTCCATCGTGGTGTAGATGTTGAGGCCGCCCTCGTTGAGCAACTTGGTACGGTCTCTGGCGGTCTTGCCGAATTCCTTGGAATTGAGGATCTGCTTGGTGGCATAGTCGCAGAAGAATCCGGCGTCGCCGGCGACCTGGCAACCCACCTGTGTGGAATTTGCCTGGAGGTTGAGCGTCTGCGCGATGGGCTGGGTGCGGAACTTGTCGTGGTCGGCCTGCGAGATGAAATGCTGCTGCAGCATCAGGTCGAGCACGATGTTGCGTTGGTTCTGTGCCTCCGGTTGGTTCTCCGGCACCGAAGGATCATAACGCGAAGGGTTCTTGGTGATGGCCGCGATGGTGGCCGCCTGCCCGATGTTGAGGTCGGCAGCGGAAACGTTGAAGTATCGCTTTGCGGCGGTCTCCACACCATAAAGATTGTTGCGCCCGAACTGAGCGATGTTGAGATAGCCCTGCAGAATCTCAGGCTTCGAATATTGCTTCTCCATCTGCACCGCGATCAGCATCTCACGTATCTTTCGGGCGATGGTGTCTTCCGAGGCGTGGTATTCGGCGATCGGATCGTTCTTTTCCTTGGCCTGGATAAGCAGCACGTTCTTGACATACTGCTGGGTCAACGACGAACCGCCCTGGGTATCGCCGTGCTTGATGAAGGTCTGCACGAAGGCTCGGAGCACACCCTGCATGTCGACGCCGGAATGTTCGAAGAATCGGCGGTCTTCACGGGCGACCACAGCCTGCTGCATCGGCTGCGAGACCTCACGCAACGGCACCACCGTACGGTTCTGCGCATAGAAGGAAGCGATGACGGTTTTGCCGTCAGAAGCGTAGATGGTGGATTTCTGCGGAAGGCTGGTGACGTCGAAATCGATGTCTTCCACCTTAAGCGACGGCGCCACGGTACGGGCGACGCCATTGAGACCGAGCACGCCGGGGATGAAGAACATGCCACCAACCACGCCGCCGGCGATGCAGAGGGTCACGTAGGTCAGCAACAGAGCGATGACACGTCGCGCAGTAAGGTTGTTCTTCATTTGAGGCATGGTGTCATTCTAGGATATCGCCTCTACCGAAACGGCCAATTGCGTAGGGTTATCGCCCACTGCGTACACGCCCCGGAGAGTCTGAAAGGATGCGGGGAACAATCCGAAAATGATATGTTCCCATAACAATTTGCGGTCCGGAGCCACAAAGCCCCGAACCGCAACAATTAATACGGTGTGATAATCAGTGACGCGAGCGACGAATCAACGCCCCCGGCTGGTAGATGATGATCGAACGTCCCTCACGGGCGATCCAACCGCGGTTGGCGAAGTCCATCAGCGCCTTGTTCACAGTCTCGCGCGAAGAACCGACCAGCTGGGCCATCTCCTCTTGCGTCAAGTCGTGCGGCACCTTCACCCCGGATTCGACGGGCTCGCCGAAACGTGATGCAAGGTCGAGCAGCGTCTTGGCCAGACGCGCGGGAACATCCATAAACACCAAATCGGAAATCTGCTCGTTGTTGGCACGCATGCGGTTGGCCATCACCTGCAGCATGTCCACAGCCACGCGCGGATGCTTGTTGAGCCATGAAAAGAGGACGTCGTGCTCAAGCCAGCCGACCTGCGTTCCGTTGTTCATCGCAATGGCCGAGGCCGTGCGCGGCCCACCTGCCGGGTCGAAAACAGGAATCTCGCCCAAAATCTCGCCACGGGTATGGATGCTCAGAAGCTGCACCCGATTGTCGCTGGCCTCACGCGTGAGCTTCACCTTGCCGCGTTCGAGCAGATACATGCGCTGATCGGTGGAACCTTCGTGGAAGATGTAGTCACCCTTCTCGAATTCCGCGCGCTTCATGTAAGGCATGAGCTCCTCTGCATCGGCGTGGGAGACATGCTTGAACAATGCCGTCTGCAGAAGTTCATTGTCCGCTTCACTTACCCCATTCGGACTAGCCACGAGATCGCACCTCCAAATATTGACTGTGTCGCCACCAGAAATTCATTGCCCTTTAACTGGCCGACCCTTAAAAAAACTCGCTTTCCTAATTGTAGCTCAGCTCGACTTGGGTTTCGAGGTAGGCACAAAGCGCTTCAAACCCCATTTGCGTTTGCCGTTTGAGGGGTGCGACACGTTTGACGGCCGATTTGACGGACTTGTCCCGCATCTTTTCCGAAGAGGTCTTGAGTATTCTCGCCATCTTTTCCTGGTCGATGTCATAGGCCATGGTGACATGGTGCAAAAGGGCTCCAGGACCGCCGTTTTCCGGCGAAAAATAGCGCTGTGCCGCCCCGGCGATCTTGCCTTGCGCACAGGAGACATCGTTCGTCCCGCTGAAGAACGCGTCTATGCCCAATCCGCGCAACGCATCGAGCAGCCACTGGTCGCAAAGACGGAACGATTCATCGACGCTGAGCCCTTTGACAAAGCCCTTCGTCGCATAGAGCGAGTAGGTGATCGCCTTACCTGGTTCGACGAACATCGCGCCCCCGCCGGTGCTGCGGCGGACGACGTCAAAGCCCTCGCGCCGCGCGGTTTCAACATTCACTTCACTTGCGATCGACTGAAATCTGCCGACTACCACGGCCGGCCCGCCCCATCGCCAGAACCGCAGTGTCGCAGACCTCTTGCCGGAGGCGACCTGTCTGCCCCAACGATCGTCGACATCCATTTGCTCGGCTGGATTACGGGCGATGTCACGCACCACGACCGGGCGCAACAGACTCCAACGCTTTCGACAGCGTTGATGAAAAGCGTCATTATTTGACGTCAATATGTCTGAAACGTCAAGCGCCCCAACATTTGCGGAAATTGAACGGCCCGTTTCGTTTGAAGAACCGTTCGTTCCCTGCCGCAGCGCACGCTTAAAGGCCGTGGATATCGCAACGCCATCGACACCCACCAATTGCACCGTGGGGTACGCCCGAAACACCGGTGCCAATGGATTGCCGCCAATCAAGGCACGACCGATATCCGCGAGCATGACGTGAGCGGCATCATCCTCGCCAAGAACGAAGAAATCGCCGTCAATGGCGCAGGACACGGGGTTGCCGCCTGCGTCGACCACCACGTCGACTCCGACCAATTTGCCGCCGGGGGTCTTGTATTCGCCACGCATAACATCACCATATCAAAACGCGGTGCGAACAGCGTCACAAAACGTTGCGGGCACCGCAATCAAAACATCATGGGTATCCGCCTACCCGACCAGAGCGGGCAGGCGGATGATGAACGGCGTCATTCGCGCAGTTCGACGCCTTTGGCATCCCGGTGCCAAGGCGAACCATAGTTCGAGCTCAAAATGAGCACGCCTTCGATAAGACCCCAGATGAAGGACGCGATGGGTCCCAACCCCAGGAAAGGCCATCCGAGCAAGGTAAGCAACAGCTGAGCCACGGCTTTACCATAAAAACCGAGGTAGAAATTGTGGACGCCGAGGCATCCCAGGAAAATCCCCAAAAACCCTGCCGCGATCTTGTTGCGGGGCTGATAGCCATACGGCAGGAACCGGGACTGGCCATATTGCGGAGCATACGGCTGGCCCTGCGGATAGCCGGGCTGACCGGAATATGGCTGGTAGTAGTTGGACCAATACTCATACCCCGTCTGGCCGGGCTGACCATACTGAGACTGGGCGTAACCGGATTGGCGATAACTCGACTGTTCAGATTCCTGTTGGGAGTAACCCGATTGGCTGTAATTGGGCTGACCATACTGGGACTGACCATAAGCCGGCTGCTGCTGGGACTGGCCGAACTGGCCATAATCAGGCTGCACATGGTGCTGCTCGGCACCGTTTTGACCGTAATCTGGCTGTCCACCACTGCCTGAGCCATAGCCCTGACCCTGCTCCTGGTACTGTCCGTAAGACGCCTGGTACTGCCCCTGCGGGTTGTAGGAACCCTGCGAAGATTGCGACTCGGACGGCCTGCCTTGGGGATCTGATGCATTGTTCATGCTCTTAAGCGTAGTCCAAACGATTGATTCGGCTATGCAAAAATGCTGAAAATTGACTGAAAATAAATGAGCAGCAGTGCAGGCGGAAATATGGATCGGGTGTCTTCCGTCATGGAGGACACCCGATTCATGAAGCAGGCTTAAACACCTACTAATGACACCTACTAATGGCTTAAGTCAGTTCACGATGGTCCCGAGACCTACAGCCTTGCCAGAATGCCGCGTCCGACTTCGGCCGTGGTGCGCTGCTTCTGCGCGTTTTCGGCGATATCGGACTCGACGACATCTTCGATATGTTTGGCCGGCTCGTCCATGCCGAGGTGACGCAGCAGCATCGCGGTGGAGAGGATGGTGGCGGTCGGATTGGCGATGCCCTTGCCCGCGATGTCGGGAGCAGAGCCGTGGATGGGCTCGAACATCGAGGGGTATTCATTGCTCGCGTTGATGCAGCCTGACGCGGAATAGCCGACGCCGCCGACCACGGCACCAGCCTCGTCGGTGATGATGTCGCCGAAGAGGTTGTCGGTCAGGATGACGTCAAAGCGGCTCGGATCGGTGACCATGAAGATGGTGGTCGCGTCGATGTGCAGGTAGTCGTGGCTGACCTCGGGGTATTCCCTGCCCACTTCGTCGACGATGCGCTGCCACATGTCGCCCGCGTTGATCAGCACGTTCTTCTTGTGAACGAGGGTGACGTGCTTCTTGCGCTTCATCGCCAGGTCGAAGGCGTAGCGTACCACGCGCCCGACGCCGTAAGCGGTGTTGAGGCTGACCTCGGTGGCCACCTCATGCTTGGTGCCCTTGCGGATGTCGCCGCCGGCGCCACAGTAGAGGCCTTCAGTGCCTTCGCGTACCACGACGAAATCGATATCACCGGGATTCTTCAGCGGGGATTCGACGCCCTTGTACAGCTTGGACGGGCGCAGGTTGACGTATTGGTCGAGATCGAAACGCAGCTTCAACAACAAACCGCGCTCAAGCAAGCCGGCCGGTACATCGAGCCGAGGGTCGCCGATGGCCCCCAGCAGAATGGCGTCGGTCTTCTTGATTCGCTCGAGATCCTCGTCGGGCAGCACCGCCCCATCACGCACATAACGTTGGGAGCCAAGATCGAATTCCTCGTACTCGAAGTCGGCCACGCCTTGCGTAGCCTTCTCCATGACCTCTTGTGCCGGCGGAATGATTTCCTTGCCGATGCCGTCACCGGGGATGACGGCGATATGATATGTCTTTTTAGTGTTCATAGCCGCGAGATTAGTCCCGAATTCGGCACTGTCCACTATTCGGTCCGGTAAATGGACATTCTTCCCGTCTTCATTCCTCCATTTATAGACCTCTTGGCGCACCAAGAACCCCTTTTAACGACAATTGACCCCTCAATCTCATTATTTTGGCCTACTTGGCGCGCCAAGAGGGCCATTTTTGCAACAATCCCCACCCAATCTTGCGATTTTGACCCTCTTGGCGCACCAAGAACCCCTGATTTCGCAACAATTGACACTCGATCTCGCGATTTTCGCACCGCTAAAAGCATCCGCATACATTCCCTTTCAAACCAACTCCGAAAGCATGAACTGCCTGTCTACGTATATACGAAACGTTGGTATGCTTGGGGCAGGTTTGGGTCGGCACGAAACCGACAAGGGTGAAGGGCGGAGGAATCATGGAATTCGAAGCCAGTGATTTGGCTTGCGCAGTGCCGGATGCGCACGACACCGGTGGTGAAAAACAAATCTTTTCCGGCTTGTCAATCAGCCTAAACACCGGCGAGATCGTGGATCTCGTAGGTCCTTCCGGTTCCGGCAAAAGCATGCTGCTCACCACTCTGGCCGCATTGAACCCTTACGGCCACGGGAAAATGAGCATTGACGACGAAAAATACAGCCAGACGACACCGCAATTGTGGAGACGGAAGGTGATGTATCTGCCGCAACGGCCCACGCTCGGTTCGGGTTCGGTACGTGATGCGATTTATTTCCCGTTCACGCTGCTGGTATTCAAAAAAGCCACGGCACAAAGCGGAAACGTTACGGCACCGGCCGATGCCGACATCCGCAAAAGCCTTGACGAACTGGGACTTCGCGATGTGGAGCTCGACCGGCCGGCGCAGGACCTTTCGGTAGGCCAGCAGGCGCGGGTCTGCCTGTTGCGAAGCGTGCTGACCAACCCCGAAGTACTGCTTTGCGACGAGGTGGACGCCGGCTTGGATGAGGCGAGCGCGGAGCTTGTCTCGTACATGCTGCATCAGTGCTCTCAAAACGGGATGATTATCCTTCGTGTTCGCCACCACGGTTCCGACGGTCTGGCCGTGCGCACTCTGCAACTCGCAGACGGGGTGTTGAGCGAGATCACGGCACCGCAAGGCAACGACGGAGAGAGGCAGAAATAATGACGATGATTTCTGCAAGCCACATTATTGACGGACGGCAAACCCTTCAAAGGCGTTTCACCACAAAACAGCAGACGGAGAAAGCAGCCATGACGGCAATTCTTTCCGGCCACACGCTCAGCGGACAACGAGCTCGGCAGAATTGTCTTGACACAAAACCTTGCCAAACTTGCCAAGGAGGAGAGACACAATGATGATTCCAACATTCCCCACGGCTTCAATCACTTCCGGCACCATCACCACGGCCGTCACCGCACATCAGGGCGTTTATACCATCGACGCGCTCGGGCTTACGGTCACGCTGGTTCTGGTGGCGGTTTCCGCGCTGGTCGCCTATCTGCTCAAGTTGGACGTCGGCGGCAAGCTCATCTGGGCCGCTATACGCTCGTTCGTTCAGTTGATGGTGATGGGTTTCATCATTACGTATATCATCACCGCCAACAACCCATGGTTCGTGATCGCCGTGATCGCCGTAATGATTCTCGCCGCCGTCGAAATCACCCTGACCCGCACGTCGAACATCCCCCACGGGCTTGCGTTGCCGGTGCTCCTGACACTCGCCGTCACCGCGACCTTCATGGTCTCCGTGGCCACCGAACTCATCATCAAGCCGGACACCTGGTATTCGCCGCAGGTGCTGGTACCGATGGCCGGCATGCTTCTGGGCAACCTCGTTTCCGCCGTGGCGGTGGCGATGAGCCGTTTCTTCTCCGACATGGAGAACCGGCGTTACGAGGTCGAAGCCTACCTGAGCCTCGGCGCCACCCCGTTCGAGGCCGCGCGCCCGTCGATTATGGAAGCGATACGTTTGGGTCTGGTGCCCACAATCTCAAGCCTCGCCTCAAGCGGCATCGTGCTGATTCCCGGAATGATGTCCGGGCAGATCATGGCCGGCGGCAATCCGCTGGAAGCCGCGAAATATCAGTTCGTGATACTTGCCATTATCAGCGCGCTGACCTTGCTTGGCGACACGATGATCATGCTGTTGATCTACCACCGCTGCTTCACCAAGGACGGCCAATACTTCCAGCCGAAGCCGCGCGGCGAAAGCCATCTCTTCGAATGGTTGAAGGTCCACGTCCATCATCACGAAAACAAAGTCAACGCAAAATAACAGTCTCGCAACATGGCTGTGACGATAATTCCGGATTAGACGCTATCCATTATTTTGATTTCGATCTGGAAAATGAACGTCCTTTCTCGCCCTTCTCGCTTATTCGACGGTTCTTGGCGCGCCAAGACCCTCATTTCACGACGATTGACCACCCAATCTCATCATTTCGGGCGTCTTGGTGCACCAAGAAAGCCATTTTCGCAACAATTAACGCTCAATCTCATTATTTTGGCTCTCTTGGTGCACCAAGAGAGCCAAATATTCAACTTTTATCATGAAGTGCAGCGTCGAGAACCATGGGCAGGACTCTGGACCACTCTGAAAAACAACTCAGCGGTCAATTCCCATCACGTTGAGACACCAGGCGTTTTCGTCGCTGACTTCCTGCCACTGCTTGTAACGGCCGGATGTCCCGCCATGGCCGGCTTCGACCTCGATGCGAGCGATGGCGTCCACGCCCTGCGATTGCAGACGCGCAATCCATTTGAGCGGTTCCACATAGAGCACGCGGGTGTCGTTGAGCGAGGTGGTGGCGAAAATCTTCGGGTACCACACGGCAGCATTATCAGAAGCATGATTGTCAGAGACATGGTCATCAGAAACATGGTCACCGGCGTCTCGGTTTTCGGTTTTCTGATTTGCCGCGCTCTGATTCTGCAACGGCTGCTGAGGTTGCTCATCTCCCTGCCAATGCCCGAACGGCGCGTTTTCGTAGGGAGAATACGATTTCATATACTCGTAAACGGTCTTGTCGTGAAGAGGGTCGCCCCACTCGTCCCATTCCGTGACCGTCAACGGCAGCGACGGGTCGAGGATCGAGGTGAGCGCGTCCACGAATGGCACATCGGCTTCAATTCCCGCGTAACATTGCGGAGCTATATTCGCCACAGCCCCCATCAACAGGCCGCCGGCCGAACCGCCATTGGCAACCGTACGTTCGGGGTCGGCCAGTCCGACCTGCTGCAAGGCTTTGGTGGCATCGACAAAATCCTCAAACGTATGACGTTTGTTGAGCCTTCGCCCCTGTTCGTACCACGCGCGGCCCATCTCGCCACCACCACGCACGTGCACCACGGCATAGAGCACGCCACGGTCGAGCATGCTCACGCGCGCCACCGAGAAGCCAGGATCGTTGTTGGACTCGTAGGCGCCGTAACCGGTAATGAACATCGGGCCACCGGCGCAAAGCCCACCATTGCCTTGTTGTGAAGCATTGCCCAATGCCGGGGCGAGTACGTCGCCCACTACACCCGTCTCAGTGACGTTGCCCAGGGCCGGGTTCCGCGCATCGGCAATCGCGGCGCTCGCCTCAGTTGCGTCGCCTCGCACATCACCGTTTCGATTCGATACGCCATTGCCAGCCGAAACAGAATCAGACGGCATCGGTGAGGGCATAGGATCATCCGCAGCATCCAGCATATCGAGGCCGCTCAAATCGTCATCCAGAGCCGTCATGGACTCGCAACGATCCGGCCTCCAGACCAGCGAAACCGGCACCAGCTCGCCGTCGCGAACCCGCACCCAGATGCGCCGCTCGCGGTAATCGACAGCATTGAACCCGCCATGCACCTTCGCACGCTTCAGCAACCTGCTTGCACCGGTGGCCACGTCAAGCTCGCGCAGCTGGCCAGGTTGTGTATAGCTCGAGAACGAATAGCGCATGCGCGGCACGTCGTAGGACGGGTTGCCGCCCGCCCCGATAGAGTACAGATGTTCGTCATCAGACGTGCTGCCATCATGGATGTCCCGCATGGACTTCACATTGTCATACGAACTGCTATTCCCGGAATCTTCGGCTTCTTGCGAATTCGTTTCATTGTCAAGTCCATTTCGCCGTTCGTCTGTGCCGCCGATGTCCGGTTTCAGCTCACGAAACCGCCAAGGCCGGTGTGCCAGGAAGTCCTCCAACGCTTCGTTCTTGGTCATCACCGCAACATGCGGCAGGCTGTCCTTGCGATAGCTCAGCACCACAAAGTTGCGATACATTGCGATACCTTCGATACCAAGCCCACGGGAGCCTTGCAATATGGTCGGGTTCGCTATACTCCAATAAGGAGTATCCACACGCTTGCCGGAAGCTCCCGTTTCCACAAGATTGCCGTGTTCGCAGCCATAAGGCGACCCTTGCGCGACAACCACTCCTTCGCCAAGTTGATATGGTGGCTCATGCAACTTAAGATCGAGCACATCCACTTCGAAATTGGGGTTTCTCGCGTTGTGATAGACCAAAGCCAATGGAACATCGCCCCCGCCGACGCCACCGCCCTCGAACCGCGCGAAACTGACATCGTATTCAACGCCTTCCCGCCGCGGGATGAAGGCGCGGAATTCACCTTCCGGCTGGTCCACCGGCAGCATCAGCACTTCGCTGGTGGTTTTGGACGAGGAACCGATGACCACGTTACGCTCATCAAAGCTCATCCCCACACCGACCCAGAACCGCTCATCGTCATCACGGAAGACTTCGACGTCATCGTCAACCGGCGTACCGACCTGGTGCCGGCGAACCGCATACGGCCGCCATGAAGGGTCAAGCACGGTATAGAACACCCACTTGCCGTCAGGGGTGAAACACGCTTCCGAAATGCCCTTGAACACTTCAGGCAGTTCATGGCCGTCTTCAAGGCTGCGGATGCGGTAATCATAACGTTCGCTGCCGGCAGTGTCGACACCGTAGAGCAACCAGCGCCCGTCACGGGTCAGGTCAAGCCCGCCCAGACGGAAGAAGTCATGACCTTTCGCCTCAATGTTCGGGTCAAAGACGACCTGCTCCCCCGGCATCGAGCCAGGTGCATCGTCCGCGCTGATTTGCGGCGGATCCCAATCATCGGGACCGGCAATCGGCAGGCGGCATTGCACGCCATATTGCAGGCCTTCCTGGGTCCTTACGAAATACCAATACCCATCCATTCGTGTCGGCAATGACATATCCGTCTCGTCGACGCGCGACTTGAGCTCTTCGAAAAGCTTGTGCTTCAAGCCGTCGAAACCGGCCGCACGCGCCTTGTAATACTCATTTTCCTCACGCACGAACCGCTGCAGCTCCGGTGAGTTCTTGTCACGCATCCACTCGTAGGGGTCGACGAAGGTGTCGCCGTGCGCCGTGCGTGCGTGCGGCTCGCACTTGGCCTGCGGAACAGGCGGAATTGCACTGGTTTGCGGGGACGTCGTCATGGGGTTCGTTTCGTCAATCATAAGCATCAAGACTATACTCAGCGAGCGAATTACGGCAAGTGCCGACTGTCGTATCGACCTATTTGATCCCCAGCTCGTTGCGCAGATACGGCAGCATCGTTTTCATGATGTTCGCGCCCGTGGTACCGGTGAAGACAGGCACATCGGTGACCGGCATCGGCTGGGTGGCCGTCAGCCCCGCGACCTCGGCCAAAGCCGAAGACTCGTGCGGGCTCAACTCGCGGATGGCGATGGCCAGCACACGACCGGGATGACGACGTGCGATGGTGGCGTAGGTCACCGGATCTTTCTGCCCGTCATCGCCGATGAGGATGAACTTCATATCCGGGAAATCCTCCATCAGCTGCTCGGCGAACTCGAGTTTGTGCTCGACTCCGGAAGGAATGAAGGTTTTTGGCCGTGGGTCAAGGTCACGCAACAGCAGCGGACCGGCAGGATAGCCTTGTTCGGCGATGAAATTACGGATCGAGCTTTCGACGTTCCACGGCGAGGTCGACAGATAGAAGAACGGCGCATCCGGCATCATATCGGCCAGCCTGGTGAACAGGGCGCTCATTCCGGGCACGGTGCTGCGTTTTTTGGGGTTGAGCAGCAGCAGGTTGTAGGCGGCCTTCACCGGGCTTGGCGCCTGCGTGACCATGATGGTGTCGTCGACGTCGGTGATGATGCCCACTTTCGCGCCGGCAGGCACCACGAACAGTTCGGAAGTCACCCTCCTGCGTCTGGCCACCTGATACGAGACCAGATGGATGCCCGGCGTATTCCCCCGTTCGGCAACAAGGTCGAGGTAGCCGGCGCTGTCGGACATGGCATATTGGGAACTGGTTTTCCTTGATGAATCGTACGGATCATAGACTTCGGAGACCCCGATCTGCACCTGGTTGACCGGCACCCCATCAATCTCGATTTTGACCCGTACTCCGGCCGCCGGTACCGCAAGCATGCCACGGATGCCACGCATCAGTTCGCCGGAACGGGAGCCGCCCGGCGCCATCACTGTTCGACAGACCAGCCGCGCATAATCGTCGGTGCCATAACCCGCGTATGGTTCGACCTTCGGGTACCAGCCCCACTTGCGCACCAACTTGGTCGAGAATCGGGTCCACGCGCCGAATCCCTGGGTAATCGCCCTTCTCGTGCCTTGGACCCAAGGACCGCTTACCCTCGGCTGTCTGATTTCGGTGGAAGGAGAATCAAACGAGGTGGAGGCGCGGTGTACCTGAATCGGCACGGTGGGCATGTCGCCGGCCCGTGGCGGTGCCTCGCGCTGGTTCATCCGTCTGCGTGCCATCTGTCTCCGTTCGCTCGTAGTTAATTATGCCTATGCGTTCTTATAAACGTACATCTGTCGTCTGCTGATGGTGCGTTCATCGGAATGCCACGCCCTATTGCGTTTCGTGTTCCGTCCACAGAGGATTTGTCACCAGCGCTTTCATGCATCCCGACTGGCGCAAATCCCTATCCTCGAAAGCTTTCATTGCGCATGCTTGACCATCGCGGCGTACTGTTCGGCGTCCATCAGCTCGGGTTCGTCGTCATCCATTTCGATTTTGAGAATCCAGCCTTCGCCGTACGGGTCATTGTTGATGACCTGCGGATCGTCGGCAACCGCTTGGTTGACGTATTTGACGGTGCCTTCAACCGGTGCGATAAGGTTCTGCACGGTTTTGGCGCTTTCCATTTCGACGATCTCGTCTCCGGCACGCACCGGGGTGTCCGTCTCGGGCAGGTCGACGTAGACGATTTCACCCATTTGCGAGGTGGCGTACTCGGTGATGCCGATGACGGCCAGTCCCTCCTCGTCATCGACCCACACGTGGTCACCCGAATATTGCAGATGATCCGGCACATCCAAGGAAGCCGGTTTGCCGCTTACCGTGCCCGCCTCAACGGAATCGTCGACTACGTTCTCGTCGGTCTGGTCAAAATTATTGCTATTGTTTTCGCTCATACTGCCAGATTACAGCATCGCGTGCTCGTTTGTCTTGCTTGCCGCGAAACCGATTTCAGACAAGCCAAAATCCTTCAAATCCGATATCTTCCGGTAGCCGTCATTGCCATCGTCTTCTGACACCTGCCGCTTGTTCCAGTACGATTACCTCCGAATAAAATCCCGTATTTACGCAAGCCCTACAGTCAACATAAAAGACACCTTGCTCGAAAGAACCGAACAAAGTGCCTTAATAAAAACCGCTTATCGAATACGGATACTCACCGTACCGGCGCACTGGGCTGATTGCCGACCACCTGCACCAGCGATCCGCGTGGGCAATTGTCGTAGATCCATTTCGCGTCGTTGACGTTCATGTTGACGCAACCATGCGATCCGTGACCGGCCGGGTCACCGGTGCCGATGCCGGTCGGGTTCCAAGGAGCGCCGTGGAAGCCCTGTCCGCCGTTGAAATAGCTGACCCATTGCACGCCCGGGGTCACATAGCCCGGCCCACGCATGGTCTGTGTGTCGTAACGGATGTTGATGACGTAGGTTCCCGGCGTCGTCTCGTATCCGGGTTTGCCGGTGCACACCGGGAAGGACTGCACCTGCTGGTCGTTCTTGAAGACCGTGGCGGTCTGTGTCGACCTGTCGACGACGATGCGCATTTCCGGCTTCTGTTGCTGCACGTCAAATTTGGTGACATCCGCCGCGGCCTGAATGGTGGCGGGTTGCGAGTTGGAAAGGGCGCTGTAGACCTGATCGGCCACTGCACTGCCGTCCTTGACCTTGACGCCGTTGACGCCCTTGGTCATGGTGAGCAACACCTTGCCCGTACTGTCAACGATGTCCTGCTGGCTGACCATGTCCTGATTGAGCTCTTTGGGCATTTCGGCGTTGAGGTAATTGATGATGGCGGTTTTGTCGATGTCGAGCTTGATGGTTCCCTTTTCGAGGTCGACATTCGGCTTGATCCAGGAAGCCAGTTGCGTAGCGGACACCTCGAACTTGCTGGCGTCGCCGTTGTTGATGACGATCTTATTGGCCAACAGCTTGTTGGCGGCATCGGCTGCGGACTGCGCGTTGCTTTGCGAGACGGGAGCATCGATGGTTTTGTAGCTGATCTGGACGGACTTGACCTGGCCCGGATCGGCAATCAGGGTATTCACGGAATTCTTGACCCCGCTCATTTCCGGTGAACGGCCGCCGTGCCCGGCATTGGCGACGAATTTTTTTGCGTTGCCATCATACGCCACACTCGAAGGAACGGCCTTATCGCCGTCCTGCACGAATGTGTTGGTCAGGTAGGTGTCAATAGGCAGATCGGTGACGCTCGCGACCAGTTTGACATCGGTCTTCGAGAATGGCGAAACGCGAGACGCGCCATTACCCTTGGCGGCCAACAGATCCTGCACCGTCTTGTCGGTATCGACGTTCACGCCCAGGTCCTTGAATCCGGCAGTGGCTTTCTTGCCTTGCCCGTCGGTGATGATGACCTTCGAGTTCTGGACTTCGTGGTCAACAGTCTGCTTGAGCTGAGCCGCATTCTGACCTGCCACGGCAACATTTCCCAGACGCACTCCAGGTGCAGCCTTGTCTTTGTAGTACATACGGGCACCAAAGAACGACGCCACAAGCGCGACGATAAGCACTGCGAGCACCACAGCGGCGATGATAACACCAAGATGGCGCTTTGCATGCCGCTTAGGTTTTGCATGGGCGCCAACACCGAGCGCCGCCATATCGGCTTGACTGAACTCGCCCGTCAACGCCTCCGGCTCAGTACCGCTACTGATCATGTTGTCCATTACTTCCTCCAGATACCCTTCTCAGCGTACTGAATTAATAGAATATCCCAAAGATATGACGTGCGGTAATGCCCAAAGCGATAAACGAAGGCCATCTTCCATATAGCGAAAAACGAAACGCCCATACAGTTAATCGATGCCTATCTAAATATTTTTCTTGGCAGACGCGCCGATTCTTCGCATTACAGCTTCTGTCCGTACCACTCTTCGATCATGTACCGCGCGATGGTCGCCTTACCGGGTTGCACTACCTGCCCTTTGGTCAGGGCATCAGCAAATTCATCACGGGTGAAGAATCTGGCATCGACGGTTTCACTCCTGTCGACGTCGACATCGATGCTGAGCGCACGGGCCTTGAACGCGACCATCAGTGAAGCTGGGAATGGCCAAGGTTGGGAGCCAAGGTACTTGATTTCTCCCAAGTCAAGCCCATCCTCTTCGCTCGCCTCGCGTCTGCAGGCATGTTCGAGGTTTTCTCCCGCTTCGACGAACCCTGCGCACACCGAGTACAATCCCGGATTGGCCCAGGCCTTGTTGTGCTGGAGTAGCAGCCGGTCCTGTCCGTCGACAATCGAGGTGATGACGGCCGGTTCGATGCGCGGGAAAAGCAGTGAATGATGGACCTTGCAACGTTCGTTGCCACACTGCTGGGCCCATCCCGACATGGCCAGGCGCACCGGCGACCCGCAGCACGGGCAGTATTTCTGGTTGGCATGCCAGTTGCTCAATGCCACCGCCGTGGTCGCCTGACCTGTCTCACGGGCCGAAGCATGGGGCGCAAATCCCAAAAGCGACACCCAATCGAAACGTTCGAGGGCCCGTTCAAGCACATGGTTTTGCATGGGCTTATTGTTTGGAATCGACGCGGAACCAGGCCGACGTTCAGTATTTTTTTCGGTGGTTTCACGGGCACCGCCGCCTGTAACCGATTCCCGTCCTTCATCAACGGTTTCAGCCGTGATATCAGATTTGCCATTGGCTACATCAGCCCCCACACCGTTCGCAAATCCTGAGACATCCAGAGCCACGACGGCCTGAGGATGGTCGCTGCCGACGCCGTAGCTGCCGAGGAACATGGGAATAAGACCAAGCTTGCCTGCAATTTGGTTCACGGATTCATAATCGTCTTGATAATTGCCTTTCGAGGAACTCTCGTTCGTCGGCCTTGGTGAACCATCCAACTCGCCACCAGACTCCCCCGCAAGCGCACGCAAGACATATTCCCCCGGCACACCGGCCAAGCGTATTTTCGCGGTTTCATAATCGACCCGCGCCGCCTGTCCGTCGGGTACCGCCACAAGTCCGTCACGCACGAAAACAACCGTCGTACCCGGCTGCCCCAGTACCTCGGCAATCAGATTCGGATTGCTTCTGCGCTCGGTCTGATAGTCGATGTCACCCTGTGCCAACGGCAGAAACGGCAAGACCTGCGTCAATGCCAACGATGAAAACGAAGCGACCATATTGAACCTCTTTATATACGCTCAGCTTCTTGCAATCCCTACGTTACGCCGATACATCAAGGCAGGATTTCCTGAAAAACGAGCAGATGCAATGATTGATACCTTATTTATTATTCGATATTAATTATCTTACGATAATTCAGACAGCCTGTACACGTTCGACCAAGTCGAGCAATGCATTCGCGACGATATCGGGATGTTCGACGGCACTGAAATGGCCGCAATCCGGAATCGCAGTAAACGCCACGTCCGTAGCGGTCATCGCCTCGGCAATCGGCCGCATCTTTTCGGGCGGACTCGAAGGATCGTTTTCCCCGCTGACAATCGCCGCTGGAACGCTAATGTGCGCCAACTGATCGGTGGTGTCCACGCGGCCGGCGGCCATGCGCTCGCGCCAAGCCAGACCTTCGGGGCGCTGGTCATGAATCCATCCGGTTAGCAGGTCTTGGAATTGCTGGCTTTGCTTCACGGTCGAATCACCGGATTGTGGACGCGCAAAATGCATCACCGGTTCGACGGTGTTGTCCTCCTCGCAGGTTTTCGCGATATTGAGCCGATTCGCGCGGGCCTCATGGCTATCCGCGATAGTAGTGGTGTCGCACAAGGCCAGACCTGCAACGGTTTGCGCAAACAGCCGCTGAATATCCATCGCTATGTAGCCGCCCATCGAAAGCCCTACCCAAACGGCCTTTTCATGGCCAGTTATATGCAGCATGGAAACGTAGGCTTCGGCCAGTTTGTCCATCGCCTCGGCATAGGCGCCGTCATCGGCAACCGCTCCAGTGGTCTGCTCGTCAGGAATCGAGGCATCGCCGGCACCCGGCGTATCCGGTGCCCAAATCGGGAACGGCGCCACCCCGCGCTCATCGCCCAGCCTGATCAGGCTCGCGGCGCACTCGTTCCACATCCTTGCGTCCACCGGAAAGGCATGCAGCAGAATCAGCGGAACGCCTGCCCCGGAACGATAGACCTTGTTATTAATGCGAATATTCATGCTGTTCTTTCCTGCCGAACCCCGGAATCGGAGTCGCAAGTTTTTTACTTTGCAATATTTTCTGCTTAAATCAACAAACACAAGCCAGCAAAGACGTCATCCAAAAATGTCGGACGCCAACAACGTCGCCGGCTGCCGCTTTATCAGACGTCTATTCGCCTACACCGGCCCATGCCAGCGCACGGCGTACGATCTGGCCGTGTCCGCCGGACATCTGGGCGATGAACGTGTCAAGCTGCTTGCTATCCACATCACACCACTCCACGTCCAACGCCGGGTCGAGCGGCTTGCAATCGCCGGAAATCTGGACCACGTAGCACAGCGCGATGGCGTGCTGGCGCGGGTCGTAGAATTCGGAGATGCCGGGCGTCGGGAAGAATTCCGCCACCGTGAAGGGCTGCAGGCTCGCCGGCAGGATCGGCAAGGCGAGGTCGCCCAGATCCTTGGCAATATTGCGCGCGATGGCCTCGCGGATGGTCTCATGGAAAAGGATACGGCCGGTAATCAGCGTACGTTCCACGGAACCGCTGTCACGCACGCGCAGAAGCGAGCCAACCTCGGCAACGCGGCCCATCTCGTCGGTGCGCACCGGCACCACTTCGGCGTAGACGATAGGCAACTTGGCGCGTGCCTCGTCGATATCATGCGGCGAAAGCCAACCCGGAGGATTGCCATTGCTGCCTCCGCGCACGAAGTCCTCCGGCGTGATGCCGTCGAACTCGCCACGACGACGCCCAGCATCGAAATCGCCCTCGTCGGGCACTTCATCATTTAAGACTGCCATGGCTCCATTATCGTGTTACTGGGTGACGAATGCGCGAAACGACCGGCCTTTTCGTCACCGGCTTACCAATGTTGGGGTTTACTGCGAGACTTGATATTACATCGGATTCGCGGGCGTCAGACAATCGCAGCCGGATTCGATACAGCGGACAAACGAAAGGAGCCATGATTATGGCAACGCAGACTTTGACGGCAAAGAACTTTGAAGAGACCATCACCAACAACGACCTTGTGTTCGTTGACTTCTGGGCCACCTGGTGCGGCCCGTGCAAGGCGTTCGGACCTGTGTACGAAAAGGCCAGCGAGGCCAACCCCGACATCGTCTTCGGCAAAGTCGATATCGACCAGAACCAGGATCTTGCCACGGCGGCCGAGATCCAGGCCGTTCCCACGCTGATGATCGCCAAGAAGGGACAGATCATCTTCAAGCAGGCGGGTGCACTGCGCGCCTCCGACCTTGACGAGGTCATCAAGCAGGCCCGCGCCCTTGATGTCAACGCCAAGGAAAGTGCCAACGCCTGAGACCTGAACTAGGGAAATGCTTAAGCCTTTGAGGACTTCGGTCTGACCGCTTAGGCAATTTCCAAACCTCGTTCTTACAAAGCGATATGCCGATAGCCGACAGTGTTTGGCTATCGGCATATTCATTGCCTGAGCGCCGGAATAGTGGGATTCCAAGACGTCATACAAAAATGGCATGTGGCCGATACCGGCCTTTTTGTCACCGATTCGGAAGATTTTTCATACCAATGCGTTATAATTATGGTTGTTTTGTGATGTAGTGATGTACCCGCCACGGCGGATAGAGAAAGTTGCGGCGTTGCATCCCGCACGCAAGAGACGTGCGAAAGAGATTTGAAGAGTTGAGAGTTGAACGGCGCGTATGTTGTTGACGCGCCAGGAACTGTAGGACTACCTAGGAGCATTTAAGGCAAATGGCTAAGGCTAACCACCGTAAGCAAACCAAGACCTTGAGGTCGCTGAGCAAACGCCAGTGGCTGAAGATCGCGGCCGGCGCAGCAGCGGTTGTGGCATTAGTGGGCGGCAGCGCAATCGCCGTCCATTCCCATGATGCACGGCAGGATTCCCTCACCCGTGTCACTTCGTATTCGGCCACCGACAGCAACGCGCTCAGCGTCTCCCGTGGTACGGATCGTGAAGACCTGCGCGGCGGCAAGAGCGGCGACACCTACGTCACCGTCAAGATCAACGGCAAGAACCGCGCCGTGGTCGGCTCACACTTCACCGACGTCAAGTCCGTCCTCGATCAGGGTGACATCACCTTGGAGACCGGCGACGTCGTCAAGCCCGACCTCAAGGCAAAGGTCAACGAATCCACCGTCATCACCATCGAACGTGCCGACGCGAATCTCGAAACTTCCGACGCTCCCATTGGTTTCAACGTCGTAACCAAGGAAACGTCCGATCTGCCCAAGGGCCAGCAGAAGGTTCAGTCCGAGGGCCAGGAAGGTGTGATGGAGACCACGAGCCTCGTCACCAAGGCCGGCGACAAGACCATCTCATCCAACGTGTTTACTTCATTCGTCAAGCAAGCTCCTGTCGACAAGGTCATCCTTGTAGGCACCGGCTCCAATTCGACCGTTTCCAGCGCTGCTGCGAATATCGGTTCCACCGTCCCTGTCGGCGAGATGCAGCAGTGGGCGCATGACTATCTGCTTTCCACCGGCGGCTCCGAAGCCGACTTCACCGCCACCGTCTACATCATCAGCCACGAATCCGGCTGGCGCGTCAACGCACAGAATCCTTCTGGCGCCTATGGCCTGCCACAGGCATTGCCCGGCAGCAAGATGGCGAGCGCCGGCGGCGACTGGGCCACCAACTACCAGACGCAGCTCAAGTGGTTCTGGGGTTATTGTGCCCGCTACGGCGGCGTGCAGGGCGCCTACGCCCATTGGCAAAGTGCTCACAGCTACTAAATCGTCTTATTAGAAACGATGAATGGGGCCACACCTTAACCGATGTGGCCCCATTCATTTTCGAACTAGATATTCAAGGCAAAGCGCTGTTACAGGATCTCAGTTGATATTGTCACTGCCTTGTACTTGTTTTAATTCTTGTCTGCTACATCGAATCATCTGAAGAGATCCTTGCCCTCAAATCAGGTGATGCCAACAAACGCAATGGTTTCTTACTGACACGAACAATCAGGCCTTCCTTTTCCAATTCCCGACAGTAACGCCGAGCACTCTGTTTCGATAGATTCAGCATCTCGGCTGCATCATCGAGGGTAAAGCCTTTCTCATTATCAAACAACTCTTCCTGCATGACTTTAAAGAGCAGATTATCGGCGTGAGAGCTGAGATGCCGCTC
Organism: Bifidobacterium sp. ESL0745; assembly: GCF_029433335.1. Classification (NCBI taxonomy): domain Bacteria; kingdom Bacillati; phylum Actinomycetota; class Actinomycetes; order Bifidobacteriales; family Bifidobacteriaceae; genus Bifidobacterium; species Bifidobacterium sp. ESL0745. Next base: position 1,422,722 of record NZ_JAQTHX010000001.1, read on the forward strand.
CTTGGTAATAATCTGGCAAATTTTGTCTGCATGACTGACGTGGTTGAGTTCAACGGTCAATGCATCATTAAGATTATGCTGAGCTTGCGAAATAAAGTCCAGCATCGTGAGGACGAATGATGTCAGCTCGCCCGCATTGAGCGTATCCTCTGCCTCGGAGAACGCCTTATAATAGACGTTTTTATTCTCGGCAATGATCCTTGCAAGAGACAATACAGTAGGTAATTCCAATGCCTTGCACAAATACAAGGCAAGCAGATATCTTCCTGTTCTGCCATTACCGTCATAGAACGGATGAACATATTCGAAAACGAAATGCGAGACAATGGCGCTCAGAACCCGCGGGAACTCATCCGAATTCGTAAGATACAGCATGCTGGTAAGCATTGAGCTTATCCTTGCCTCACCTGCCACACCACGATGCACAACGCCATGCGGACCAGTGATTTCAACGTCCTCTTTACGGAATATCTCACCGTCTGGCAAATTTTTATCGTCTATCTCGCCTTGCACAGCCTGATCATAAATCATCCGCAAATCCTGAAGCGTCTGTGGCAAATCAGTTTTCTCGTCAGTCAGATTCATATAGAGCTTCGCAAACTCACCAAAACGAACGTTGTTATCTTTCTTATATCCCGACCCACGCGAATCCTCAGAAGCATTCACCATTGCCTTGGCAGACTTCACGGCAAGATCTGCTTCCTTCTTTGTAGAGTGGACTCCTTCCATTTCATTAGTAGCCACCAGCTCTTCAGCGATGAAATTATAGATATAGTTCCACCGCATCACGCCAGGAAGTCTTGACCACAATAATGCGATATCCCGCTCTTCATCCAAAATGGATTCGAGTTTGACGCTCATTTGTCTGGGCACAGCTACAAACAACTCACCTGAATCAGCCATGATTCCAGTGCGAAATGTCGAATCAGCCTCAAGCCTTTGCCTTACTGCCCGCTCATGATTGGATTTAATGTTGGCCGAGCTGTCGGCATGGTACATGCTGGCCAATGTTGGATAACGCTGAGACATATCGACCATGATACACGCTTATTTATAGTTTCTATAAAATAGAGGTGAAATATTTTCATTTACTTCCTATAATTACTATATAAATTATAGTTCCTACCAGTAAACTTCAATTTCTGATTTACCGTTCCTGTCAAAAGTGTAAATTCTCTTAATTCATATCTAATAGCAACACAATAAATACAAATAGGCGGCCAGTACTCACGATACTGGCCGCCTATAGTATTGTATTTATCTTTTAGCGATGGCTTGAACATCCCGCAGAAACGGACAGCTCAAAACATCCCACCGAAGTGAGTATCAGTCCTTGCGGAAGCCCTTCGGGTTCTTGGTCTGCCAGTTCAGCGAGGAGGCAGCCATCTCGTCGATGCCCAGCTCGGCCTTCCAACCCAGCTCGCGCTCGGCCTTGGAGGAATCCGCGTAGCAGGCCGCAATGTCGCCAGGGCGACGGGGCTTGATGACGTAGGGGATCTTGTGGCCGGCGGCCTTCTCATAGGCCTTGATGACCTCGAGAACGGAGTAGCCGTGGCCGGTACCGAGATTGTAGGTGTAGACGCCGGGCTTGGTGATCTTGTCGATCACCGCGACGTGCCCCTTGGCCAGGTCGACCACGTGGATGTAGTCGCGCACGCCGGTGCCGTCCGGGGTCGGATAATCGTCGCCGTAGACCTGGACTTCCTTGAGCTCGCCCAGCGCCACCTTGGCGATGTACGGGGTGAGGTTGGCGGGAATGCCCTTCGGGTCCTCGCCCAAAAGGCCGGAAGCGTGGGCGCCGACCGGGTTGAAGTAACGCAGCAGCACGATCGTCCAGGTATCGTCGGCGACGTAGACATCGCGCAGGATCTGCTCCTGGAAGAGCTTGGAGGTGCCATACGGGTTGGTAGTACCGCCGACAGGGCTCTCCTCGGTGAGCGGCAGGTGCTCGGCCTTGCCGTAAACAGTGGCGGACGAGGAGAAGATGATCTTCTTGACGTTGTGATCACGCATGGTCTTCAGCAGCACCATCGTACCGGTGAGGTTGTTGTCGTAGTACTCGATCGGCTTCGCGACGGACTCGCCCACCGCCTTGAGGCCGGCGAAATGGATGACCCAGTCAACGTCGTTCTCCTCGAAGATGCGGTTCATCAGCTCCTCGTCGCGCACGTCGCCGTCGTAACGCTTGACCTCCTTGCCAGTGATCGTCTTGACGCGATCGAGCGCTTCCGGCACCGAATTAACGTAGTTGTCGACGCTGATGACGTCGTACCCTTTGTTCAACAGCTCAACATCGGTGTGGGTGCCGATATATCCGGCTCCTCCGGTAACCAACACAGTTGTCATTTTTGCTCCTTATTGTGCCGTAACCTAACAAAACATAACATTAGCACACATATAGTACACAGATTTTGTAACAATCTGCAACTTTTCTTTTACCCATACGTTGTCGATGTGGGCTGCAAAGGCCCAACAACAAAGCCCATCGTAGCATTATCAATACCGAACGAATCAAAGTCCAATAGAAAACACCAATCCGTAATCTTCCACCGCGACGCATCAACGACCGATAGCCGTCATTGACCATTCATCGCCATGAGTTGGTCGATGGTGACGAACTCGTAGCCCTGTGCCTTAAGGCCGTCGATGATCCCCGGCAGTGCCGCGATATCCTCGGTACGGTCGCCGCCGCCGTCGTGCATGAGTATCACGGCACCATTGTATGCCTTCGAAAGCGCGGCATTGGAGATCGCCGGGGCACCAGGCATTTTCCAGTCTTTGGTATCAATCGTCCAAATCACGTTGGAATCAATCAACCCATTGGTATAGCGCCACTGATCCGCACCGAAATTGCCGTATGGCGCCCGCAGCATTTTGGTACTGACCCCGGAGGCCGCCTTGATATTCGCGAACCCTTGGGTGATGTCCGCGCGTAGCTGGTCGGGATTCAGCTTCTTCATATCGGGATGCGTATTGCTATGGCTGGCCACCTGATGCCCCTCGGCCACCATACGCTGCTCGAATTGCGGGTATGCAGCCGCACCGGTGCCGATATCGAAGAACGTGGCCTTGACACCTTCCTGTTTCAATATGTCAAGAATCGGTCCGCTGTATTGGCTGGGACCGTCATCGAACGTCAGCGCGATGACCTTGCGGTTCGCGGGCTTGGGCGAGAACGTATCGACGATAAGGTCCTGCGGCTTTTCAACGACGTTTTTGTCCACCTTTTCGCCGGAAGTCTGTCCGGTCCAAATTTCGCTTGCGCCCTCTTTGCCGACCTGCCTGAGCTTCTGGATGACGCCGTGACCGTTGATGACGACATTGAACGGGATCATCGTGCGTTTGGCGGTGTGCTTCTCAGTCACGTCCTTGCCGCTTTTCACGGTTATTTTCGCGTTTGCCGGCAACTTGATCGACTCAAGATTGGCGGGGACTTCGGTTGCGTCCGCCTCGTCATCGTTTTCGTCCTCACCGGCCGCCGCATTGTCTGACTTGTCGGCAGAGCTATCTCCTTTGATTTTTTGGCCATTGAGCGTATACACCACCGGCTTGCCGCCGGTTTCCTTAAGCACCTTGCCCGACAGCGAGAGCAACCTGCCCGGTTTCGCTTCGAAATTGTCGTTGTTCCTCATTAATTCGCCGAGCGTCGTTTCGGAATGCACCTGCTGCTCGACACCATTGACACTCACCGTGATGCGGCCCCAACGCTCGTAGCTCCACACTCCCACGCCGACGGCGGCAAGCACGACGGCCAGCACCACAGCGACGATGATCGAGATGCGGGCCCATTTGGGCAGCTTATGCGGCTTAGCGGTCTTGATGTTCAGCTCTTCAATGACTGGCGCTGCAGACGCGGCATTTTGCTCGGCCGAATCACCGGCCTTTTCGGTCTTGGCGCCGTCGGTAATGCCAGCTTTTTCATCGTCAGAATGGGCGCCGCCATTGGTTTTGGAAACCGTGTCGATATCGACCTTGTTATTCGATTCTTTTACGCCTTCGTCGTGGGGTTCCGGAATGCCCTCATCATCTGTGTCGGCGTCGAGCTGATCGTTATCGTGGACACTGGCTTCTTCATTATGGCAGGTGTCGGTTTTGTCGGCGTGATTTTGATCAGTGTCCACATCACCGTGGCGCTCGGCGCTTCCGTTGTCAACCACACCACCGTGGCTGGCACCATGCTTGGTATCCGGTTTGTCGCCGGGCACAGAATTGGGTTCGGCATTACGCTGAATATCAGCGTTATTAGCCGCCGCAGGCTTCCCGCTTTTCCTGCGCTTCCTGCTTTTACCTTTACGGCTCATTTTTCCTCTCATAACTATAATTATGCACTGCCCTACATACGCTACGATAATCGCAACCCGCCGGAAACGCTACCTACAAATCGGCAGAAACAAAACGATTCGCGGCAATTTTCGGCAACGCCAGTAGCGTTTGTTCCTACTCTTATTGGGACCCGTTTTCATCCATCAATTCCGGAGTATCAAAGTACGTCGAATCACTGGCCCTGTTCCTTGTATTTGGCCTCGGTCGCCGCTTTCGCCGGTCTCCACCAACCCTCGTTATCCGTGTACCACTTGATAGTTTGTTTCAGACCGGATTCGAAATCAGTATGCTGGGGCTTCCAGCCCAGTTCGGTCTCAAGTCTGGTCGGATCGATCGCGTAACGGCGGTCATGGCCTGGTCGGTCGCGCACCCAATCGAACGCATCTTCGGGCTGGCCCATCATGCGCAGAATATCGCGCAGCACATCAAGATTGCTCCGTTCCCCATTCGCGCCAATCAGGTAGGTCTCCCCGATCCTGCCCTCGGTAAGGATGGCCCAGACCGCGCTGGAGTGGTCTTCGGTGTGGATCCAGTCGCGCACGTTCAGACCGTCACCATATAGCTTCGGACGGATGCCATCAAGAATATTGGTGATCTGGCGTGGAATGAACTTCTCGACATGTTGGTACGGGCCGTAGTTGTTGGAGCAGTTCGAGATCGTCGTCTTGAGACCGTAGGTGCGGTGCCAGGCACGAACCAGCATGTCGGCGCTGGCCTTGCTGGCCGAATACGGCGAAGACGGGCGGTACGGAGATTGCGGCGTAAAACGGCCTGGATCGTCAAGCGCGAGGTCGCCATAGACCTCGTCGGTGCTGATCTGGTGGTAATGAAGGTCGTATTTGCGCGCCGCCTCAAGTAGACGGTACGTGCCCACGATGTTGGATTGGATGAATGGCTCGGGGTCGGCGATGGAATTGTCGTTGTGGGACTCGGCCGCGTAATTGACAATGGCATCGTGGCCGGGCACGATCCGGTCAAGCAAATCGGAATCGCAAATATTTCCGTGTATAAATTCGACCTGGCTTTTGGGCAAACCAACAATATTCGCGACATTGCCGGCGTACGTCAACGCGTCCAATACCGTGACATGCGTCTGGGGATGGTTCTTCGCCACCCAGCGCACGAAATTCGAACCGATGAACCCGCAACCGCCGGTGACGATAATATTCCCCGGCGTAAACCGCTCCGTACCCATTACAGAACCGAACCTTTCAAACCAAGCAGACACCGTGCGATTTGCCCGCAGCAACCGCCATGCTCTGTTTTCTGCCAGACCGAAACCGAACGCCTTTCGTCATTACGTATGTATCAACATATCAAGCGAGTAACAATCCGAAACTAACTTGCACACAAATTTACCGATACAGCAGGTACAGGAAGAATGACGACAACGTGACCCCATCAACAATCCCACCCTGCGCGATATAGCATTTAAGATCGGACTCCGTGACCCAACGCATATGCGAAAGTTCCCAATCCGTCTGCGGCCGAGAATCCGCCTGGGTCTGATTACCAGCCCGGTCGCCGGACGACGAACGTTCCCCGCTATCCGCAATTTCCATAGGCACCCGAGCCAAAGCCCTTCGGCGCTCGTCGGCACTCGAAAATTCGATCACCGTGACCGTGACATTGTCGCGCAACACACCGGTATCCGCATGAATGGTTTGCAAAACACGGACCTGTGAGCAATCGGCAAGAATCCCCGTTTCCTCCTGGAACTCACGTACCGAAGTCTCTTGCTCCGTTTCGCCGGGCTCGCCCATGCCTCGCGGAAACTCCCACTCCCACTGCCTCACCGCCGCACGCCAATGACGTGCGACAAGGAAACGCTTGTCGCCATGAGGATTTGCAGAATCATCCAATACCGCGACGCACACCGCCCCCGGCCTGTCATCCTTGACCGAAGCAAAATGAAGCGTCATCCGCTGCCCGGTTCCTTTCACCACCGCATCCACAGCCGTAACAGTGAAATTCGCTCCGCCCTGCTCGCGAAAAACCTGCCGCTCATGGCTCAAAGCCAACGGCACTTCGTCGTCGTGAACCTCGAACGCACGATTGCTCGCATTAGATTCCTCAGCCATACCCACAACCTTCCACTATGGCTAAATACTACGCCTAAACACTATGTCTAAACCGCGGATGCCATACCAAATCCGCATTGATTCACTTTTATTACCAGAATAGCCAACCCACACCGCTTTCAAGTTCAGACAGGCCGAAAACAATGACTTTTGTATGTCCCTCAGCCATCGATGAGGACGGTTTCGCCGCTGGACTTGACTTCTTTCCCCCACCGATAAAGATTGATGAAACTGGGTATCGCCGAAATCATCCAGGACAGGATCACCATGACAACGAGGGGCAGCGCGTCGCTGCGACGGCACATATTCGTCTCGACCACAAATCTCGCGGCTGCGGCACGACGATCGGCAGATTCGTAGCTGGCGATTGTATCGGTAACCTTCTGATCGTCTTTACTGTTTTCGACTAAACCGAACACCCTTTGGCCAACCGCTTCATAAGAATCTTCATCGTAAACGAATCCTTTGGCCGCGGTCTGAACCGGTTCGGATTCGATGACTCGAGCAAATTCTTTCCAGAATGCCGGGCCTTCTTGCTTCCGATATACGATTTCCCCGTGCCTTTCCGCTTCAAGCCATTCCTGCCAGCGCCTCGCCAGAAATTCGAAGCACGACAACGCCTGCGTTGTCCCACTCGAAAGCTCGTCCCATTCCTGCTCGGAAACGCCCGATTGATCGGGAGTAAAGGATTCCTGCTTTCTTAAGGTCCTGACGAGCGCGTGGACCAAGGCCTGCGCAATGGATTTGGAGCTTGCCCTAACCTCCCCCTGGCTTTGAACCAAGTCTGTTAATCGAGATTCATCCGAGTCCAGCGCCCTTGCGTAAAGGTGAGTACCCCAGCCGAGGGAAGCCCGCTTCAAACCAGGCAGCCCAATCAGTCTGCCGTTCAGCGTGCAGTATGTCTTCTCGCTGGTTCCGATATTTTCAAGCTTGCCTGTTTCATCATTCTTCTTGCCACCGGCAATGAAGGAAACCAGACTTTCCGCGAACGTGTCTTTGACCCCGGATACCACCAGTTTCGCGCCGTCTTTATATGAGGTCCCAAGGATGCCGTTGACCGCCTTCGGCCCCAGCACCACGAAAAACACCCCGTCGAAAAGATCGGCGACCGTCACCACGATTTTCGGAGCATACAGATATGCAGTGCGGATGATGCCGGCAAAGCACGATGCGAATTCAGGATACGTATTGAGCAGGTTCTCGCAATTGTTTTCGAAGTCGGATTGCGCCCAAAGGCCAGTGGTTAACGAGTGGGGTTGGGGTGGGACTTGAGTCTTGACATTTTCGCCGGGTCGCTGAGGTTGAGATAAAGCTTGAACCTGGGGGCTTTCACTACGCTGCTGGGATTGAGGAAAATTACCGTCGATACCGGTTTCGCCAGATTCCTGAGACCGAGACGAGACTTCGATCGATTGATTTTCCTTGAGAGATTGGCCGATTGGCGATATTATACCCGCATTAGTTGCATCTGTATTAGTTTTACCGGCATTAGCGACGCCAGCACTGCCCACAACGTCCGGCAACCCATTGGCCGAAATCTCAAGCTTCCCAGCGATCCGCATCCACTGTTTCAGCTGCTCCATAGAGTCGAAATTCGCCACCATCGTGGTTTGCTCAGATTCATTCATAATGCCAAGTCTAGAAGAAATCAAGTAAGTTCAAATACCACGGAGTAAGAAGTGAATAGAAACTCAGACATACTTTTATCACATTCCCGTAGACGTGCTAGCACAATTGAGCATTCTGTTATTTGAAAAAGCAGGAACCGCACGGACTGTTGTCTTCCGGATTCATTCTGCAAGTCACTATGCCAAATGTTGCGATCATACTGCCCTGCCCACTAATAACTCAATAACACCGTTCTAGCAGCCTCAGATTGGAATGAACTATTCAATACGGGCAAAACCAAAATCTAGCATACTCGCTGAAGAAATAAATACCGAAAAACGAAGACAAACGAAGGAAGCCTGTTCCAGCTTTTTGGCCTAGATAATCTGCCAGCAGGCAGACTCTCGGCTTTTAACAGAAATTATCTACTTCGGTTACCAACAACTCTACATAGGGAAGAGACCATATCTCTAAACCCGATTTGCGTAAATTGCTGAGCACCACTACGAAAGCACTGTTTTCTGCAACTAAAAATTAGATCAATTATTGTATTATATTCTATTTATTTATCATTTTTTCTTTAGTGTGTGTAAAATATAAACATTATTTATGGCCTTTGTCCTATTAAAAAGCAGGGAACACAATGCATCAAAGCAAGAACCATTCAACAGTTTCCCGGCGTAATTCCAGTATCGAGTTACTCCGAATTATTGCAATGCTAGCTATACTCGGACATCATTTGTACGTGAGCGGCCTTGGACAGGCAATAGAAACATCTGCAAATAATGTGACCCGTTTCCTTTTCCAAATGACCTTTTTACCAGGCGGATGGGTCGGTGACATTCTTTTTTTCTCAATATCGGCATGGTTTATAGCTGATGAGGTGCCCTCATTAAAGAAAAATGTGACAAGAATCTGGAATCTGGAACGAGAAGTGCTTTTCTGGAGCATTACACTTTTTGCTTTGTCGATATTCCTAAAGACAAAAGGTGTAAATCCACTTCCAGAAAACACTGGCTGGAAAGTCTTTTTACTAAAATCTCTATTGCCAACCTCGACTAGATTGTGGTGGTACGTCACAAGCTATGATTTATTTTTACTTTTTTCGCCATTTATTGTCTCAGGACTAAAACGCATGAAACAACGAAACCATGCTTTACTCGCGCTAATCACCTTCGGACTTTGGGGCGTTGGTACATTGTTTCCACTCTTCACTTTTGATTTTGCTAAGCTATCGGTGTTTACTTTCATCTTCTGGTTCATTTTGATTTCATATTACAGATGGTACATGAAGCCCTTAAGTACCAAAACGTGTTGGCTAATGATTATAAGCGGAGAAATGATCTATCTAATATTTTGGGTTGGATCGTTATTTATTCCTTGGCTACATTCTCAGCAACGATTCATCTTCATTAATACGCAATTACCTCCACTTTTGGTAAGTTTCGGACTTTTCCTTCTATTCGAACGTTTCCATTTTTCAAGCAAGATAATTAATTTTATTGCCCCATCAACGTTCGCTGTGTATTTAATTCATCAACACTCTTCCATAGGAAATTTATTATGGCAAAAGGTCCTTGTCCCTACAACCATTCTAAAGAACGGCCATCCGTTCCTATTTTCCTGTGCGGCTGTCATCGGACTGTTCGTCGTATTCATATTGGCTGATTTTATAAGAAGACTGTTCTTCCATATTACGATTGATCGGCATAAAGATAAGTGGTTGTATCAATTACTCGGTAGCAAGAATTTCAATCGGATTAAACAGTCGTTTATGAAACACACCGCCTCTTCAGGCAACAACTCCCCGCTCCCAAGTACTCAAGCATAGAACAAAGGATGCTCCGCAAAATCAAAAATAAGGGGTCATAATAGACAATTCCTGCGCCAAATACCTGAGCACTCCGCTGCTCCATTAAGCAGTTGAATCGCGACAACCCGATATATCATCATCTAGAGCAGCAGCCTAACTTTTCAACCTATGACTTCAGATATGTCCAAACCAATATTCAAACTATGAATGAGAGAAAAATGATGCTCGTATTTGGTCGGGCAATGAAGCGTAGCTGGCAATTGTTATGAGTAATAAAACTAGGAGCAAAATGATTAAAGAGAGAAGATCTAATTTTGAAGCTTTGCGTCTATTAGCTATTTTCTTCATAACAGTCCATCACTTTATGTATTACGGCATTAATTCTATTAATGGCTATCCGCATGGAGCCAGTAGGACTCTCATGACTATTCTTTTCCTTTCGCAGGGGAAAGTTGGCGTAACTTTATTTTTCTCAATAACTGTATATTTTTTATGCACCTCTGAGGCCTCATTGCATAGAAGTTTTAAAAAAGCGTGGTCCCTGGAAAAGACTTTGTTGTTTTGGTCAATAATTTTAGGTGCGTTCAGTCTCTTCATGGGACTGTATAAAAATCTAAACCAGAAGAATACGATTAAAACTGTTATTTCTTTCTTTTTGCCCACTACATCTAATTGCTGGTGGTTTGTTACCAGCTATATGGGTTTTCTTTTAATTTCGCCTTTCCTGATTAAAGGGATATCCGTCCTACCCCAAAAATGGCATTTAACATTATGCATATTCCTTTTAGGCATCGAATTTGCAAGCCATTTACCAATACTTAAACAATCCGTGGCAGTAACCGGAGGTCTCCTCAACACAGAGTTTATTATTTTATTTGTAGTAATCGCTTATATCAAACGCTTCCATTCTGGTGTTTTTACTAAAAGAACTATCGGTATCCTAGCCCTCCTCATAGGATATTCTTGGATCATAGTACGTGCATTGATGGGGAAACAAGAATTTGGCATATTTGATATTGGTGTGTTATGCGAATCCTTTGGATGGTTCGTTATTTTCAATAACTTACAATTTAGAAGTAAAAGCATTAACTTTTTAGCTTCTCATGTTTTCGCCATCTATCTTATAACCGAATTCCCTGGGTTGAGGATGAGCATCTGGACACACGTCCTGAAACCTGTATCATTCCTATATGGCAGTTGGTGGATGCTACTGTATGGTCTCCTTGCAGTAACAGTAATCTGTTTTATATGTATCGGTTTAGACACCATTAAGAGCTTTCTATTTAAATTTATTTTTGATCGGAATCCAGAACGTTGGTTTGAAATCCTTTGGAATAAAACCAATAGCTTGTTATCCAAATAAAAAAATCTGTGTGCCCCTATTGATATGTCGGAATCGTGTGGACGGGAAGTTAAAGAGGTAGTGTCCGGCAGTTTGCGCAAATTGGGTTTTGGGATTTGATAGGGGGCGTGGCCTCTTGCCTGTGTACGATTTTCAATCGCCAGATCAATAATCGCTGATTGGAAAGCAGGCGGGAACCATGCCCGATAACAGAATCATACAGGTCGACGAGTCCAAGTCCGAGACCGAGCTCGACCGGCTCGTCTCCTCCAAGGTCGAGGAGATCCTGAACGCGATGCTCGACACGGAGACCGACCAGGCCGCCGGCGCCACGCGCTATGAGCGCAGCGGCGGGAGGAAGGCCTACCCGCGCCGGCCATTACGAACGCAGCCTGACGGTGAAGGACGGCAGCATGACCGTCAGAGTGCCGAAGCTGAAGGGTACTGAGTCGGCTGTGATCCAGCGCTACCGCACGCGCGAGTCGAGCGTCGAGGAGGCGCTCATGGAGATGTACTTCAGCGGGGTCAGCACGCGCCGGGTCGACGACATCAGCCAGGCGCCCTGGGGCCGGCCGCATGCCGCCCCAGACGCTCTCGGACGACCTGAAGGGGGTCTACTGGGGCATTGACGCATGGCGGGACAGGCCGTTGGGACGGGCGTTCCCGTACGTGTTCATGGACGGCATCTGGCTGAAACGCTCCTGGGGCGGGAGCATCGAGAACGTGAGTATCCTGGTCACCATCGGCGTCGGCGACGACGGGCGCCGCGAGGTCATCGGTGTGGCGGAGGGCATGAGGGAGGATTCGGCCAGCTGGGAGTCGTTCATCCGGAGCCTCATCGCCCGCAGGCTGACCGGCGTGCGCCTGGCCGTGGGCGACCGCAACCCGGGGCTGGTGCGCGCGGTCGGCGAGCTGTTGCCCGGAGCCCGCTACCAGCGGTGCATGGTCCACTTCCAGCGCAACGTGCTCGCCAAGACGCCTAGGAGGAAACGCAAGCCCGTCGCCGCCAAGCTGAAGGCCGTGTTCGCCATGGAGGACCGCGACAAGACGCTGGCCAAGGCCGAAAGCGTGGCCGCCGAACTCGACTCGATGAGGCTCAAGGAGGCGGCCTCCTGCCTGCGCGAGGGCATCGGCGAGGCGACGACCTACCAGCTGCCCGAATACCCCATGGAGCACTGGCGGCTCATCCGCACCAACAACATGATCGAACGCCCCGACCGCGAGATACGGCGCAGGACAAGGGTGGTCGGCCAGTTCCCCGACGGGCGCAGCGCCCTCCTACTCGTCACCGCGAGGATCCGCCACGTCACCCAGGACTGGCCGGACCGGCGCTACCTGGACATGTCACTGCTCGAACCGATAATGGACAACACGGTCGAAACACCGCACACAGGCAATCAAGGATGAAAACCGAAAGTGCGCAATCCACCGGACGTTATCGTTAAAGATATCCCGCCTCCCCTGTACCTCTTCTCAATACATTTTGACAGACCGCTTGCAGCATGGAAAACTTAAAATCTATTACAAATCATTCATTTTCGAAGCGTTCTTGTCTTCCGATGAAGTTTCAAGAAAAGAGGATATAAATGCAAATCTAGACATAAAACTTTAAGTTTCAGATGACTGTCAAATCGGCTAAAGTAGCTTGACGATAAACCTATTATGGCTTTTTCAACCTCATGATAAAGCGACTTACTATCAGAGTCTGTCAAACTCGGTAAGCATGAAATTAAAAAGAACAACAAGTTAACTGCATAGTTGGGAAAATCTGCGTCGGTATTTTTGCGTTCCGTAATCACTCTCTGCAACATTGAAAATGCACTACGCACTTGTTTGACACTTTTACTATTTGTCAACGAACCGGATCTATTACATTTGTATATATACAAAGGTTCTGACAAATATGCAATCCGTTCAATATGAGGAAGGATCGAGTTCACGAAATTCACATCTTCCAGGAAAAGCACATCACTGGAAAAACGAAAACCTCCCTTTTCAAATATTTCTCTCCTATAAAAAAATCCTGGTGCATAGTTACCTATATGACCGGAATATATCTGGTGCAGGCATCCTTCGCCATTACTCTGCTTGATTTGAGGAAAGGGAAGAGGGTTCATCACAGTCCGAGGTAATAGCTCACCAGTTTGGGAATCAACTGCGCATAAATCAAAAACCACTAAATCACTGTTATGTAATGTAGCGCATTGAACTAATTTTTCAACTGCCGTCAGTCTGATAGTGTCATCTCCATCAAGCAGCATTATGTACTTGCCCCGGGCAGATTCGATGCCTTTGTTCCTAGCAGACGCCAAACCTGCATTGTCTTCATGAATGAGACATATGCGTGAATCTGCTTGCGCCAGCACATTGCATCTTTCGAAAGTGTTGTCAGTAGAACCATCATCAACTATAACAACTTGTAAGTTTTTATATGTTTGATTAGTTGCACTCGCAATGCATTCATCAATATATTCAGCAACATTATATGCTGGAATTACAATGGTAACTAAAGGCGTTTGGTCCATGTTTTGCCTTTCTGCTATTGCTCGGATTTAGTCAAATAATAGAAACAATCAAATTTTTATGGTTTCAATCTAACCATTAATGTAGGCTATGATGCAATTTCTTCATACCATTCACAAAGTGACTGGGCGCTGTCTCGAATTTCATAACCCGCTTTTTGGAAATGGTCCAAATCAGCAACTTGGCGATTCCCCGTTTTTACCTGATCAACAGTATCAATCCAAGTATCAATATCATTATCAAGAGAAAGTCTATGAATCAAATTCGGGCAAATATCCACCTCATCACTGACTACATCAGACATGATAACCGGCAATCCAGCAGCCTGTGCTTCGACAACAGTCAAAGGTAAACCTTCATATCTAGAAGGAAACAGTAGCGCATCAAACGCCTGATACAAACGTTCAACATCATTGCGTTGCCCCAACAGATGCACATTCTGTCCAAGTTGTAGTTCTTGTATCTTGGTTTCAATTTGAGACCGTAATTCTCCATCACCCACAAAAAACAGCTGCGCATCAGGATGCCACTTCACTACACCTTTCATGACCTCAAGCGCAAAAAGATGGTTTTTGGGATAACAAAATCTGCCCACTTGCCCCAAGGCAAGCTGACCTTCCTTCAGATTCAACGACTTACGTATTTCTTCTCTAATCGATAAATCATATGAATATCTGTCCACGTCAATGGCATTCTTGATAAAAAATACTTTATGGTTGTCCACGGCTTTTTCCCCAAAAAGCCACCGAGCAGTAGCTGGCGTGCAAGCCGCCAAATGTGTTGGAAAGACCTTCGAAAAAGGACGAAGAATATCTTTCAACACTGTACGCAGCCCTTCTTGCATGACTCCAATACTGTGATTATGAGCAATACGCACAGGAACTCCTGCCTTTTTTGCTGCCCCAAGAGGAAATACACTGAGTGCATTGAGGTTGGAATGCACAATATCCGGCTTTTGTTGGGCAAATAGCTGTTCGCAAGATCGCAAATATTGAGGTAAACGCTTGTACGGAGGAACGACGAAAACATTTCCGCCTAGCTCCTGAATCTCTTGACGCGGCACGACTGTGGAATCTTCGTCAATAACAAAATCAAATTGAACTTTTGATTTATCAATAAAATGATAATGGTTCATAATGGTCGCTTCCACACCACCACCGGCCATATGACCCATAACCTGCATAACGCGAATTGGCGCATTCTTCATAATCACTTACTCACAATCTATGAACCAGTTATTCATTTTAAGCTTGCCATCCTTTATAAGGTTATGCCCTGCTGACAGAATCCAAGTAGTACTTTTGCAACTTTGGAGCCTCAACATTTATATCAAAACCAGTATCACTCAGATTTACCAGTCCTCTGGCTTCCTCATCAGTCTTGACAGCGAATCGCATAATCGTTTTTGACCACTCATCAAGAGGGCTTGATAACGGAACAAACTCAATCCTCCCCGTCACATCAGATTCCGATGAAACAACATCAGAAACCACACACGGCAAGCCACTAGCCTGCGCTTCTACCAGTGCCAATGGAAGACCCTCATGCAATGAAGGCATAACAAAAACGTCCATTGCCTGGAGAAAATCCCACGAATCGGAAACGATTCCTGTGAACCTGACCGCATTGCTAAGCCCCAGTTTCTTTACCTTTGTTTCAAGCTCCTTATGCAAATCACCGTCTCCGACTAAAAGAAGAGAAGTATTTGGATGATGCTTATGGATTTCTGAAAAAACGTCCAAGAGAAAAGTTTGATTTTTTTGGACGGCAAATCGTCCAACATTACCTATCACGAATTCGTCATCCGGAATTGAAAGCATGGCTCTCATACTTTTTCTTCTAGTGTCAGAGTACTGATATTGTTGAAGATCAATCGCGTTTTTGATTGTACTTATTTTGCCGCTTTGCATCAGTTTTTTACCGTATAACCAATTTCCGGCACTTTGCGAACATGAAAAACCTTGGGTCATATAGGGTGGAAGACGCTTTTTAAAGTAATAACGCATTGGAGTTTTTAGATCAAATCCCGGATATTCATTATGTGCATGTGCAATCCTTACCGGTACATGCATTTTTGATGCAACTTTTAGCGGGAAATAACTTCGCTCTTCAAGGTTGGAATGAATGATACGATATTCAGGATGTGCTTCCAAAAACTCTTTGAATTCATGTTTGTAGCGAGAAAAATACTGTGGATACATAGGACACATACGAAAAATCCTACCGCCCAAATGCTTAATCTCGTCTTCGTAATCCCCGGGCTCCTGCCGATTAACCATGAAATCATATTGCACTTTCGTCCGGTCAAAATGACGATAATAATTCATAGACATAGTCTCAGCGCCACCGCGGTCCATCTTGGTGATTAGCACCAACACACGTTCAGGATTACTCAATTTACTTCCCTCCAGCGCCAATGAACTTTGCATAATTACAGCTTTCCTAATTCTACAAAGTCCTCAGACTTACCACAATTTAATACTTAAACATAAAATACAGCCATAAGTATTTCCGAAAAATCTTATGAATTTTCTCTCCGGAACATACTCTACGGAATCGGTGAGATTCTTTAAGAGTCCATTCCGCTGTTGGGAAAGGGTTCATTCTATATTGACCATATACTATCCGGTGATTTGCTGAAATATAAGAAACCCGAATGCAGCACAATTTCCGTGTCGGTTTCGAAAACCACCTGACACAAATCACTACTTCAAAAGCAAAGTAATCGGTTTATAAAATCCATGAGCACTAAGCTTCACTAAGAGTAACTTTATGCGATTCTTCCATGAAAGATTATTCAAAGATACGTTTTCCAGGGATTTATACAAACCACTCTTCAAGATTACCTTTGAATTAATGCAGTTTCCTTGCATTTGATTCCTTATTTCTTCTCTAACTACGTATACACCGAAGCGAACATATAAATTTTTATACAACTCATTCAAACCCCATGCAGAAATATCTTGTTTGACAGCGTTTACCGCTTTCATATCATTAAAGAATCTATCAGCCCTATAACTTGACCTCACAGAACCTGGCCTATTCAAGGAATAGCGATAACCTATATCCTTAATTGCTGCAGAACGTTTCATATTACGGTATAATTCCCAACTGAAAACTGCATCCTGCCCTGCCCGCATTTTGGGGAAAAGAAGCCCATTCTCTGTCAGATAGCTTTTTCTAATTATCTTATTCCAAACAGAATTTGCGCTCATATTGTTACAAACTGATTTCAAAAGTCTGGTACGGAACTCTTCAGAATCTGCTGAGAACATTTCCTCAGGCATAGTACAAGAAGTTTCTGACCCATCGTTCATATCTTTTTGAATGTATCCGAAAAAGAGTAAATCTAATTTTTTTTGGTCCATAAGTGACAAACTTCTTATAAATGGATCTCCAATAAGTTCATCATCAGGATCCATGAAATAAACATATTCACCGGCAGCAGCTCGCAACCCGCAATTCCTTGCCGGCCCGGATCCTTGATTCTTCGTAGTAATCATTCGAAAACGAGAATCAGGTCGCTGACTCTCAAAGACCTTACTCGTCTTATCCGTCGAGCCATCATTGACGAAAATAACTTCATAATCGCTAAAAGACAAATTCAAAATGGAACGAATACAACGTGCGATATATTTTTCAACATTATAAGTCGGAAGAACTATACTTAGCTTGGGACTCGTTATCAATTCGTTGTCACTCCTGCCGTCTGAGCAACACATCGTAGAGCTACAGACAAGAAACATTTTGTATGGTTTACTAATTGAGATTATTGCATGAAGTCTGGAAAATTATAATTATAAGATATATTTGTGATATTAATTATGAAATTTTTCAATATCTGCCATAATAACTAAAATTAAAAACTAACGGAAAGAAAGGTGCTTTAGGAACTTGAAAACAAAAAGGGAACCACGCATTCGATCGGTGAAGTTTAATGTTTTAATGAACATGATTGTAGTAACCTCTTCTTTTCTGTTTCCGTTAATTACGGTTCCATATGTTTCTCGAGTTCTCTCCCCGAAGGGAATGGGTGCAGTTAGCTGGGCTCAAAGCATACTAAATTATTTTTCAATTGTTGCACTTTTAGGCATACCATCGTATGGAATTCGAGAATGCGCAAAGGTTCGAAATGATAATGAAAAATTAAGCCAAACCGTTCAAGAATTACTGACTATCCTACTGATCTCCACTTCAGTAGTATATGCTGCTTTTCTTGCTGCTGTTTTCTTTATTCCTCGCATGAGACAAGATGCTCCAACGATGTTTATCTTCAGCATAGGTATATGGCTCTCTGCTTGTGGAGTTGAGTGGTTCTATCAAGCCATAGAACAATATGCGTATATCACCGTAAGAAACGTAGCCATGAAGTTAGTCAGCTTAATACTGATGTTTCTACTCATCCACTCTGTCTCTGATTATCGCATTTATGCAATCATTCTCGTTATCGGTTCCTATGGATCGAACATCATTAATGTTTTGAGACTCCATAAATTTGTTACTTTCAAGAAAAGAAAACTGAATTTACGCAGGCACTTTAAACCAATGGTCTCATTTGCCATTTCGAAAATTTCTTCTGGCCTATATGCGCAAATGGATATTGTACTCGTTGGCTTCATGTGCACCAACACCGCTGTCGGACTCTACCAGCTTGTAGTAAAAATCAAAAACCTATCTGTTGTCGCTGTAAACTCGGTAAGTGATGTAATGTTACCGAGGCTTTCATATTACAAGTCAAACGCAGACGAAACAAAACTAGCAGACTTAATGGCCAAAAATCTAAATTTTCTGATGATTTTAGGACTGTTTTTGCTATCAATCATTTCTGTATGTTCTAAACCACTGATACTGGTAATCGCAGGATCCCAGTATGTAGAAGCGACGAAAGCTTTAATAGTGGTTTCACCAGTAATCCTTTTTTCCGCATTGAACTCTTTACTGTCACAATTCCTTATTGTTCAAGGACGAGAAAAAGTATATGCCATCATCAATTTTTTGGGTCTTGTGTCCAGCATCATCACTGGCCTGCTTTTAATTCCCCGTTTTAATATCATCGGCGCAGCTTTAAGTATAACTCTATCTGAATCTATTACCTTAATTATCAGAATCATAGCGACTCGCCGACTTCTGCTCAATTTAAATGGAAAATTTGACTTTCTAAAAATTATCGGCGCCTTTGCTTTGTCTCTTGCCGCACTATTTATCATTCGTCCCATTGTGCAACAGCAACTCAATATTGTTCAAATTGTAATATATACACTAGTATATTTATGTATTGATTTATTCAGCCTGTTGCTTATGAAAGAGAACTTTATTACCACTACTTTAAAGCGATAATACACCAGACCACGTCTCGTGGTGTTTCCACGGACTGGCGACTTACCATGCCACGAGTGGTAACACGAATTTGCACGCATCCGGTCTGCTATTAGTGCTTGGCTATCTGCTCATCCCTTCAATTGGTTTTTAGCTTCATCCATACCCGCATAAAAGGTTGAATGGAATGCGTATTTGAATTAGGCCTCGAACAGCCTTCTGCTATATGGCAAAACTGTTCGAGGCCTAATTCAGAGGTTTTGAACACCCCACCTAATGCTCTCTCAATTATCAGTGCTAACTTCGGACATATCTTATCTAACTCGTATGCCTATAAAGTAATACAGTAAGCTAAACAAGCTATCATAAACCAGTATCTTTGGGTCCGACGTCATGCCTTTTAGAGTAAATCACTGATTCCTTTCAAGATCACGGGTATAAACCTTATCATTAACGTCTTTAAGGTCATCGTTCCAACGATTGGCGACAATAAGATCACACCGTTTTTTAAAGTCATCAAGATCATGGGTAACCTCACTACCAAAGAAATCGGGTGCATCAAGCGTGGGCTCATAAACAAGCACAGTAATACCCTTTGCCTTGATTCGCTTCATGACACCCTGAATTGAAGACTGACGATAATTATCAGATCCGCGTTTCATGGTAAGGCGATAAACGCCGATAACCGGCTTAGCGATGCCTTCCACAAGCTTGATTGCCTCTTCAGCGATAAAATCTTTACGCGTACGGTTGGATTCGACAATAGCCGCAATGAGATTCTGCGGAACCTTATCAAAATTAGCGAGCAACTGTTTACTGTCTTTCGGCAAGCAGTAACCACCATAACCAAAACTGGGGTCATTATAATGCGATCCGATTCTGGGATCCATGCCCACCCCCTTGATGATGGCGGACGTGTCCAGCCCACGAACCTCGGCATAAGTGTCAAGCTCATTGAAATAGGCCACCCGCAAGGCGAGATAGGTATTCGCAAACAACTTGATTGCTTCTGCCTCGGTACACCCAACTACAAGCTTCTGAATGCCCTTGGAACCATCATGATTGATGCGGGAGTGCTCTTCGGGTGCAGCTCCCTCATCAAGCAGATCGGCGAATTTTTCAGCGGCACCAACAGCCTGTTTATCGTCCCGGGGAGCACCGACAACAATTCGTGTGGGATGCAGATTATCGTAGAGTGCCGTACTCTCACGAAGAAATTCTGGAGAGAAGATAATGTGATTATCACCAAAACTCTCCCTTATCCCATCTGTATATCCCACGGGGACGGTAGATTTGACAACGATCCAAGCAGTGTTATTGACCTTACGCACAGCACGGATAGCGTCCTCAACACTTGAGGTATCAAAATAATTTTTCTGTGGATCATAATTAGTTGGTGTTGCAATCACAACGTATTCGGCATCGGAATATGCCTGATTGGTATCAAGAGTGGCCACAAAATTCAAAGGCCGTTCTCCGGAATCGTTCTTTGTAAGGAAATCGCTAATCTCATTATCGACGATTGGGCTTACACCATGGTTAAGTAGTTCAACTTTTCTAGGAATGATATCGACTGCTGTCACTTCATTGTGCTGAGCTAGCAACAATGCAACCGACAACCCAACATATCCAGTTCCGGCTACTGCGATTTTCATAAGAACCTTTCTTTAAAATAATTTAGACATTTTTAGTATATCTCCCTACTTAGAAAGAAAGCTTCTTCTGATATTTCCAAGCTCAATATGCCTACGCTCAGTGACCGACAGGTAATTTGGCATATAAATAAGTAAGAAAGGGGCAAAAAAATAAACATCAAGATAAAAGTTCGGTTACTCAAAACATCTAGCTTAAAGAATGAACGCTATTCCCCATATAACTGGGTAATTCACGGCCGAGACGATGAGCACCATCAAAAAATAAACAGAGTTTTTAAGACTGACCTATATTGAATCGTCAACTAGTTCCCTGGCGAGTTGCGGATCACTCATACCCTCATGGCCTACGTCCAGCATCGGCCCGACTGGGACCACATGGGCACGTCTCACTGATCGAACTCAGAATCGAAGGATCCGTATACAGGCAACCGGTATTAGAAACCAAAGGCGCACAACTTACCGGACATTATTACTTCGTATTTTCATCGAAATCTTTTTAAAAAGTCTTAGTCTTTCAGACTTGTTTAAGAGCATTAATAATGTAATAGCTAAAGCAACACAGGCATAAAAAATACAGGCCAATATTAATGAAATCCAGTTGGTGACAGATATTCTGAAAAAGAATTTGAAACTATAAACTACAAATACCGAAACTAACAAAGCAATGACATATTGAAAATAAATCGAATAAAAAGTTAAGACATTGACTTCAAGTTCACGTGCTGCATACATAGGAACGAAAAAAATATTTGCAATTATTTCTATAACTGTTGGGACAAGTGCAACAGCATAGATATCTAGATTAGTTATTTTTAATAGAAGAAGAGTTACCGGTAATGAAAGTAGACTGAATAATAACCATACAATAGAGTAAAGCTTTAATCGATTAACAATCAAAGGAACATTTTGCAAAGTAGAAGCTGCGCCCGAAACCAAAAAGCCAGATAAAGTAATAAGCATTAATGAATAAAGCATTCTTGTATCTTGATGAGGCTGCCACAAAACAAAAAAATCTTTACCAACTATAAGGGATGTAACAATAATTGGTACAGCAAAAAAACCGCACGTCTTCATCCCCAGCCTTAGTTCTGCAATCAATTCTTTTTTCTTGCCTTGTGCATAGTATTGCGTCTGATTTGGATAAAAAAGACTCGACACGCTACCGAATAACGTCAATATCATATTCGGTACAGTTTGCGCAATCGACATCATTCCCATCTTGTATGGGCTTATTGCCAAATTCGCAACCAAAAGCTTTAGTCCAAAGGAAATCACTTGCTGAAGCTTAATTATTACATTCCAAATTCCTGATGCCAACATCTCTTTAACGGTTTTCCAAGAAACCATTGTTTTATGGAACTTTAATTCAGGCGTAAGTTTCTGGGTATAAAAATAGTTTAAAATTACCGATACTATAGTGCCAAGAACAGCCGCAAAGCTTACGTATGCTACAAATGGTGGGAAAAAACCAAAACAAATAAGCATGACTAGCACTCTGACGATGCTGAATAATGCGTTAGCTATACTGGACAGATACAATTTATTGGTAATAAAAGTCGCAACTGTTAGTACGGTTGATACACTCGTTATTACAAATTGAATAAAAATAAAAAGAAAAAGAAGCTTTACATCATTAATTAAATGCGGTGAAATGTTGATGATTTTATCTAGATCAGCGATCAAAGGCAACGCCACTAAAATAAGGATTACTGCAATAAGACAATCCGCTGCCAGAGTAGAGGAAAAATAGCGATCGGCTCTTTTCTTGTCCCCTTGATGATAAGCCACGGTTATGAATCGCCCTGCAACTGAATCTAAAGCCACCGTCAGCAACGAAGCATAGTTAATAACATTATTGGCAAGACCAACATAGCCATATGCCTCAGCCCCTAGCTTATTAACGATGAAGGGTGTCAGGCAGAAACCGATACCCAAGTTGATTGCGAATTGAATCAAGCTAGCAACCATATTGATTGCCAACATATGTTTATCCTTCATATCACCTTCAGCGAGTATCAATCCATTATCTATTGTTTTAGAATACTTTTTTATCACTTTATGTTTTTATACAATACTGTTTTTGCCTTGAACTTAATAATTAATATATAATGGTCGCTAACGGTGTCTAATAGCTTTGTATCACTGTTGTCTAGTTAACTGACTTAGGCTGTCGAGCGCCTGAACGAAACAAGGCAATCTTCTCATTGAGTATTATCTGGACAAAAGTAATCTGGGACAGGTTGGCTATAAAGATACTGGACAATGTAGCAGGGACCGGAAGAACACAGAAACCATAATTGCCACCCCATCTCCTCCACCAAATCGCTCCTTAGAGAGTTCAAGCACCCCTGTGTGCAAGGACGGCAAACCTGCCAAGGAAATCCAGAAAAATGATCCACCACACTCAAATCTGCACCCGTCGATCAAGGGCATCTACGCAAACAGAATGCCACAAGAACCTCCGAAAATATAAAGCGGAGCACAACAAACTAATCAAGCTATGCAAACGCAATAGATAGCTAAAGATAAAAGCAAATGTTTAAAACAAGTAACAACGATGTTGTAACAACCACTAAAGCCGCTCTCAATTTACGTAAACCAACAAGCATTACCCAAGAAAATGCGTTTGTCACAAATACCACAGATTATCAACAAACCCTTTTCTTCCCCTAGGCATAAAATGGAGTAATCTTAGAACGATTTTAAGAGAAATGATACATATGACTGCTACCAACACCTCTGGCGCCTCTCTTTTGTCAAAAATGTTACATATAAAAGTTGCGCCGGTAGTATTGGCTGCATGCATTCCCATACTACTGATAATGGGACAACTTGTTCGTATGATATTGCCTGCAAAATACTTTTATGACAGTTCGTCCATACTTAATATGGTCAATGGCGATGCTGCCGAATATAAGTTTCGCGATATTACATATCGGAGAACAGCGGATTTCTACTCAGCAATCAATATATTCCATTTTTCAACCTTAACTCAATGGAGTCTACTATTAGCCATAATTGGCAGTATTATGCTGGTACCAGTAATACTCAAACTTCCTAAACTGTCACTTATCGATTTTACCTTTGCCTTATGTTTCATAGGCGTACTGAATATCTTCACATTTACAATCAGTAAAGATATGATTCAATTCTCAGTATTTTACATAGCAGCAATTTGCACTACATTGAAAGAGCATTCCAAAGTCATTCCAATTGTGTCTATATCAATACTCTTATTTTTGGAATCAATATTTTACAGACAATATTATCTTCTTGTTTTCGTTTTCTTTATGTTGTACGCTGCAACCACCATCTATATTTCTCGGCGATGCTCAAAATCATCCAAGTTAAGGCGACAAGCAATTATAATAGGATATTTATTCCTAATTGTAATTGTCTTTTTGATTCTAGTTTTTTTGATTGTTCCATCTAAATATAATCAACTTATAATGGTACGATCAGTCACCAATTCTGGACGCTCAGGAAGCCCAGACTCTAACTCTTTAATTACAGAAATTTTCCATAGTACAAACCCGGCAATCGCTGTAGTGAACTTCGTCCTTGATGGGTTCCGTATGATGTTTCCTTTTGAGCTATTGAGAATAAGCCTCAAATATACACCATTCATCATCCTGCAATTGTTACTGGTATTTGAAATATACAAGCAAATCATTGGCAAAAAGCTTTCACAACCTAATAGAAGTTACTTCGCTTTTTGCCTCCTCATGGCTTTTTTGATGGTCTCTTTCTTCTTTGAGCCAGATTTTGGATCATGGATTCGCCATGAATCATGTATCTTTCCACTTATCTGTTCTATGCTCTCTAATAAGCCTGAACATTTAGATTCCGAGCGAAATCTTAATAGTTCGCTCGAGTCACACCAGGGTCTTCCCATCCCATCGGAGTCTGATCAACACTAAGATCATTGACCGTCTTGGGGGAAGTCGTTACATCGAAGGAAAAGGTTACGGAGGCTCCCGGCATCACTGTAGCTATAGCAGCGTAGACATTTTTACCATCAAGAGTCATTTTCTTGGGAGATTCTGACTTGCCACTGACTGAAACATTGGATATGCTTCCTCCAGCAGGCGCATAAATCAATGTTTTCTCAGTTCCACTTCCAGAAGGTACAATGTAATAGTTCTCTCCACTGATATAACGGGGAACTGCACTAAGTTCCTGATTCGTGACGGTATTGGTCATAGTGTAGTTCACATGGTAAGTTCGAGCGCCAGTTGAGTTGGTACTAGTTCTTGTGATTTTTGATGTCCGCTTTACATACCAGTCCATCTTTGAAGAATTCTGTTCAGTAACGTACACGCCGACCTGCGGATTTTCTTCGCTGTTAGGAGTCTGTGCAGTATAGCCGCTGGTCATATAGTTCTGTTCAAGGTTCTGATCGAACGAGTAGATGGAGAAGTGGCGACCTTTGGCCATCTCCCCTAATAGCCCGCCAAGTTGTGCCATTTTATTGAGATTCAATCCCGAAAACATGCTATTGACCGATTGCGTAGCGACCTCGCCAAAGACCAAATCCTGCTGAGCCGGCGAATACGTCTTATATATAGTATTAAGCAGGAACTCAGCAGTATTGTCCCCAGTGAGTACTTGCCCGTTTGCCAGCTTGACGTTTCCATTGAGCTTGATAAGCGCCTGAAGAAACACCGGATCCATGGTTACCACACCATCTATGGGCTGCTTTTTACCCCAAGAAGTACGGCTCCAGATGGACTGCATCGCTTCCGCGGTTCGGGATGTGTCAGGGAACACCGCCAAATCACGAATATCAAAAGACATTGGCAACGGACCCCAGGAATGGAACATCGCACTTTCGCTGCTGGTGACGCGAGCGCTTCCATAAGGTAGATAATCTGCATTCGGCCTGAATTGCCCAATCGAGATTTTCCCGTTACTCGTGGTCATCAACCCGACCGAGCCGATGAGTCCGCCTGCTGAGCGTGCCTCGGAAGTAGTCATCGACATTACCGCGTAATTATGAGTCTGGTTGGCACCTAGGAAATCAGGTAGTATCTGGAAGGTTTTGGCGAGGTCATCGACCTTTTTTGCCAAATTGCTGAGTTTGTCGTCGGAAGACTTATACGTGGTGCGTATGACACTTAACTTGGCCCTCTGTGCCGGCAGCTGATGGAAATTCCCTACTTGAGTCTGCATGGCCACGTTAGCAGTTTTCATACCGTTCTGGGCCTGAATGATCGGCTGAAGGTTGATCTGCCCGTTGCCATCACTCAACTTTGCCGACTTCAACTGGGTGACCACGTTGAGGAACTGCGGCACCGAATCGCGCACGATGCCATCCACTGAAGAGGTCATTCCTTGAAATGTCTTGATGTCATTACCAATATAGGGCGCTTTCGCAGCCATGTTCCACAGTTTGCCATGCGAAATTTCCTTAGCCTGCTGCGTCTCACTCTGAATCGCGGGCAGCTGCTGCGAAACCTGGTCAAGCGAATTGAGGTCATTCGTGCCTGAGAACCCGCTGAGCATGGTCACCGCATTCTGTTCATGCGTCTTGACCTCTTTGGCCTGGTCATACATGGTCTTGCCGAAATACCCGCCGATGCACACTATGGCAAGCAGCAGAACGAATATCACCAACAGCACCCAGCGCCAGACATGATGCCGACGCATAGGCCTGGTAGCTGCCAAATGCCTGCCTCGTGGTTCACGCATGAAAAATCCCTTCGACGATACAACAAAGAACCATTATGCACGACCACCTTAAAATTCGCATCCACAATGCGAATTCTGCACAGATTCGGTATAAGTTCAATACGACAGTCAAAAACAAATAGTCGAAACATTAGGATGTTGAACATAGTAAAACAGGCGTACGCCAGAGAGCATGGGAAAACGAATTTTTGCCTATCCCCTATGTATTATGGAGTGGGCAATTTAATGGAGATAGAAGAGGTTACGCCGTGGCAAAGAAAGTAGAATCAGGTCATTTGGCACAGGCCTCTGCCACCACGCACCTTGACGATGAAACCTTGAATCTTGGCCAGGGGCTCAACGCTTCTATTCCACCGTCGCAAGTAAAACGAACCGCTTCTTCTTCTCCACATCATGATGATGAATCCATAGGCAACAGTTTCTTCGACGGATCATATTTCCTCTCAGATAGCAACGGCGTATTCCATTCCAAGGCAACCGGTTCCAATCATCACTTGCTGAGTTATTCCATCCCTAAATGGAGCATTCTCTTCAATGCAACACTTATCGCGCTCGATGTAGTGATGACGCTTCTGGCTACGGCAATAGTGTTGTTCTTCGATAAAGCCGCCTTCCAAAACCTTCAAGGACAATCAACCGATTCATCACGTCTGAGCGAATTCCTTCTGCTGATTTGCATTGCCTGGATTGCTAGCCTCGCTTCGCAGCATATCTACCACCGCCACGCCATGGGCGAAGGCTACGAGCTCTATAGCAAAATCCTTAATGCGACCTTGGTCGATTTCGTCATCATCTGCATGTTCAGCTATATCTTCAAGCTCGACATTCCTCGTTCCCTGACGATTCTCATTCCCCTTTGCTCATGCGTTCTGGAACTGTTCGAGCGCTGGATTATGCGGCGCTCCTTGCACCGTCATCGGCGTGCAGCCACGTATATGTACGATACAGTGATCGTGGGCTCTCCTGAAGGCATTCACAAGGTCATCGCGCAACTCAAAGAGAACCCTGGTATGGGCTACAAGCCCGTCGCGGTTTGCCCCGTCGTTTCCGTTTCCAAACCTAGCGGAGATTTGAATTCCTCTGAGGCGCAACAACTGGTCTCCGTGCCATTCAGCAGCACTTGCCCTGAAGAAAAGGGTCTGATCGTGATGTCGATGGACTCCCACCTGCCAAAAAAGGCGAAAGAGCTTGGCGCCCAGGCCATTCTCATCGCAGATGTCATGTCCCGGTATTCCGAAACAATGCGAACCTTCTCACTGGCCGTCGAATCGATGGGCATCGAGTTGGCGTTCATGGCCAACGTCGCCGATATCGCCTCTTCGCAGCTCCACCTGCGCAGCAATCCTTCGATGCCGATGCTCACCGCCCGTCTGCCGCAATATTCCACGCTGACCAGGGTGCTTAAGAGGGTGTTCGACATCATCGGTTCCACGATTGCCATCGTGATTTCCTCACCGGTGATGGCCTACGTCGCCATCCGTGTCAAAGCCCAGGACGGCGGCCCTGCGATGTATTCGCAGCAGCGTATCGGGCTTTACGGCAAGCCGTTCACCCTTTATAAATTCCGCTCGATGCTCGTCAATGCCGACAAATACGACGAGAAGGTAGCGGAAGAGACCGGTAATTTCCACGGCATCCTTTTTAAAGCCGAAGATGACCCGCGCATCACCAAATTCGGGCATTTTATCCGCAAGACCTCACTCGATGAATTCCCGCAGTTCTTCAACGTGTTCAAAGGTGACATGAGCCTTGTCGGCCCTCGCCCCCAGCAGCAGTACGAAGTGGATCAATACGGATCGCTGTATTCGGCACGTCTGCTGGTCAAGCCTGGCATCACCGGCCCATGGCAGATTTCCGGACGTAACGCGTTGAGCCAGGAGGAAAGCGAACAGCTCGACATCTCGTATGTGGAGAACTGGTCGTTTACCGGCGATCTCGCCATCCTTTTGAAGACCGTAATGGCTGTATTCCGTGGCACCGGCGTCTGATTCAGCAACAACCGGCGAGTCTTATAAAATAGTTATGATTACCGAAATGAAATAGCTCATTGGCAATCACTTTTGCTCAACATTTGCTCGAATCGAAAATCGGGAAAGATTCCAAGGAGAGCCAAGATCATCCATAATTTGCACTACAATTTCGCAAGTTTCCGTTCGTCTTCCATAATGAAACACTGCCCCCTTGCCCATCCTATTGATGGTGTAATCTGAACCGAGTTATGATACGGCGGCGATGGCAAATCTTCTTCGCTGTCGTGAAAATCGAATGTTTGTTGGATATAGTGGAATACGTATGCAGGTAATAATAATGAAAATTTCAGCGCAACAAGGAAGGAGCGACTGATCGTGTCTGATCCTATGCAAACACCGGCAAAATCTCCCTCCAAACCATCTTTGTCGAAAGCACTCACCAAAGAAGAATCCTACGTCGACGGGCACCTGAGCCACGCAGCTTTCGTTTCCATCGCCATCCTGACCTTCATCACCTTCATCGGCAACTTCACCCAGCTGCAGCTAAGCGCCGCCCTGCCGACCATCGTCCGCGAGTTCAATATCAACGTGACCACCGGCCAGTGGCTCACCTCCGTCATCCAGCTTGTGCAGGGCGTCATGGTGCCGCTTACGGCCTACCTCACTCGCCGCTTCTCCACCCGCCAGATCGTCATCACTTCGATGAGCATCTTCACGCTGGGGTCGATACTGGCGTGGTTCGGCCCGACCTTCATCCTCGTGCTCGCCGGGCGTACGCTCGAGGCAATCGGATCCGGCGTGATGTGGCCGGTGCTACAAATCATCGTCTTCTCGGTCTTCCCCATGTCGAAGCGGGGCGTGGCCATGGGCACCGTGGGCGTGGCCATGAGCGTCGCCCCCGCCATCGGCCCGACCTTCGGCGGCTGGCAGACCGACGCCAACGGCTGGCGCTCGATTTTCGTTTCGCTGACCATCGTCGGCGCGATCGCGCTGGTGCTCGCCATCTTCTTTCTGCACAACTTCGGCGAACGCGACAACGAGGCCAAGGCCGATTTCTTCTCGGTCTGCCTTTCCGTCATCGGTTTCGGCGGGCTTCTTTTCGGTTTCACGAACATCGAGGCCTATGCCTTCACTGCTCCTGTGGTCTGGCTGCCCATGGCCGTTGGTCTGGTCGGCATCGTCTGGTTCGTCACCCGCCAGCTCAAGGGCGCCAAGCGCTACAAGGCCGAGCTCAAGGAGCTTCTTGCTGGCCTCGAAGAGAACGAGCATTTGCAGGAAGAAGCCAATCACCCGCAGAGTGTGGCCGAGCTTCGCGCCGCCATCAAGCGTTTGAAAGCCGACCCGGATTCCGCCGCAAAGCTTGAGGAACACTTCAAGACGCCAAAGGTCCGCGAACAAATCGAGAAAATCCGCAGGCTGCAGCCGCCGCTGCTCGACTTGACCGTGCTGAAAAACAAGAATTTCAGGGTCGGCACGATTACCGCCGCCATGAGCTTCTTCGCCTTCAGCTCCATCACCGTCATCATCCCGCTTTTCATCCAGAACGACCGCGGCTATTCCGCCACGATTTCCGGCCTGGTGATGCTCCCCGGCGCACTCGGCCAGTGCATCTCGCAGTTCGGTGGCGGACGGCTTCTGGACAAGTTCGGCGCGCGTCCTGTGGCATTGATCGGCTCCATCACGCTGATGACCGGCACCATCATGATGAGTTTCATCGGCATGGGCGTGCCGATCTGGTGGGTCTCGATCTGCCAGTTCACCCGTCAGATAGGCATGGGCTTCGTCCTGATGCCCATCACGACGTGGTCACTCAACTGTCTGACTGCGGGAAGCGTTTCCGCAGGTTCGGCCGTCACCAACACGGTCCGGCAGATATCCGGGGCCATTGGCGCGCCGGTTCTGGTCATCCTCATGGAGGAATTTACCAAGATTTTCCGCCACTCGACGGGTGCCGGCCATGCGGGAGCCGTACTTGCCAACGTCTATGGCATCCGTGCCTCGCTCATCATCAGCTCGGTGATCGCCTTCGGCATGGTCATGCTCGTGCTCTTCGGTGTCCGTGGCCAAGGCGCCGGTTCCGCCCGTGACCTCGCCAACCGCACCCTGCGTCACGTCCGCGTCCCCCGCTTCCACGCACACAAGCAAGGCTGATATGCCACTGATTTACTAAATCACGGTTAAATCTAAAATGTCGATGCGCGTCTTGAAATCCAAGGTCACGCGTCAGCATTTTTACTTTTGGGGAATTTCTTGTGCAGGGCATGTTCGAAGCACTTTTGAAATGGCTTGTTTTTCAGCGGTCGTGACGGTGAGGTTGTATTTTTGCTTGACGCCGACCTGGCGGGCGACATAGGCACAGCGGAACTTGCGATTGGCCGGCAGCCAGTACGCGGCGGAAGCAGACCCCTTCTGTTGGTTGGCTGGACCGTCGACAGACAAGAGATTGTAGGGATCGTTGCCGTATTCCTGCTTGGTGGCCGCGTCCCACTTGCTCGCGCCGGACTGCCACGCATTTTCCAGAGCCACCACATGGTCGATCTGCACTGCAGCACTGGTCCGCTTGCCTCGCACGAAACCGATGGTTTTGCCGGTGTACGGCTCACGCAAACTGCCCGACTTGACCTGACAGGCGCTTGGTGCCCTGTATCTGACAGCGGTCATGTCACGTTTGAGGATATCGTCGCGGATAGTACAGCCGTCGCCATCGTCGTCGGTGGTGTTGTAACCGAACGAATCACGGTCGTAACCGCGCGTACTCGGATGATCGTCGACCGGCAGCGTCGCCAGCACTTGCGCCACCGGCCCTGTGGCCACGTACTGTCCGGTCATCTGCGCCAGCGGGCTGCTTACTTTCGGCAACACCAATCCCACAGCGACACCGATAAGGCACGCCGCTGCCAGCAAAATCAGAAATCTCGTCAGCAGCCTGTCGAAGTTAATCCATCGCCGCCGAAAATGGGCGCCATCGCCCCGTCTACAGCCTTTGCAGGGTCGATAGCCGTAGTTGTTAGGTTCCGACCGTATCGTCGCTCTGATGCCCCGAATCGCCATGTCTATCACCAGCTCTTTCCCAATAATTTTTATTACTAAAACCAATCAATGCAACAACCAAATGAATGATGATTCAGAAATACAAAAATCTCAAAGGAAAAGCAAGGATTCGGAGCCGATTTAAAGAAAAATCAAGATTTCTTGATATTACGTTTGAAAGAAAGAACTCACAAACGAAGTTGCCCGGCACCTCTTGCGAAGTACCGGGCAACGTAGCGATTCAACTACGCTTCACACGCTTCAGGAAAGCGGGGCGAGGTCCAGCGGAACGCCGGGGCCCATCGTCGAGGTGAGCGTCGCCTTGGAGATGTAGCGGCCCTTCACGGTGGAAGGACGCAGACGCTTGATCTCGTTGGCAACGGCCTGGAAGTTCTCTTCCAGAGCCTTCTGATCGAAGGACTTCTTGCCGATGATGAACGACAGGTTGCCGTTCTTGTCGACACGGAACTCGATCTTGCCGCCCTTGATGTCCTTGACAGCCTTGGCCACATCCATGGTCACGGTGCCGGTCTTCGGGTTCGGCATGAGGCCACGGGGGCCGAGCACGCGGCCCAAACGGCCGACCTTGCCCATCATGTCGGGAGTGGCGACCACGGCATCAAAGTCGAGGAAGCCGCCCTGCACCTTGGCGACCATATCGTCGTCACCGACCATGTCAGCGCCGGCTTCGGCAGCTTCGGTGGCCTTCGGACCACGTGCGAACACGAGGACCGTTGCGGTCTTGCCGGTGCCGTTGGGCAGATTGACCACGCCACGGACCAGCTGATCCGCCTTACGCGGGTCGACACCCAGGCGGTAGGTGGCTTCGATGGTCTCATCGAAACCGCGCTCGGGCATGCTCTTCAGCAGCGCGATAGCTTCGGAAGCGGTGTACAGATTGCTGCCGTCGACCTTTTCGGCCGATTCACGATATTTCTTGGAATGCTTGTTAGCCATCTGTTCTCCTCCCTCAGCCTTCGACCGTGATACCCATCGAACGGGCGGTGCCCGCGATGATCTTCATTCCGGCCTCGACGTCGCGAGCGGACAGATCGGCCATCTTGGTCTCGGCGATCTCACGGACCTGAGCCGAGGTGACGGAGCCGACCTTGTGGGTCAGCGGGTTGTCGGTGCCCTTCTTGATACCGGCGGCCTTGAGCAGAAGCGCTGCGGCCGGCGGGGTCTTCAGAACGTAATCGAACGAGCGATCCTCGTAGACGGTGATTTCGACAGGAACGACCTGCCCCATCTTGTCTTTCGTCGCTTCGTTGTAGGACTTGCAGAAGTCCATGATGTTGACGCCATGCGAACCGAGGGCAGGACCGAGCGGCGGGGCAGGATTGGCCTTGCCGGCCTCGATCTGCAGCTTGATCAGCGCAGTGACCTTTTTCTTAGCCATAAAAATGGCTCCTTTTCGTTGTCCGTGCGGTAATGACGGTCGCCCACGACACCCTGCGACATATCGGATTTTTGCCGTTTCGGTGAGTCGACATCTTGCGATATCGAACAAACCGAATCGTGAAATGCCGAAATCGACATATCACCGATCTTGGTAAAACCTTGGTATATCAAGTGTCATGGGTCTCCTCCCGCAACTGATATTGCTGTGCTGTGCTAGCGGGTCTCCCCTCCAGACACAAGCCTTTCTATTATTCCAAGTAAGCACGACAATGGTAATGCTGATTCAGCGACGGTTACCACTCAAATCAACAACAACGAACCTGAAACGAATGATGCCGCAGGCTTGGTAATTTACGGCATCATCACTGAAATCCTGACAAACCCACGAATCAGAACTTATAGAACTTTCTCGCGTTTTCCACGAAAAGCTTGTCCTGTTCCTCGTCGGTGAGCCCTTCGCAGGCCCTGACATAGGCGTGAATGGTGTCGACGTACGAACCGTGCAGCTTGTCCACCGGGAAGTTGGAAGCGAACATGCATTTGTCGATGCCGAAAGCGTCGAGCGTGGTATAGATCGCCGGCTTGAAGCTTTCCAGCGTCCAATAGTGGTCCATGGAGGCCAGACCGGAGATCTTCACCGCGACGTTGTCGCGCTTGCCGAGCTCGTACATGCCGTTCTTCCAGATCCGCCAGCCGGAAAGATCGCGATCGGCCCACATACCGTCATGATTGACGATGAACATGATGTCGGGGTTGGAATCAATGACCTGCAACGCGCGCTCGAACTGGGTCGGGTAAAGCTGCAGATCGAACGCAAGGTTGTATTTCGCCAGAAGCCGCAGGCCCTTGAGCCACTGCGGATCGTTCATATAATCCTTGTCGCCGTAAGCATAAAGCGGATGCGCATGGATATTCAGAATCTGGCGAACGGTGTGGAAATTCCTGTATTCAAGCTGTTTGACCAGAAGCTCCTCCACGTTCTCATCGCTCAGGTCACCGCCGCCGACGATCGAAATCGGCAGGCCCGACTCGTCGGAGAGCCTTTGCATCTCGCGGGTCTCGGCGAGCGTGTCATCCGCGTTGGCCTGGACGTGGACGGCACCGATCACTCGGATGTTGCTGTCCTCTGTTTCGGCGATGAGGTCGTTCGGCAGGTAATCGTGGATGATCGGCTTCCAGTCGCCTTCGAAGGTCAGTCCCTTCTTCTGTACGTCGAACCACGAATACAGGTCGCTTTTGAGGATGTGGACATGCGCGTCGATGATGGTGCGCGTCCGCTTCTTGATCTCCTCGTCCTGCGGAATGATCGTGTAGAGACGACCGGGAACCTTGGCTCCGGTGTATTCCTCATTTTTTGTCATATGGTTTCACTCCTTTGTTGCGCCAATACGAATGTTGCCGATTACTCCAAACTTTGACGGGACACGGGTTTCTGTACTTGCCCCACTATCATTTGTCGACCTTGGCGGAGGGACAATAGCCGATTTCTTCCGAAATGATTGCGGCGTAGGCCTTGATCCGGTTGCCCAACTGCTTCATGCGCTGCGTGGGCATGAACGTGGCGATTGCGGAAACCGAAATGGCCGCAACCGTCTTGCCTCCCCCGCCTTTGATGGGTGCGGCAACGCAACGGATGTATTTTTGGTTCTCTTCCAGATCGTAAGCGAAACCCTGCCTGGCAAACTTGTGCATCGCCGTAACGAACGCCGCGCAATTGGCGTAGTCGCGTTCGGGCGAACGATCCTGAAGGGTTCGATCCTGCAAATATTGGGATGCCCAGCGCGAATCGTCGTCGATCAAAAGCGCCTTGCCGATGCCGGTATAGGTCAATGGCATCCGGCAACCTGGCCACGAGAGAATCTCCACACCTCGCGTTCCATGAATCTTGTCCAGATAAAGCACGGCACCGGAATCCTCCACGGCCAAGTGAATCGTGTCTTTGGTCTCGTGCGCCAAATCGACGAGTACCGGATGGGCGATTTCCTGAATGGAAATACTGTCTCGGGCTTTGAACCCCAGATCAATCAGCGCTGGGCCCAGGCAAATTCTGCCGGTAGCGTCTTCCCTGAGAAAACACTCGCTGCGAAGCGCCTGAACCAAACGGTGTGTGGTGCTTTTGCTGAGCTTCGTGGCCTCCATCACTTCTTTGAGACTGCAGGCCCCGCCAGACACCGCTCTGAGCACATCGATGCCATGAATCAGCGTCTGTGTGCCGGCAGGGGCATCGTGTCCATCCATATAGCCCAATTTCTCAATCCCGTACATTGATATTTCAATACATGAGTTTTTTATATCTAATCATAGTATGACCTTTGGTGATTGCACAATATACTTATTTATATTGCAATTCGATATACGTTTGCATCAATAACGACAAAAGCCGCGAAAATCATTGGGAAATCATGACATTGCAAGCACCTGATTGACATACCGACAACGATGCGGCCTCAGGATTGTCATTCCCAAAACCGCATCGTTGTTGGGTTGATAGATAGACAAAGGCTAGTCACCTATTACCCGTAACCGTCAATGTCGCCTGTAAGCAACGCTCAGCGGAACTTGCGCACCTCATCCTCCAGTGCGTGTACATACAGATCCGTGTCGCCGGCGACTGCGATGAAATTCGCACCCCACTCGAAATATTTCTTCGCCAAATCAGTGTCGAAAGCGAGCGAGCCGATGGCCTTGCCATGCGAGGCGATGACATCGAACGCATGGTGAATCGACTCCTGCACGTCGGCGTTTGCCGCATCGTCGGGATGCCCCAAAGAAGCCGACAAATCCGCCGGTCCGATGAACACACCATCGATACCGTCGACAGATGCGATTTCATCGATGTTTTCCAGTGCCTGTCTGGACTCGACCTGTACCAGGACGCAGAGATCATCCGCGGCAACGCGCATATAGTTGGGAATTCTGCCCCAGCGACCGGAGCGCGCGATGGCTCCGCCAACGCCTCGGATTCCTTCGGGCGCATAACGAGTGGCACGAACCATCGCTTCGGCCTGTTCGCGCGTATTGACCATCGGCAACAGCAGGGTCTGGGCGCCGAGGTCGAGAACCTGCTTGATAAGTACCGGATCGGAATTGGCCGGACGCACAATCGGGCTGATCGGATAGCCATACAACGCTCGCAGCTGCGCAAGGATGGTGGTCAGGTCGTTGGGCCCATGTTCACCGTCGATCAGCACCCAGTCGAATCCGGCATCCGCCGAAATTTCAGCTGTGGTGGCCGAGCCGAACGCGAGCCATAGGCCCAGCAATCGTTGGTCTGTTTTCAACGCTTCCTTAAAGGCGTTATGCGGATTCTTGTATTCCATAAAATTCCTTTCCTGATTCACTTTCCTTTTCCACTGCTGTCATCCACTCACGATCAACAACGATCAGTGGGTGTACGGACGCTCCAACGGGCATTCCCTATTGAGCTCGACACCGAAGCCGGGCTTGTCAAGCTCTTCGGCGGTGATGATGCCATCGTGCGGCACCGGCTCGCCGATGAGAATCGGGTCGAACTGCGGACGGATATGGTCGGCCTTGGGCGCGGTCATGAGCATTTCGCTGAACGGCGTGTTCGTGAATGTGATGACGGCATGATGCGAATAGACGGAGGAACCATGAGGCACCACCAGCTGGCCATGCGACTTCGCCAACGCGGCGATCTCGCACAGCGAAGTGATGCCGCCGCACCAGCCGACATCGGGCTGCAGGATATCGACGCCGGCGTCGCAAAGGTCTTTGAAAGCGCTCAAGTTGCCGGTGTGCTCGCCGGTGGTCATCATCATGCCTTTAGGCATATTGCGCTTGAGCTCACGATAGCTCTCGACATCCGCAGGCGGGAAGCACTCTTCCATCCACTTCAACTTGTAAGGCGCGGCCGCATAGGCGAACTTGGTGGCGTAATTGACGTCCATGCTCATCCAGCAGTCGTACATCAGCCAGAAGTTGTCACCAACTTTCTCGCGCATATCCGCGAGCGTCGCGATGTCCTTCTCGATACCCTCGTCGCCGAACGCCGAGCTCCAGTGGGTCGGCATCTTGCCACCGATGAAGCCCATCTTCTGGGCCAGATCCGGACGGGCACCGGTAGCATAGAAGTGGATCTCGTCACGGACCGCGCCGCCGAGAATCTTATAAACCGGCAGGCCAATCACTTTG
The DNA here is from genome assembly GCF_029433335.1 of Bifidobacterium sp. ESL0745. Classification (NCBI taxonomy): domain Bacteria; kingdom Bacillati; phylum Actinomycetota; class Actinomycetes; order Bifidobacteriales; family Bifidobacteriaceae; genus Bifidobacterium; species Bifidobacterium sp. ESL0745. The sequence continues at coordinate 1,459,630 of NZ_JAQTHX010000001.1, forward strand.
CCGTAAAGATCCCACAGCGCCAGGTCAACACAGGAAATGGTGTTCATCACCACACCGCCGCCGCCGGAATAGAACCAGGTGGCATTGAGCATCTGATCGTGGATCAGCTTGATCTGGTCGACACGCTTGCCTTCGACGAAGCGGTTCAGGTGCTTTTCAACGATGAAGCACCCAATCTGGCCGGCAGTCGAAATCGCGAAGCCGGTGGTACCGTCGGAAGCCTCGACCTCGACGACCAGCGTGCCCAGCACGTTGAGGCCGAAGGACTGGCGCGACTGCTCGTATTCCTTGTATTTGGTCATCGGCGTCGCAATATGGTTGTCAATCCAATGGCCTTTGGGCTGATCGTGATAATCGCCACCGCCTTGGCCGTGGATCTTGGCCGCGGCACCGCCCATGCTATAGGCTCTGATCGCGGTGATCGTCGGTAGCTTCCTTGCTGCTTGCAACGACATTTCAATCTCCATTCATAAACATACAAGATGGCGACAGCACCATCCCAAATCATGCCCTCCCGAAGCTTTCGGAATAGACACTTGCCACTATAAACGACTGGAGAGCGTCGTCCCAATATGTGAAACTTCCACCGACGAAATAAGGATTCGCATTTGCTGGCTTTACCATCCTCGGTCTTCTGCCATATAGGTACCAGTACCAACTATCGGGACGCCTAAAACAATGATGCCGCAGACCTTACGACCTGCGACATCATTACAAAAACTTGAGCGGAACTGATCAGACGATCTTCTCGACTTGGCTGAAGCCCAGCTCGACCGGCGTATCGCGGCCGAAGATGGAAACCAGAACGGTGAGCTTCTGTGTCGTGGGCTCGACGTCGGAAACCGCGCCGGCCATCGTGGCGAATGGTCCATCGATGACGGTGACCTGATCGCCGACCTTGTAGGAAACCTCGACGGTGCGCTTTTTGGCGGCGGCAGGCTTGTCGCCCGCTTCTTTTAGCGCCTGCGAAGCAATCATCGGCGCCATCATCTTGACAACGTCCTTACGGCTCAGCGGTGCCGGCTCCTTGGTGGGGCCTACGAAACCGGTGACACCTTCCGTCTCGCGGACGATACGGCGGGCGTTCTCGTCTGGCCACATACGGATAAGCACATAACCAGGCACACGCACACGGGTGACAACCTTCTTGCCCTTGTCGGTATGCTTCTCGACCTCTTCCATCGGCACTTCAATCTGGAAGATCTGGTCTTCAAGACCGTAGCTCTGGATACGGGATTCAACGTTGGCCTTCACGCGCTTTTCATAGCCGGAATACGTATGGAGCACATACCATTTGCCGTCCAGACCGCGCAGACTCTTGGAAAATTCCTTGACGGCCTTGGCACCGGCATCGTCAGCATCCGTACCGTCGGCGTTTGCCGGGGCATCGGTAGCTGTTTCGGTAGCATCATCTGAGGCATTGGCGTCGTCTCCAGACGGCTCACCGTCCGCCGTGGATTCGGCGGAAGCCACGTTTTCGGTGTCCGCGGAAGCCTCATCGGCACCATCCGCAGGCTTGAGGTCCGCAACCGCGTTTTGCGCAGCGGCATCAGCGTCGGAAGCAGCCGCTGCCGACTGATCATCGCCCGAAACGTCAGGCAATGAGTCCAAGCCTTCGAGATTTACTTCATTATCCATGCTGTTAGTCACCTTTAAAATCGTTTACGCTCAGCCGAAGATCCAAAGAGTCAATCTGCCGAGACCGAAATCCATAGCCGTAACGAGGGCCATCAGGAGCACCACAAAAATAAACACGGCAATCGACCAACCGGCCAGCTCCTTGGCACTCGGCGTGACAACCTTACGCAGCTCGTCGATAACCTGCTTGATGAACAAGCCGATACGCATAAAAATGTTCGGCTTGACGCTCTCTTCAGACTCGTGTGCCTTCGCCATATCCGTCCTTCGTTTGGCTTGTCATTACTTGGCAGGGAAGGCGGGACTCGAACCCACAACCTACGGTTTTGGAGACCGTTGCGCTACCAATTGCGCCACTTCCCTAGGTGAACTCTGTCTACGATACTCGAAGCACGAGACCATACGACATAAACCGCCGAGGAAATAGTTTAACCGAAAAATCGCTTTTCGTCCACTCCACGTGTCGCGGCGCAATCACCGGCACCGGTCGTAAAAGAAAGTTCAAGCTCGGCTAATCTCGCGAAAATCGATAGATTTCAGCCAACCCATTCCTTGAAGCGGCGCATCCCCTCGGCGAGCGCATCGTCTTCAAGTGCATAGGAGAAACGCAGGAAGCCGGACGCGCCGAACCCTTCGCCGGGGACGGCCGCGACATGCGCTTCCTCAAGCAGCAGCTCTGCAAGTTCGGAAGAGTTCTTGGCAACGTTTCCGTTCTTGCCGAGCGGACGGTTCAGCAGCGCCTTGACATCGGCAAACGCATAGAACGCGCCCTTGGGCATGCGGCAGGTGACGCCGTCGACGGCATTGAGACCAGCGACAATTGCCTTGCGACGCTTGTCAAACGCCTTGCGCATCATGGCGACCGCGTCAAGCGAGCCGGACACAGCCGTAAGCGCCGCCTGCTGGCTGACATCGGCCACATTCGAGGTCATGTGCCCCTGTAGTTTGGCGGCGGCCTTGGCTACCGGAAGCGAACCGATGAGCCAGCCGACACGCCAGCCGGTCATGGCGTACGTTTTGGCCACGCCGTTCAGGACAATGAGCTGGTCGCGGATTTCCGGCACCACCGCGCCGATATATGCGGTCTTTTCACCGTCGTAGGTCAAGTGTTCGTAAATCTCGTCGCTCAAAACCCAGACGTGGCGTTCTACGGCCCACTCGCCTACTGCACGCACCGTCTCTTCACTCCATACAGCTCCAGTGGGATTCGAAGGCGTGTTGACGAAAATAGCCTTGGTTCGCGGGGTGCGCGCAGCCTCGAGTGACTCTACGGTCGGGGCGAAGCCGTTCTCGGCACCACTGAAGACGGTGACCGGCTTGCCGCCGGCGAGTTTCACGGCCTCGGGGTACGTCGTCCAATACGGGGCGGGAATGATGACCTCGTCGCCAGGGTTGATAAGGATCTGCAACGCTTCGTAAACGGCCTGTTTACCGCCATTGGTCACCACGACCTGATCGGGCGAAACCTCATAACCGGAATCGCGCAGCGTCTTTTCGGCGATGGCCTTACGAAGCGGCGGAAGACCAGGGGTTGGGGTGTAATGATGGTTTTTCGGATCGTGGCAAGCTGACGCGGCCGCGTCAACGATGTAATCAGGAGTCGGGAAATTGGGTTCGCCGGCTCCAAAACCGATGACGTCGATGCCCGCGGCCTTCATCGCCTTCGCCTTGGAGTCAACGGCCAAGGTAGCGCTCGGCGCCACGGAATTGATACGATCACTCAAGGTCTGCCACTCTGCCATTTTTATCTCCCGCGTTTTCCGGTGGTGTTTTACCACCACCAGATTAGACCGCAGCCACGAATTGGCGAGACGGATGTGCATATATCGAAAATTGGGACGTATCCACAAATTTTATGGTGTACCCACTCCGCAAATCCTTGAAATCAATTAATCACAGGCAAATAACGCTTTGGGCTCCAACAGCTGCTGGGCTCATGATGCTGCCGCTTTGTCTCCAAGCCTCCACGACTGGCGAATCACACCCAAACTCCGAAATGAATTTGAGATTCACTTCCAAATGCATGATCGATACTACGAAAATGGGTTATCACTGCGAAATTCCAGTAGCCAACAGCCGGGATTACTATCACTTTGCGGGAATATTACAACAAGACCAGATTGTCACGATGGACCAAGGGATGGGCGTATTCCTCGCCCAGCAGGCGCTTGAGCTGGGAAGTGTCGCGGCCAAGGGTGTGTGGGATCTCGTCGGAATCGAAACTCGAAAGGCCTTTGGCGATATGGTTGCCGGCCTCGTCATCGATCCAGACCGGATCACCGGCGGAAAAATTGCCGTGAACTTCAAGCACTCCGGCCGCAAGCAGGCTCGCTTTTCCGCCGAGCACCGCTTTGATTGCACCTTTGTCACCGACCAGCGAACCACGCGGGTTCGCGGCGAAACCGATCCACAGACGACGCGAAGAATCGCGGTGGGCCGCCGGCGCGAAAGCCGTGCCCGTAGGCTTGCCGCTCAGAGCGGCTGCGACGTTGCCGGCATTGGTGAGCACGACGGGAATACCGGAATTGACCGCTATACGCGCCGCCTCCAGCTTGGTGACCATGCCGCCGCTGCCGACGCCCGACGAGCTGCCGCCGACCGAAACACGGTCCAAAATCTTGTCGACGTCGGGAACGAAACCGACCCGTTCAGCTCCCGGTTTGGAAGGTGGGGCGGTATAGAGGCCGTCGACGTCGGTCAAGAGAACCAACGCGTCCGCACGCACGAGATTGGCGACCAGAGCGGAAAGATGGTCGTTGTCGCCGAAACGGATCTCATTGGTGGCCAGCGCATCGTTTTCGTTGACAATCGGCACCACGTTGAGGTCGAGCAGGCGCTGGAGCGTGCGCTGGGCGTTGCGGTAACGCGAGGCGTGCATCGTGTCGTCGGCGGTCAGAAGAATCTGACCGACACGCACGCCGTAACGTGCGAAACCGGTCTCGTAATGCTGCATCAGCACGCCCTGGCCCACGGATGCCGCAGCCTGCTGGGTCGAGACGTCATCCGGCCTTGCATCAAAGCCAAGCGGACCGAAACCGGCGGCGATCGCACCAGACGAGACCAACACCATGCGAGTGCCGTTTTTAGCATGCTGCGCCAAAATCTCAACAAGCGCACTGACCTTATCCACATCCAAATGTCCGGAAGGCTTGGTCAGCGAGCTTGAGCCGACCTTGACCACAACGGTTCGTGCGTTCGCCACCGATTGCCGAACCTGCGACTCACTTGCCTTGTCCATTGTCAGTCATCCATTTCGCTTCATTATTATTCCGCCAGCACCAGCTTACCGGTTGAGACGATATCTCACGCGAGAGCAACCGAGAAAGCATCCAACCATAGCTATTGCAGAGGAATTCGCCAACTTATAGCCAGTTGCTGTTGTGTACCAACGCTTTATACGCAATGTCGCGCTTATGCAATCGATTTGGTGGCAAACAGGCGCGTGACTGGTGGCCAAGCATTATCGCAGCTCGATCACACCCTGATGTCGTTGAACGCTTATTAGGAATTTAAACACGTTTTCATTCAATTTTTGCGCTTAAAATGCTTCCGAACTGCACTACTAGGAATCTAAGCATTTTTTAAGCCGTTTTTTTGCGCTTAAAATCCCATTTATGGTTCACCCTCTGCCCTGATCCTCAGAGATCGCTTTCACCCTCATCATCTGACTCGTGACCGCCGAGAATCGCGTGCTCGTCGTGCCGATCGTCATCGACGCTCGGATCGGCCCAGTGACCGGCCGTTCGTTCCTGACGCATGGCCGCGCGCACGGCGGTTTTGGCGTCCATCATTTCGTGATACTGGCGGCGACGTTCGGTGTTGGTGCGGCGACGGACGCGGTTGCCATCAGCCCCGTCATCCAAACGCAAATCCTTGCCTCGGGCACCCAGCTGGGCACCGTCGAGCATTTCCGCACCGGCGGCGATGGTCGGGTCCCAATCGAAAGCGACTGCATTCTCGCCTTTACCGATACGAACTTCGTCGCCTGGTTTGGCACCGTGACGACGCAAATCATCCTCGACGCCCAGGCCGGCCAGACGATCGGCGAGATATCCCACGGCCTCGTCGTTGTCGAAATTGGTCTGGCGCACCCAACGTTCCGGCTTTGCGCCGGTGACGGTGAACCACACGGCTCCTCTGCGGTTGCTTTCGCGCTCGACATGGAAATCAAGCGAGGTGCCGCGTTCGTCGTCCGCGCGGCGGCGGCGACGCGCGGGCTGTTCCAACGGCTTGATGACCACGCGCTCCTCGTCGCGTTCGGCTTCTTCCTTGACCAACTTCGCACGAAGTTCGGTGACCATCTTGCCCAAAGCGAAACCAAGCTCCTTAAGGCCTTCGTGAGACGCGGTGGAGACGATGAAGGTTTTGAGCCCCATCTTCTCGAACTCAGGGCGCACGAATTCCGCCAATTCCTTGGCCTCCGGCACGTCGGCCTTGTTGAGGATGATGACGCGCGGGCGTTCGGGAATCGGGATGACACCAATCGGCAGCTTGAGCTGGGCGGCATATTTCGCCAGCTCCTCTTCCAGCGCATGATAGTCGGAAATCGGATCACGATCCGGCTCCAGCGTGGCGCAATCGATGACGTGCGCGATGATTTCGGTGCGCTCGATATGACGCAGGAACTCAAGCCCCAAACCCTTGCCTTCCGAAGCTCCGGGAATCAGGCCCGGCACGTCGGCGATCGTATAGCGATATTCCTCAAGCTTGACCACACCGAGGTTCGGGACCAGCGTGGTGAACGGATAATCGGCGATCTTTGGCTTGGCGGCGCTCATCGCAGCAATCAAGCTGGACTTGCCGGCGGACGGAAAACCTACCAACGCCACGTCCGCGATGGATTTGAGCTCAAGGATTACATCGCGTTCCTCACCCGGCTCGCCAAGCAAGGCGAATCCGGGGGCTCGGCGTGTCTTGTTGGCCAGCGCGGCGTTACCGAGACCGCCCATGCCACCCGCGGCGGCGACAAACTTGTCGCCGGCGTGACGCAGATCGGCCAGCTCACGTCCAGGATGCTTGGCCTTGCCCTGCGCACCTTTGGCCTCGAAAATCACGGTTCCCGGCGGTACGGGCAGCACCACGTCCGCGCCTTTCGACCCGTCTTTGGTGTCGCCCAAACCCATTGTGCCGCTTTCGGCCTTGCGATGCGGGACGAAACGATAATCCAAAAGGCTGTTGGCGTTGGCATCGGCCACGAAGATGACGGAACCACCATCCCCTCCGTTGCCACCGTTCGGACCGGCCAACGGCTTGTATTTCTCGCGCTTGACGCCTGCGGACCCGTTGCCGCCATCCCCGCCCTTGACGTGGACGGTCACTCTATCTACAAAGTCTGTCATATTTCCTTACCTTACCGGTGGGTATTCATCTTCCCATAACCCTACCGACGAGCCGAGCAATTATCGTTTTGGGCAAAACAGCAACATAGCCGAACACAGCAAAAGGCTTATACTCATGCTCCCGGGCACTTCAAGCTAATTCTCTGACGCCTTGATATACGCAATGTTTCAAACCAATCGTCAATGGTCACCGGCGTATGTCTGTCAATCGCCTTCCAACGCCAGAATGTTCGGCACTTCGGTATCGATATCACACACCCATTAAAATCAAAAGGCCGTACCCGCTGGGGTACGACCTTTTATTAAAACTAATTGAGCTCGTTAAGCTCGGGGTCTCACTCGGAGACGACGTCGACGACCTTGCGATCGCGGCGAACGCCGAACTTCACGTTGCCGTCGGACAACGCGAACAAGGTGTGATCCTTGCCGGTGCCGACGTTCTGGCCGGCGTGGAACTTGGTGCCACGCTGACGAACGATGATGTTGCCGGCGACGACAGGCTCGCCACCGAACTTCTTCACGCCGAGGTATTGCGCGCTTGAATCGCGACCGTTGCGGGAAGCGGATGCGCCCTTCTTATGTGCCATTGTCTGTTCCTTTCAGTCCTTAAATTACCGTTGCTTGAATCAGGCGATTGCCGTGATCTTGATGACGGAAAGCGGCTGACGATGACCCTTGCGACGGGCGACACCAGTCTTGTTCTTGAACTTCTGAATGTTGATCTTCGGACCCTTGGCCTCGTCGTCAACGACCTCGGCCTTGACGGAAACCTTGGCAAGATCCTTGGCGGCAAGCGTCACCTTGGCGCCGTCGACCACGAGCGCGACCGGGAACTCCACGGTATCGCCCTTCTTCGCATCGAGACGGTTGACCAGGATGACGTCACCGACCTCGACCTTTTCCTGATGGCCACCGGCCTTCACAATCGCGTACATATCTCGTTCCTTGCTATTTCGAAAGCTAAACTGCCCAGCACGTCTTCGACTTCCACGGCCAGACACCAGTCTTTTAGAGTACACCGACCCACGTACTAACGTCAACCAATACTAACGGCATGTCGGTACGTTTCGGCCGACCTAGGGTGTTGTGTTCCCGATTTCACAAAAGACAAACGAGAGCAAACCGGGAACCCTGATCCGATTCCTCAATCCTTATCAGCTGAGGAATCGGCACTGGAACCAACATCCGAAGCCGAGTCCGAATCAGAAGATTCTTCCTTGTCCTCGTCATTGGCTGCCACCGCTGCCGCGGCGATCTGCGCCAACTTGGCCTTGACCGCCGGGCTTGAGCCTTTCGGGGCCTGCACTTCGGGAGTGGTGCCGTGGCCGTGCTTGTTGGTGTGGACGAACGGGTCGCCGCCCTTCATGGCATACGGATCCGCGTAATCAGCGGAAATCGTGGGCTCGTCGTGAAGGATGAAGCCGCGGCCCTTGCAGGTCGGGCACTCCTCGGAGAACGCTTCCACCAGGCCCTGTCCGATGCGCTTGCGGGTCATCTGCACGAGACCCAGCGAGGTGACCTCGGCCACCTGGTGCTTGGTGCGATCGCGCGCGAGGCACTCGACCAAGCGCCGCAGCACGAGGTCGCGGTTGGCGGGCATCACCATGTCGACGTAATCGATCATGATCATGCCACCGATATCGCGCAAGCGCAGCTGACGCGCGATCTCTTCGCTCGCTTCGAGGTTGCAGCGGGTGACCGTTTCCTCAAGCGACTTGCCTTTGCCGATGAAGCGGCCAGTGTTGACGTCGATGGTGGTCATGGCCTCGGTGCGGTCGATGACGATCGAACCGCCGCTGGGGAGGTAGACCTGGCGTTCCATGCCCTTGCGCAGCTGGGAGTCGATCTGCCACTTATCGAAGACGTCCTTGCCCTGATGTTCCTCAGGGTCCCACTTTTCGAGGCGATCCTTAAGGTCGGGGGCCATGGTGTCGAGGTATTCCTCGATGCGCTCGTAAACCGTGTCGCCTTCGACGATGAGCTTGGAGAAGTCGTCGTTGAAGATATCACGCACCACGCGGATGGCGACGTCGGGCTCGCCCTGCAAGAGCTTCGCACGCTTGCCGTTGTGATACAACTTGCGCTTGTCCTCGATCTTGCTCCACTGGCGCTTCAGGTTCTCAAGGTCCTTCTTCAGCGCGTCCTCGCTGGCACCGTCAGCGGCGGTACGGATGATGACGCCCATGTCCTTCGGGGCGATCTTGGCGACGATGGACTTGAGCCTGCCACGTTCGCGTTCGGGCAGCTTGCGGCTCACGCCGGTCATGCCGCCGGAGGGAACGAGCACAAGGAAACGACCCGCGAGCGTGACCTGCGAGGTCAGGCGGGCGCCCTTGTGGCCGATCGGATCCTTGGTGACCTGCACAAGCACCGGATCGCCGGACTTGAAGGCGAGTTCGATGCGGCGCGGCTGGCCTTCAAGACGCGTAGCGTCCCAGTTGACCTCGCCGGCGTAAAGCACGCCGTTGCGCGGCTGACCGATGTCGACAAACGCGGCCTCCATGCTGGGCAGCACGTTCTGCACGCGGCCCAAGTAGATGTTGCCGACGGTGGCGACCTCCTGGATATCGGAGACGTAATGCTCGACGAGCACGTTGTCTTCGATCACGGAAATCTGAGTATGCTGGCCCTTTTCGCGCACGACCATCAGGCGGTCGACGTTCTCGCGACGGGCGAGGAAGTCCTGCTCGATCAGCTGGTTCTGGCGGCTGCGTTCACGACGGTTGTCGCGACGACGCTGCTTCTTGGCCTCAAGACGCGTGGAGCCTTCGATATCGGTGATCTCGTCGATATACTGCTGCTTACGCGAACGGCGGGAAATCGAACGCGACGAATCACGCCCGTTATCGTTTTCTTCGCTCTTGGAACCGCGATGGCGGCGACGACGACGGGTCAGCGGCTGTTCTTCGCTTTCGTCGTCGGATTCGCGCCTGCGACGACGACGGATTGCGGTGTGCTCTTCGTCATCTCGGTCATCGCTATCGTTACGCTCATTGCGGTCATTACGTCGGCCGCGATTGCCGCGACCCTCGTTTTCTTCGTCATCAAGCTCGTCATCGTCACGGTCAGCGCGTGAAGAACCCTTGCCGTTACGAGTGCGGCGGGAAGACCGGTCATTCGATCGATCGCCGCCACGTCCACGACGTGTCCGCGTTGCGGATTGCTCAGCCTCAACGTCATCGATCGGGCGATAGGTGATGTCATCGTCCTCAAGGTCCTCCTCGATCTGCTCGACTTCATCGGCAGCATGGCGTTCCTCGGCGTTGAGCCTGCGACGCCGATGCGTACGGCGTTCGGTGCGTTCGGCGGCTTCCTCGTCGTAGATATCGTCGTCATTCGACCGGCGCGAACGGCGGGTGGTGCGCGATGAATCCTCGTTGTCCTCCTCGTAGCCGCGATCCGAATCATTCGACCTGCCACTTCGCGAATCAGACCGTCCCCGACGCTCGTCCGAACTTTCGTCGTCATCCTCGTCAACACGTTGCGCAACACGGCGTGAACGGTTCCCACGAGCGGAACGCGACGATCTGCGGTCATCACTTCCGTCATCTTCGGCACCGCGGGAACGTGAACGCCTACGAGTCGTCGTCTTGGGCTCGTCATCGTCCTCGCCTTCCCCAGGGAGCACCGGTTCCTGGAAGAGCAGCGAGGTCATCGGACGCGGGGTGTGGCGGCTTTCATGACCTTTGGGTAGACCTTCTACAGCGTCAATGACACGTTCCTCAGCCGATTCGATTTTGGCTTCCGTATTGGCCTCACTCGCGGACGCCGAATCCTGAGACCTGACACGCGACCTTGACCTACCGGTACGACGGCTCGGCTCGGAAGCGGAAGATTCGTTCGTATCATCATCGAATTCACGGCTTCTTGAGCTCCGCCCACGCGCCTGGGAACCCTTGCCCTGTTCCTCATCATCGCGGACACGGCTACGCGTGCGCGTGCGGGTCCTTCTTGCTGTCGCGTTCGAAGCGGAACTATCCGCACGACGTGAAGTGGACGCAGACCTACGGGCTGCCGTTTTCTTTTCCTCTGAAGCTGCGGATGATTCGCCCTCATCGGGATTTTCTTCGCCACCAGCTGATTTGGCGCTTTCACGCTCTTCGACTTTCAACGCGACAGCGGCGCCAGCGGCACCGGCACCACGTACGACACGACGACGTACGACACGGCGATGGAGCGCCGGTTCGCTATCTGCAGCGGAAGATGAAGAAGGTAAACTAATATCGTTTTGTTTGGCGTCGTCGACTTGGCCGACCCCGCCTCGGGTTACTCTGGGCACAATGCTCCTTGGCGACATGCTGCAATCATGTCGGTTTATCCGGCCGTCTACGGCTCTCACACCGCGCTCCCACCGCGGCCACGCAACAGCTGCGCTCGTAGCCGGCAATCTAAAAGTCATACGTTCAAACAGCGGACACCGGCACCCACGGATTAGCACGTGAGGGGATCAACGCCATCGGAATTCGGCAACTTGCAGAACTACCGCCGTTTATTATACGTCAACGTATGCAAAAAAGTAGCCAAACCCATGGCCTTGGCGCTCCAAGAGCCTTAAAAATGAGAAAAACCATCCATATTTCGACAAAAGCAACCTTCTTGGCGCACCAAGAGGCCAAAAAACACAAGAATGTTCTCTAATTCTTGATAAAATGGCCTTCTTGGCGCACCAAGTGGGCCGAAAATCAAAGAATGAGGGCCATATCTTTAAATTTTGAGGGTCTTGGCGCACCAAGAGAGGGTATACGGGACAATTAACAAGACAAAAGTCATGGCAACGAGGCTTTACCGACCGAAGCTAGCGCAACCATTCCTCAAGGATGTCGGCAAGCAACATAAGTTGGCTTTCGGGAATCTGCTCGTCGGCCTTGTGAGCCAGAAGCGGGGAGCCCGCGCCGAGGTTGACGGCGGGGACACCGATGGACGAGAAGCGCGCGACATCGGTCCAGCCGAGCTTGGCCTGAGGGGCCAAACCGGTCTTGTCTTCCACCAACTTGGCCAGTGAAACAGCAAGCGGGGCGTCCATGCCGGGACGCGCGGACGGCGATTCGTCCTTCATTTCGATGTCGAAGCCTTCGAACATGCCGCCAGTGGCCTTGTGCTCGCCGTTGCCCATTTCCGCACCAGCGTCAGCCCCCATCATCAATGCTTTCGCGGCCTTCAGATCCTTGTCAGGCGCAAAACGATAATTGACGTGCACCCGGCATTCGTCGGGAATCACGTTGGTGCCCTTACCTCCGGAAATCAGGGTGGCGTTGAGCCCCTCGCGGTAGGTCAGACCGTCCACTTCGACATCCTTGGGAACGTAGGCGGCAAGCCGATTCAGGACTTCGGCAGCCTTGTGAATGGCGTTTTCGCCCATCCATGCGCGGGCGGAATGGGCGGCGACGCCGTGGGTGACCACGTCGAAACGCATGGTGCCATTGCAACCACCCTCGATACCGCAATCGGTAGGTTCGCCGATAATCGCGAAATCGCCCTGTATCCAATCGGGGTGAGCCTTGGCCACCTTGCCAAGCCCGTTCTTTTCGGCCACGACTTCCTCGTGATCGTAGAAAACGTAGGTGAGGTCGTACTTCGGAGACGTCAACATCGCCGCAAGATACAGCATCACCGCGTCGCTGGCCTTCATATCCGTCGCGCCACGGCCGAACATCACACGCTCACCTGGATTTGCTGTAGCCACGTCCTCGCGAATGCGTTCGTCGCCCGGTTCAAGCCAAAAAGGCGGGAAATTATCGATAACCGGCACCGTGTCGAGGTGGCCGGCGAGCACGACCCGCTGCGAGCGCCCAAGCGAGGTCGACGCCACCACTGTGTCACCCATGCGATGAACCGTCAGGTGCGGCTGCTGGCGCAGGAACGCCTCAACCTCGTCGGCAAGTGCTGTTTCGCTGTCGGAAACGGAATACGACTTCATCACTTCTTCGAACAATCCACTCAGCGCAGCCTCGCGCGCGGCTCCTTGTTGTATCGTCAGACTCATGGCTTCATTTTAGCGATACGACGGCCAGAGCTCATGGCAATTCTCATGACGGACATACCGGTCATGTACTGCTGCCGTTTGCCTGTGTCATTCGTCTGACCTGCCAAGCGCTGCGGGCCGCTGGTGCCACTCACTGCTGCCGTCCCTTCAGCCATTCACCAATCGTAAATAATATGGTCGCCACAACGCGATATCCGCATAAATCATTATCAATGTCGATTTTTGTGTGTTATGTCATGAGATTTGTCTTCACAAATCATGAAAAATGAGGCACTATATTAAGGTACACGGAGGTTGGCCTGTTGGTTTCAGCCTCATAAAAGGGAGAAAATTCATGGGTCTGTTGAGCGCGATGCAAGGATTTGTGGTCATTGCCATCATCATCGGCACCGGCTACGTGGCAGCACGTTTCAACATCGGCGGTCCGAGCGCGCAGATGGTGCTCAATCGCTACGCATTCTTCGTGACCAACCCGTTTTTGATGTTTGCGATTCTTTCCAAAGAGCCGATTCTGGAGATTTTCCACCCCTCGATCATCGTCGCGTTCTTCTCGGCGCTGGCTGTGGGCGTGCTCTTCCTGATTCTGAACAAACTGTTCTTCCACATGGGACCGGCCGACGCGACGGTGGGCGCACTTAATTCGCTGTATCTGAATTCCAACAACATCGGTCTGCCGATCGCCACCTACATTCTCGGCAATCCTGCGTTGGTCGCGCCGATCTTGGTGATGCAGCAGGCGATTTTCACGCCTATCGCGCTGACGGTTCTGGACTACACGACCACCGGCAAGATGTCGCTGAAAAAAGCGTTGATGCAACCGCTGCACCAGCCACTTCTGATTGGTTCGCTCGGCGGGATCCTCGTCTCGGCCATAACCGCTTGGGTCGGTTTTTATCCGATTCCGAAGTTCATCTATGACCCGGTCAACATGATCGGGCAGGCTGCGGTGCCGATGATCCTGATGGCGTTCGGCATGTCGCTGCACGGCAGCCAGCCGATGCAGAACAAGAGCTCGCGTTCAGCGGTCATCGCGGTCACCGTCTTGAAGAACGTCGTGATGCCGATTATCGCTTTCCTCATCGCGTTCTTCATCATGGGCTTCCGCGGCAAGGTGCTTTACGCCTGCGTCGTGCTCGCGGCGCTGCCTGCCGGCCAGAACGTCTACAATTACGCGGCGCGGTATAACGTCGGTATGACCTTCGCTCGCGATGGCGTGCTGATTTCAACGATTACCAGTCCTATCGTCATCGCCATCATCGCCGCGCTCTTGAGCTGAAAAACGTTCAAAAATCAGGCTGACTGCGGCCGTCTCACATTTCGTCTCGCACTTTTTCTCAGTTTCCCTCTCACGTTCGAGAATTATCAAACTTTTCACCGACACTTTATCTATGTACTACACCAATAAGTGCGGAAACTTGACAAAACGCGATAAAAACTCCACCAAACAATGCAACAAACGTAAGATACTACCGTCAGAGAAACAAGTCATTCAACGACACAAAATCCATCAGCCATATGCTTCACTTGTTGCGATAATCGTTGGCCAAGAGGCCGAGTCGGTCGACGAAATGGGGCCAATCGGCATTCATCGCGGTCAACAGCTTGCGTTTGGGGACCTCGTCAATCGGAATCCAAGCGATTTCCATGCTTTCGTCGTCGTTGGGATGCGGATTGACCTCGTGGCCTGGTTTTTCGAAGGCGAAAACCGTGGTGTAGGCCCACGGACCGTGTTCCTCGCGATGCGTGCCGACCACCTCGATATCATCCGGGGTGATGTTGGCTTCTTCATAGCTTTCGCGCAACGCGCCTTCGATCGGGCTTTCACCGTCCGCGAGCGCACCGCCGGGAATGCCCCACGTGCCGCCTTCCGCGCTCCACATCGCTCGATGCTGCATTACAATATGGGTGACTTCGCCGGTTTCCTTGCTGCGACGGGCAACCAACACACCGGCGGCACCGTTCAGCCCCCAGTGACGACGGCCGCAGGCGCAATCCACCCATCCGTCGCCTGGCTGGTGGACGTTATCTTTCGGAGGAATCACCGATGCGGCCTGCGCTTGGGCTCTCGCCTTTGCCTTGGCGACAGCGGCTTTGGCCTTAACTTTCGGAGATAGTGATTTTTCACTCACACCACTATTCCCGGTATGCGACTTGAGCTTTGCCGATGACGATTTGGCATCATCACAGATATTGTCATCACCTGCGGATGCAGAACCCGCAACATCGACAGACTCCGGATTGCTCTCGGATTGCGACGCAGTTCCCACAGCCTTTGAAACCACATCATCCTGCGACTCCGCGCCACCCGCAACTTGCAACTCGGTCTGCACGCTGAGTTTTGTCGCAGCCACCTTGCCAAGACCGACGTTCCACAGATCCGTCCACGCGACGCCCATCTTTTCGACCATGCGGCGCAGCAGCGGCAAGCTCAGGCCGAGCACACCGCTCGGATCGCCGTCGACGCCGTCGATAAAGGCACCGCCGAGGCCTTCCAGCGTAAAGCATCCCGCCACTTCCAACGGTTCACCGGAAGCGATATACGCCTCGATATCACGCTCGGAATAATCGCCGAAACGCACTGTGGCATGGCTGGAAGCCAGTTCCTGCCGGCCGGTGGCGAAATCGATCAGGCAATGGCCGGTCCACAACTCCCCCGACTTGCCGCGCATCGCGCTCAGACGTTCGCGCGCGACTTCCGGCGTATGCGGCTTGCCCAGCGCGACGCCTTCGAAAAGAAACATGGAATCGCAGCCAATGATCAGCGGGCCGACTTTGGCCGCAGCGAACCCTGGGTGCTCGGCCAACGCCTGCTTCATCGGTTCGGCTTCGACCGGAACGGAGACATCCGAAAAATCGCGGGTCCGCGTCGAATTATGATCGTATGCTTTTTCAACGTATTTGCCCTCAGCAGAAGTAGCCAGGGCGGCAGAAACAGCGACTTCAGCTTGGCCTGCGCGTTGGGCGTGGGCATTGTGTTCGGTGTTGCTTACATTGTCGGAATCGTCGGTATCGCTGACGTTGCTTACATCGTTGATATTGCCCGCACCTGCGGATCCGCTATCGCCATTCGAATCGGTTTCCTCGGCCTCAAGTGGATAGGCGATCACCTGCTCGCCGCTGGCGTCCCGAGCGGCTTTGGCGACCTCAAGATATGCCTGATAAACGCTCTGCGCCTTAGCCTGCGCCAGAATCATCACACGCTGCTCGCAGCTCAAATCCTCAACCGAAACGCCACGGGACTTCGCCTCGGCAGCAACAGCAGCCGGCTCATCGACGTGCGAAACGTGGATGGTCGGGCTGATACCGGCGGCATTGAGCACGTTGCGCCGCGAAGGCGACTGCGAGGCGAGAATCAGCGGAATCGACATAACACTCCAAACATTTCGCCGGAACAACCGGCATAGAACGTATCTACGTCTACCCTACCCAAATTTCGCGCCGGGTGTCAGGGCAAATCATATAAATGCAAAAAATGCAGAACAACAAACGCCAACGACACGACACCACGTATAGCGAATAACCATGTGGTTTTAACGCAAAGTCAGGCCTAATACCTCGGCTAAAGCAGCATTTATATCTTTCATCGCTCAGCTTTCGACAACGCCTATTTTCTTGCCAAGCAGCTCTCGGCTAACTGTAACAATCTTATCGGTCATGGCATAGCTCACCTTATTGAGACCAGTGCGAGTCGAAGGCTCGATACGCACTCTCGTTGGCATGTCTTGAGAATCATACGATGTAAGCAGACATGTCACCACCGACTGAAAACCGGTCACCTTGTCGCTTCGCACAATCACCACTGGCCGGGGCTCTTGCTGGCATATCCGTCAGCCCTGACGGTCCAGATTTCACCGCGTTTCATCCATCATCCTTCCCGCCATCCGGGAAGCGAAATCTGTCGCCTCGCGCTCAGAGGCAAACGGTTCGGCCTCGGCGATGTCCCGCTCCAACGGCGTCAAGCTTGCGCGGAAAGGGAGCCCGCCGTCACGTACCGATTGCGCCAAAAACATGTTGATTGCGGTTCCCATGTCAAGCCCAAGCTTGTCAAACAGCTGTGTCGCCTGCTCCTTAAGGCTTTTTCTTGTCCTGATTTGAATACGAGAGATATCCTGCGCAGCCTGTGCCATTTTGACTCCTTAAAGCAAATTTATATAAGATATAGTCTGATTATAGTCATAAATGAGCCATTTTGGCTTTTAAAAGTGAAATATGTTTTCTATTTAGCAAGCGGAACGAATAAAGAATTTATATTACATATTATGCAATATATAACACACCACACTAAAGAATATTTTAGAACATCTGAAATCACACGACCAGCTCGCCAAGGTCCGCGACCTGCAGCAGCCTTCCGAAACGGGTGGTCAGAGACCGGTCGCCGCCATATACCACCACCCGATGAGCCAAATCCAGCCCGAATTTTTCTCCCAACTCGTTGACCATGGCAAAGGCATGCTGGTCGAATACAGCCGAGGCCTTGATCTCCACCACATAGCAGATCCGGCCACCCCTTTCAATCAACAAATCCACTTCCTTACGCTCAGAATCTCGCCAGAAATACAGTTCCGGATTGCTTCCTCTTGCGTAATACCTCTTGACCAATTCGGCAATCACCGCATTTTCGAAAAAAGCCCCACGCTGGCGACTCAGCAGCATCTGTTCGGCATCCTGAATCCTAAGCAAATACGCCGCGAAACCCGTATCATGAAAATACAGCTTTGGGCTTTTCACCAATCGCTTGCCGAAGTTGGTATGGTACGGATACAGCCGAAACACAATGAAACTTGCTTCCAATACCGACAGCCATTCCTTCACCGTCGGCACGCTGACATCACATGCTACAGCCATCGCGTTGTAATTAAGAGTCTGGCCGCATCTGACCGCACACTGTCGAAGGAACTTTCGGAATGCATCAAGCTTACGAACCCCCAGTTCTTGTCGCACATCGCGCTCCAGATAGGTGCCGACATAACTACGGAAATAAAAATCAGGCCTCACCGCTGTTTCCACAGCCTCATCGAACAATCTCGGATAGCCACCCCTGACCACCCATTCATCCATGTTCCCAGGCCGCAAACCCGACGCTTCAAGTTCGGCATATGAAAGCGGCAGAAGATGAAGCAGCATGACACGCCCGGCCAACGATTGCGATATGGATCTCATCAACAGAAAATTCTGCGATCCGGAAATGATAAACTGCCCCGGCCTTTGCCGTCTCTCGTCAACCAAAACCTGCAACTCCGAAAAAAGATCGGGTACCCGCTGTACTTCATCGAATATCACACGGTCGTCATACATTCCAAGGAAAGAAACGGGGTCGCTTTCGGCAATCCGACGCTCCTTTGATTCCTCCAATGAAACATAGCGAAAATCAGGAAACATCTCTTTAAGTAGCGTCGTTTTGCCGCTTTGTCTGGCACCGGTCAATGACACAATCGGGAATTGCCCCATAGCGTCTCGTATCGTACCTGATATTGCACGGGGTATCATTGATTTGCTCCTATCAACTCGCTTTGCCACGGTCTGACATGCCTTCTGTGCAGCATAGTCAGACACAGCAAGGAGCAGAGCGATTCACAGCTGGACTCTTTCATTATATTTCAGTTTTTACAGTACTTCAACTTTAGGTTTTGCACAAGTTCTACTTTAGGATTTACAGATAGTCTACTTTAGGATTTGCAGGAACCTTACTTCACGATTTGCAGAAATGCCGGCAAAAAATCAACACATCGTCTGCGCCAGCCCCCTGAGTCGAGAAGATGAAATGCGATAAAGAGGAAAAGAGATGAGACCAGGATCTAAACTCAAGGATCAGGCGACGCAGTTCGAGCGGCGGCGGGAAACGGCGTTGACGACCGCGACGCCGGCGGCGGCGAAGATCGCGTAGAACCACGGCTCAGTCCACCACGGCTTGGCAGTCGTCCGTCAGCGGTTCACCTACAGTCCACCTCTATTATTTGCGAACCAAATCAGAATTTACGACTATTACGGATCAACGAGCCTCCACTCAATAACAAAACCGAACGTTCGGTAATTGCTCACGTATCATCAGCCGTCGCTAGATAAGAACTGAATTTTATATCTTTTATATTTCTTTATATTTTGTTATACATTTTACGATTATTCTAATCATAACTAAGATAAGTATGTTATCCTTATTTACCAGTTAGCGATTTTCAATAGGCGCCGAGCAGCACAAACCGAAACCTGCGGAAACATGCTGCACCACTTACGAAGGAAAGGCGGCAGACGATGTTCGTCGGACGGGAACACGAGCTTGAGACCATGCAACGGCTCTATGAAAGCAACAAATTCGAGATGATCGTGGTCTACGGACGCCGCCGGGTCGGCAAAACGGCGCTGATCGACCAATTCACAAGCGACAAACGAACGTTGTATTTCACCGCGACGCAACAAAGCACCCAGCTCAATCTGACGGAATTCACCCGTACGGCATGCAGGTTTTTCGATGAACCCGAAAGCACCCCTACCTTCGCCTCGTGGAGGGCAGCGTTCGATTTCATTCTCAGACGAACCCAACGCGAAAAGGCAGAAGGCGCCAAACCGTACGTATTCGTTTTCGACGAGTTCCCCTATGCTGCACAAGCGGAACCCGGCCTGCCTTCTACCTTGCAAATCGCCATCGATCACGGCTTCAAAAGCACGGGGGTGACGATGATTCTCTCCGGAAGCAATGAAGGGTTCATGGAAAGCAGGGTGCTCGGCGGCAAAAGCCCGCTGTACGGCCGACGCACGGCGCAGATCAAGCTGAAGCCTTTCGATTACTACGATGCCGGCAAATTCCTGCCCGACACCCCCAACGAGGAACGGGTGGAATATTACGCCGCCTTCGGGGGCACCCCCTATTATCTTGCGGCAATTGACCCCTCGGCCAGCTTCAGCGACAATGTGAAGCGACTGATGTTCGACCAGCTGGGCCTGATCTACGATGAGCCGATGATGCTGCTGCGCGAGGAAATGCGCGAACCAGCCCTCTACAATTCCGTGCTTCAGGCCATTGCCAACGGCAACTCAACGCCCAAACGTATCGCCGAACACGCTGGTATGGAGGTATCGAGCGCCTCGCAATACCTCCGCACGCTTGTCGATCTTGGCCTGGTCGAGCGCAAAATCCCGTTCGGGGACAACCCACAGAAATCGCGGAAGGGGATGTATGTCATCGCCGATCCGTTCTTCGCCTATTGGTTCCGTTTCGTCGGGCCGAACGTCGACGCCATCGAAAGGGGCATCGGCGCGCAGGCGGCGGAGAACAACGCGTTGGGCGAGGCGTTCTTTACCTACGTGGGGCAGCAATTCGAAAACATCTGCCTGCAATGGGCGGTGCGCCGTGACGGAACGGACGATCTGCCGTTTTTCGCCACACAATTCGGCAAGTGGTGGGGCAACGACCCCGTGGCCAAGGAACAGACGGACATCGACATGGTGGCGGCAAATCCGACAAGCGGGCAGATCCTTCTCGGGGAATGCAAATGGCGCAACTCCTTCGACGAGAGCGACGCCATCGCAAAACTGCAGGCTCGGACGGGCTTGGTTCCGGGATTCCCAGCCGAAAAAACGCAATACATCCTGTTCGGCAAACGCGAGGTCGACAAAGCCACGCGCAAACGATTCGAGGGCAACGGCACCATGCGGTTCGTCTCCACAGACGACCTGTACAGACCGTAAAAGAGGATATGCAATGCCTAGCTGCCAAGCATAAGGCGAACGCTGCTTTATGGATCTTTCACTCCATATTTTTAAGCGAAAATCAGCATGACAGGACATTGGTTCCGCTCAGGGAGCGGCGACGTAAGACAATGTTGACAACGGCGACGCCGGCGGCCGCAAAGAGCGCGTAGAACCACGTCTGCGTCCACCACGGCTTGGTGTAGCCAGTCATCGGCAGCGAGGACACGGTTTCGGCGGTAATATCCAGCGTCGAGGCCAACGAGACGTTCGGCGTTCCCTTGCCTGTCAATGTGGGCACATCAGTATTTGGATGATCCTCAACCGTCAAACTTGCATTGTTCTTGAGCATTACACCCTGTGGAATTCCCAATGTGAAGGCACCATCCGTCGCCCCCGACGCTGGGCACGTTGTTCCCGGAACAGATGCGGCTGTACCTGAAGCCACACCATCCACACAGGTGAGCGTCGTGGAAGTCGTGGAGGAACCGGAAGGCCAAGTCACCCTCACCGTGAAATATGTTTCACCAGTGCGCGCCGTCTGCACTCCAGTGTCGCCTGAACTCAACGCATTGCCGGAGACCGTGCGCACACGCTGGTCGAACTTCAACGAATTCGCTTTGAACGCGGGCGCAACCACATCTGCCATGACCGGCGAAGAGAAACTGTAATCGGAATCACCATCACTGACCGTCGTCAGCCGCGCCCTGAACATGTAGGAGGCACCCTTCCCGACCGTATCCGCAGCAGCAAGAACCGAAACCGGGACCGTCGCCGCCCATTTGCCGGTTCCCTTATCAAATGAGGTTAACGTCGCCGCAGTGCCAGCATTATCGGCAATGGAAGCCTGATCGTTTTGCGGCATCAGACGGACATCCAACGAATCACCGGTCGCAAGCACGGGCTTACCTGCACCAATGGGCACACTTCCGCTTATCTTCACCACGCCGACCGAACCGCCGCCCATCCCTGGTGTCACCAATCCGGCATCATACTGAGGCTTCTCAAGCCTCTGCCAAACAGCGTATAGAGTCAGGCTGCTCGTTGGCGTGTAGGCTTCACCCGATCGATACGTTGGACTGACGGCACTTGCACTTTCATCCCAGCCAGCCGCTCGATAACCTGTTTTGCCGATTCCCGAAAGCGACGGCAATGCAATGGTCGGTTTGTCAGGCCACGGACCGGCAAGTTTTACAGGAGTATTCCCACTAGTGGCACCGTTCAGATTGAATTCAACGATAGATGCCCGCCCATACCACATTGTGCTTGAAGGAGCAGGAAGTCCCGATCTAAATGGCGTATAAGACCCTGCATCAACTTCCCGAGTCCATTGAACCGAATCGCCCCACGTCTCTTGTGTCGTATTTATTACCGAATCATAATTCGAAAAAGCTTCTGCCGGAATCGTCATTCCCTGATGTAACTTGACATATTGTAAAGAGGAGCCCGACCCCATAAACATGCAGTCAAATGTGGTTACATGCGACGTTGACGTATCCCAAGAGGATAAATCGAGAGAGGTTAATGGATTATTCTCAAAAGCACGAGCCATATCTTTTACTTTCGACGTATCCCATTGTTCAAGACCCGTTATCGAAACAAGGTTCGGCGTATAAGCAAATACCCAACGCAGACTGAGGCACTGCGAGACATCCAACCCACCAACGTCAGCCGTACGCATCGCAGGCAACTGGAATATTCCCAGCAAATCAAGCGCTGCTACTTTTGTGGGGGAGGTCCTGTCAACCACCACTTTGGTAACAGTTGAGTCCTTATACCAAGGAACTCCATTGGGATGCGAAGGATACATATCATCACCGTCATTCAAACCATAATTTGGTACAGTTCCCCTCTCCAACTCAAGTACGCAATCATTGGTACTGGCATCAGCATGGATATTCCAGAACAACGTATTACCTTCAACAGTCCACGACTGCGAAGGTTTCTCATTGCAGGTCACTTGAGAAGAAACACCGGAACGGATGATTGGCGTAGGCGAAGAAATCCCTGAACTAAATTCTCCTTTATCTGAAGTATCAGATTCCGCTGATTCTTTTGATTTCGAAGTCGAAGGACTTTTTGAAGGATCGGACGACGAAGAGCCAGAAGAAGCCGCTGACAACGAAGAATCAGGGTTTGAAGTAGTCGGAGACGTCGTTGATGTTGTTGCAGTAGGGGACGGCTCAGATCCAGCCGTAGATGGAGAAGAAAGCGAACTCGCCTGCGAAGGCGGAGTTATCTGCCCCCCCCCGTTAATTTCTCTTTGTCGGGAGAGGAAGCCGTCGATGCGGCTAAAACCGGGTTAGACGCAGAAGAAACCTTCTGTACAGATGAATCCTGATTCGAAGCGGAGGAAAGCAGCTGCGTAGGCAAAGCCGGATTGGAGGTAGAGGAAACGCCCTGCGAGGAAGGAACCCCCTGCACGGACGATGCAGCAGGAACGGAATGAGAGACCTCGTCGGCCATAGCGGAACCAGCCGGAAGCGCGAACGCGAGCACCGACGCAGCCACCGCGGCCACGACCCTGAACGCCACACCACGCTTACCCATTGATGCCCCCAACAACACTGATAAAGACCGCAACCGCCGGGAACCGCCCCCGTACGGATCACACCAAACTGCCCACGCCCAACATCAGACGCGATACATACCAGATAAGTCTAAAAAACACGACGGACACCATCAACAAGCCCACAAAACCGGCCATCTTATGAGTTACCTGCTCAGGAAAATCTACAACAGATCATCGTGACTTCCAGAACGCATCATGGCGATAAGCAGTTCCTTGCCGTCACATCAATGCGATAAATCAACAGCCAGTCAGCAGCGACGTGTAGCTCCCGATACTGCTTGAGGTTTCCCTTAAGCTGATGATCGCGGTATCGGCGGCGCCAAGTGTCAGTATCACCTTGTCCAAGAATATGAAAGACCTCATACAGTCTACTCATATCGTAGTGCTTGCGCTTCAAACGCTTGGCATCGCGCAGGAACTCCTTGGAGAAGGAGATTTCATACATCTTCAATCATCCTTCGGGCGGCATCTGCATTTCCGGCATACACAAATCCGCTGTTCTCAGCCTTACGCACCGACTTTTCAAGCGGTGTCAGCGAGGTGGGACGGAAGGGCATGCCACCTTCCTTGACAGCCTGAGAGAGAAACATGTTGATAGCAGCCGTCAAGTCGATGCCCATACCGGCAAACACCTTGACAGCCTGCTCTTTCAACGTTTTGTCCGTACGCACCTGAATACGTGTCTGCTGCGATGCTGCCTGTGCCATAAAAACCACCTTAGCTACTTTTGAAGTCTTTTGTCAGTATAAACGACTCCAATATGAGTATAATGGCATTTATAATTTTCGACAATCCATCGAACGAAAATCAGCAGAATCGGCTATCAACATGGCAAAAGGGCTGCAACCAAGCCCGACGGTCCTGTAATCATTCACGCATTATCTGCCCTCATCAAGATTAAGAATTGAGTTTTATATCTTTTTTATTTCTTTTTATTTTGTTATACATTTTACGATTATTCTAATCGTAACCACAATAAGTAAATTATTTTCACTATTCCTCGATGCCGATAACTACATCCGCGAGAAGAACAGATAGCAGCGTTTAGGAAAGTTCGACCTCAACACCCTGTGCACTCACGGGAAGATGGAGGACACGCCAATGGCCACTTTTCAGCTGGGGGGCGGCGACTTCGTCGATTTGCGCGGAGGCGTCGCCATAGTGAAGAACCAGGACGCACGGGCCGGCTCCGGAGACGGCGGCGGCAAAACCCTTGGAGCGCAAGGTTTCAATCAGCTTCCATGAGGGGGCCATTAGTCCTTTGCGATAAGGCTGATGGAGCCTGTCTTGCGTAGCGGCGAAAAACAGGGCATTGGAACGCGAAGCGATGGCGAGATTATCGTCGTGCTGATCTTGCTGAAACTGGGGAGACAAATCACAATCTGCGATGCTCCCGTGTCGGGATTGAAGATTGCTACCGGTAGAAATCGTGCGCGAATCAGGATTATCTTCATTATCACGAACAGATGATTCACCGTCTTGCGATTCGCCAACCGAATCGCCGCGAAGACCCACCGGATTCATCGCGGCCGGGAGCAGCGCGACACGGGAGATGTTGAACACCGCATCCTTGTACGGCAGCTTCTGGGGCAAGGCCTCGCGCGCCTTTTGCGTGGAAAGCTCGAAATCGGGGACGAAAACGGCGGCGGTCATGGCTTTCGCCACCGGATAGTTGACGGTGTGGAATCCGGCACGCAGCTGTTCGCCGCCGGGGATAGCTACGGAGTCTACGCCTTCCGCAGTCTCGAAATTCCACGAAACCGTAAGGCCGCCGTAAACCGCGGGGGCCACGTTGTCGGGATGGCCTTCCATCGAAGCGGCCATCTGGAAAATCGTTTCGCGGTTGAAATCGGCGTCGCCTTGCGCAAAAGTGGCAGCGGCGGCGATGCCGGCGACGATGGCCTCGGCCGACGAACCCATGCCACGAGCCTGCGGAATGTTGTTCTGTGCCTCAAGAGTAAAGCCGAAACGGCGCAGGCCGAATGCCTCGCACGCACGACGGAAGGCCGAAACGACCAGATGTGTTTCGTCACGGGGCAAGGTGCGCTCACCTTCGCCGTGGATGATCACCTTGGCGGCGGTGTCAGGAAAATCGTGCGCATTACGTTCACTGCGTCGACTTTGCTGTCCTAATTGGCCGGTCTCGCCGGATCGGATGTGTTGGCCATCGTGATTTACTTGGTGATCCCGGTCGTTTCGATTCCGCTGATCATCAATCGGTTCATCTTCATTAATCGTAAAAGTAAGCTCGTCGTGATAATCCAGCGCCAAACCGACGGTGTCGAAACCGGAACCGAGATTCGCGCTTGTGGCCGGCACCCGCACCTTGACCTGCCGCACTTTCGGCATCATTGACGCCATAATCGTCTCCCCGTCTCGTATTGACCGACTATTCCCAACCGATAACAACAGGATAACGCCATTGCCTCGAACGCGGCAAAAAGCGCCCACAATTGCGAATCATTCATTTTTCCCTGCATTATCGAGCGGTGAATCCGAGGCTGAAAATCGTAAAAGAAACCCACGTATCACACCGAACGAACGCGGGTCCGAACCTTACCGTCGAAAACCGGCGGCAAACCGATGGCAAAGGCCGAACCTTACATCTCACGCAGAATCGAGGGCTCGCCAATGACGAAATCGAACTTGCAGACGTCATCGACCGTCTCGCGCAGGGTGGTTTCGCTGCACTGATGCGTCACCACGCGCAGGGTCTGCAGCTCGCCCGAATAGCCGGGGTCGTGCGGGGTAGGCTTCAAGTCCTGGTTGATGCCGTTGATGGAAACATTGTGATCGGCGAAAGTCTTGGAAATCGCGGCGAGGATGCCGGGGCGGTCGCAGACGCGGAAGCGCACGGCGAACGCGGCGTGGGAAGCGCTCAACGGAGCCTTGGGCAGGTTCTGGTACATCGAGATCTGCGGGCCGGTGCCGCCCTGGACGATATGGCGGGCGACGGTGACCACATCACCCATGACCGCCGAAGCCGTGGGGGCGCCACCTGCGCCACGGCCATAGAACATCAGGTCGTCGGCCGCCTGCGCATGCACGAAGGCCGCATTGTAGCTGCCGTGGACGCTGGCAAGCGGGTGGCCATTGGGAATAAGCGCCGGATAGACGCGCGCGGAAACACCGTTTTCGTCGCTGGTGACGACGGCGAGGAGCTTGATGACCTTGTGCTCGGCCTTGGCGAGGGCGATGTCGTCGGCGGTGATACTTGTAATACCTTCCATCGTGACGTCATCGATGCTCACCGGCGTATGGAACGCGAGCGAGGCGACGATCGCCGCTTTGTTCGCGGCGTCCTCACCCTCGATGTCGCCGGTCGGATCGGCCTCGGCGTAGCCCTTGGCCTGCGCATCCTTCAGCGCAATCTCGAAATCGAGACCCTTGGTGGTCATCTCGTCAAGAATATAGTTCGTAGTGCCGTTGAGGATGCCCAGAACGCTCAAGACCTTGTCGCCGACCAACGATTCGCGCAAAGGACGAATCAGCGGAATCGCACCGCCTACGGCCGCCTCGAAGTAGATATCGACGCCATCTTCTTCGGCCGCACGATAGATTTCAGGGCCATATTTCGCCAGCAGCGCCTTGTTGGCGGTGACCACGGAGGCGCCGCTGTCGAGCGCCTTCAATACCAGCGTTCGTGCCGGTTCGAGGCCGCCGATGAGCTCGACCAGAATGTCGCTATGGGTGGCGACGTATTTGGTATCGGTGGTGAGCAGTGTTTTGTCGATCCAGGGGAAAGTGACCTTTTCGGGGTCCCGGCAGGCGATTCCGGAGATTTCGAGCGGCTGGCCGATGCGCTGCTGAAGCTCGTCCTTCTGCTCGGTAAGTATTCTCGCGACTTGCGAACCGACGGTTCCAACGCCCAAAAGACCCACGCGGATCGGGGTCAAGCTGTTGTGAATCCCCTTGGACGGGACTTCCGTTTGATTGTTATCGTCCCGATCTTCCTGCGCATGTCGCCGCAACAAACCTTCCACCTGACCCATACCACTCTCCCATTTCAACCGCTTTTATTACATCGCGCTTATTCAGACTTACCAATCCTAGAAAATGAATCCGACAGACGGCAAAAGGCGAATCAGAGTACGACTATCGTCAGCTCACATCAAGGGCGAGCAGGTCATCGATCGTTTGGCGGCGAAGCATGAGGTGCGCGTCTTTGCCGCTGACGGCGACGACGGCGGGAATCAAGGCCTGGTTGTAGTTGCTGGCCATCGTGCGGCCATAAGCGCCGGTGACGGGGATGGCGAGGATGTCGCCACGCTTGAGGTCTCGGGGCAGGTGGCATTCTTTCACGAGGATGTCGCCGGATTCGCAGTGCATGCCAACCACACGGGCGAGCATGGAATCCTTGAGATTGCCGTTTTCGTCTTTTGCGCCGCCGCAATCGCGATTGGCAAGCAGAGCCGTATAATCCGCACCGTAGAGCGCCGGACGGATGTTGTCGCTCATGCCGCCGTCTACCGAAACGTACGTGCGCTCGTCAATCGGATTGCCGGCTTCATCTTTCGTCCCCTTCGGCAGCGCGACGTGCTTGATGGTGCCTACACGATACAGCGTGACACCAGCGGGCGCGACGATCCAGCGACCGGGTTCGAAGGAAATGACCGGAGCCGGCATGCCGAGCGCCTTGTTGATGGACGTGACGGCTTGGGCGAGGCGGCCGAGTTCGGCGTCGATGTCCATGGAATCCTCGGCGTCGGTGTAGGCCACGGAATAGCCGCCGCCCAAGTCGACCTCGGGCATGGTGCAGGCGTCAGTGGCGTAGAAGGTCTTGCGCAAGAGCATCATGCGGCGCGCGGCCTCGATGAAGGCGTTGGCATCGTGGATCTGCGAGCCGATATGGGAATGGATGCCGACCAGCTCGAGGTCTTCCTGACGGGAATAGATGTCTTTGAGCACCGCGAGCGCCGGACCATCCGCCACGGCGTTCATGGCCTCGGCAAGTTCGCGGTCCTCGTCGGAGACCTTGACATGGCTCATGTCGTAAGGGTATTTGACGGAGTAATCGAGCTTGGGCGTATATGTGGAACCGGCAACGAGGCCGGAATCGGCGGTGACCGGGCTTACGTGATTTTCCGAGCTAGCACTACCGGCGTCGACAATGGAATGGTTAGCGTTGCTCCTACCGCAGCCATTCTCAGAACCGGCATTTGCGGCAGAATCATTGCCATTGCCGTCCCTGTCGCCTATATTTTCATTGCCGAGTTTGCCAAGAATATCAAGCATTTCCGGGCCAACGCCGGCCGGCAGCAGCGGCACGCCGAACTTCTGGTCCTCGTGCGCGGTGGAGATGTATTCGTGGCCACCGGCGTGGATGCCGGAGGTGACGCGCAGCATCACGCGGGCACGCTTGCCCAAGCGATGGGCGATGGCGGCGATGCGGGCGGGTTCATCGGGCGAATCCACGACGATTTTCGAGAAGCCTTCTTTGATGGCCAGTTCAATCTCTTCGTCGGATTTGTTGTTGCCATGCAGCACGAGTCTGCGGCCTGGAGCGCCGGCGGCGAGCGCGATCTTGATCTCCCCCATCGAACAGGTGTCGACGTGCATGCCGGCCTGAGTGACGATGCGCACAATCTCCTTGGAGAGGAACGCCTTGCCCGCGAAGCTGACATGGGTGGTGTTGGTATTGAAGGCTTTGGCAGCCGCGGCAACGAACTTTCGCGCGCGATTGCGCACTTCGTCGGTGTCGATCAGGTAGAGCGGCGAACCGAACTCATCCAGCAGCGATGCGGCGCTGTGGCCATGGAACATCAGTTCACCGTCTTTATTGAACGCCGTCGCTTCCGGCCAAATCGGAGTGATGCCCATATCTTCCGCCTCTTCTTTTCGTCTGTCACAATATTTTTAAGCTGTACATAACGATAGCGAATCGGCGTGAAAAATAGATTGTTCTCTCTGATTTTGACTTGGAATTTAAATCATTCTTCCAAAATCGACTTCGTGGATTGGCCATATTCCATTAATCCAATCATCTCGAAACACACGGAATCAATACCAGACTATTCACCCATTGCAAATCTGCATGGCAACGCCGTCCGGCATGATCTCGAACCCATGCTTTTGGTAAAACGTCGCGTTTTTGCTTTCTTCGGGCATGACTTCGATGTAGAAATAATCGGCGTAACGCTGTTTGACCATCTCGACCATATGGCCGGCAATTCCCCGTCCTTGGTATTCGGGGTCGACCAATACGTAATGCATATAGGCCATCATCGAAGTATCGTCAAGCACGCGAACCAGTCCGACAAGCCTGTCGCCGTCCCAAGCGGAAAAGACCGTCGAAGAACCCATCAGAGCCTTGTACAAGCGTTCCGGGTATTTTCCTGAGACCCAGTCGACGGAAAGAAAGAGATGCTCAACCTGATCGCGCGTGAAACATTTTTCGTCCGTGAATTTGATGCCTTCGTCGGCCATGCTCTCTCCTTTGATTTGCTTTTTGCACATTCAGTTTATCCGTCGCATACAAAAATCGGCCGCGCCGTTCCATAATGGAAAACGCGACCGATTCGCTACATATTTCAGCGTTACATCTTGTCGGGTGCAGTCACGCCAAGCATCGCAAGACCGGAGGCGATGACACGCTGCACGGCATCGTTCAACTGCAGACGGGCTGCGGCACGAGCCGGCTCCGGGTTCTTGGCGACGCGCACGGCCTCGAGTTTCGCGGCGTCTTTTTCGCGGGCCTCAAGGTCCGTCAGATCCATCGGGACAACGCGTTCGAGGTTGTACCACTTGTGGTACGTGCCGGCCAGCGCCTCGAGATAATGCGCGATCTTGTGCGGAGCACGCAGGTCGCCAGCGTCCGAGACAACGGACGGCCACTGGGCCAGTGCGCCAAGTACTTCGCCGTCGGCAGGAGTATCGAGCAGCGACAGATCGGCGGCATTCGCGTCAATCTTTGCGGCTTCGGCGTTACGGTCGACGTTGCAGCTGCGGGCATGCGCATACTGTACGTAATACACAGGGTTCTCGTTGGTGTGTGAAGCGAGCACGTCAAGGTCGATGTCGACGCTGGTGTTGTAGTCGGTGCGCGCGAGCGAATAACGCGCGGCGTCCACGCCGACGGCCTCCACCAAATCATCAATGGTAACGACGTTGCCGGCGCGCTTGGACATGCGCACGGCCTTGCCGTCCTTCATCACGTTGACCATCTGGCCGATGAGAATCTGCATGTTCTCGCCGGGCTTGTCGCCGAACGCGGCGCACATCGCCATCATGCGGCCGATGTAGCCGTGGTGGTCGGCGCCGAGCATGTAAATCGCGATGTCGGCAGGTGCGGAAGGCGAGCCCGCGCGGTGACGCTTGTTGTAGTAGTAGGCGATATCGGCGGCAAAGTAGGCATACTCACCGTTGGACTTGATGATGACGCGGTCCTTGTCGTCGCCGTGCTTGGTGGAGGCGAACCAGGTGGCCCCGTCCTTCTCGTAGATGTCGCCCTGCTCGCGCAGCTTGGCGATGGCCTCTTTGACGGCACCGTCCTGATACAGGCTGTTCTCGTGGAACCACACGTCGAAGTTGACGCGGAAATCCTTCATGGACTGCTGGATTTCGGCGAACATCATCGGCACCGCGCGCTTGCGGAACTCTTCGCGCTGTTCGGAATCGCCCTCGCCGAGATCGTTCCCGTCCTTGTCTTTGCCGCCATCGACGCGCGGCAGGTTCAGCACGTCAATGCCGTCGGCCTTGGCTTCGGCAATCACACGATCGGCAATTTCGTTGATATACGTGCCTTTGTAGCCATCGGATGGGGTTTCCTCGCCATGGGCAGCAGCGACAAGCGACTTGGCGAAACGGTTGATCTGCTCGCCATGGTCATTGAAGTAGTATTCGCGCACGACCTTGGCGCCGTTGGCTTCGAGCACGCGGGCCATGGAATCGCCGGTCGCCGCCCAACGCACGCCACCGATGTGGATGGGGCCAGTCGGGTTGGCCGAGACGAATTCGAGGTTGAGGGTTTTGCCCCCCAAGTGATCGTTCAGGCCGAATTTCGTGGAATGAACGGTTTTCGCTTCAGTCTCAGTTCCAGCAACTTCAGTATCGCTGTCCTTGCCCTTCCAGACCTCGACACCCTTATCGACGGGTTCCATCTCAACGCTCTGCTCAAGAATCCGCGAAACCACGGCAGCCGCCGAAGCGGAATCAAGCGTGATATTGATGAACCCGGGACCCGCCACTTCCACGGCTGCAATACCATCGGCGTCCCGCAATTTCGCGGCAAATGCTTCAGCCAAATCGCGTGGCTTCATGCCTGCTTTTTTGGCCAGCTGCATCGCCACATTCGACGACCAGTCGCCGTGCGCGCGATCTTTCGGCCGCATCACCGCCAGTCTGTCAACCGACGGAATCAAATCAACGGTCAGCTCGCCGGCGTTCCCCGCCGAAACCAGCTCATGTGCAATATCAGAAATAAGTTCACTTAACGCTTCAGGATTCATGTTCCACAGTTTACTGTGCGTCATGAACCAATACGTGGGCCCAACGGGATTCGAACCCGCGACCTTTCGCTCCGGAGGCGAACGCTCTATCCAGCTGAGCTACGGACCCAAACAACATTCATCAGTCTACACGGCCATGTGACTTATCTGTGCTCACACTAACCCATGGTTACCAAAAGAAACCATGGAAATACGTACAATATCTTTTGGTAACCATGGGTTAGTGTGTGCACAGTTCCGTCTAAACTTGGAATATGTCTCCTGAAATGAACGACTTCGAATTCGACCGGCGGTTTTTCTGCCGGCATATGCCCGAAGAACTGGACGACGGCAGCATACCGACGCTCATCGTGCAGAGTTATTACGTTCACGCCGACAACTACGCGCTGCGCGTACGGCTCACCAGCCGGAAAACGCGCGTGGCCATGAACGCTGATACCGACGCGATGGCGGTGCTCGACCAATACCGCGACGATTTCACCGATGCATCCGTCGCCATCAAAGGCCCGTCGGTGGGCGGCACCCGTTACGAGGCCAAGCGCGACATCGACGCCAACATCGCGGCGGAACTGATCAAGCGCGGCGGCGAGATCATCATCAAAAACCGTTTTTCGGCATGGATCGGCGAGGATGGCTGGGACATCGACGTTTTCGGCGGGTCCAACGCACCGCTCGTGGTGGCCGAGGCCAAGCGTTCGAGGCCGGTCACGAACCTCATCATTCCTGATTTCTGCGTCACTGAGATCACCGACCAGGCGCGCTTCTCCAACGATGGATTGGCCAGCAGGCCATTCGGCACCTGGAGCGAGGACTTTGAACACGAATTGGCCGAACAAGGTCCTCATTTC
The DNA here is from genome assembly GCF_029433335.1 of Bifidobacterium sp. ESL0745. Classification (NCBI taxonomy): domain Bacteria; kingdom Bacillati; phylum Actinomycetota; class Actinomycetes; order Bifidobacteriales; family Bifidobacteriaceae; genus Bifidobacterium; species Bifidobacterium sp. ESL0745. The sequence continues at coordinate 1,492,143 of NZ_JAQTHX010000001.1, forward strand.
GAGCAGATCTACGGCCGAAATCGGCGCGAATCCTCGACCTCTGACGTCTCCTTCTGACAACAGAGCCACAAAGGTGCGTTCCACCTAACCCTTAGAGCATATTGCTGAAGGCGGTGTCTGAAAAGTGAACGTCGCAAAATTCTAAGCGCATTTTCAGTCGCCGACTTTGAGACGGTGCATTTTATTGTATTCTCAATGCACTTTCCCAACAGAAGCATCAGAATGATGCATTCTACAGAGCCTTAATGTATTTCTTTGACAGCAGTGTCAAAAGCGCGTTCTGCTGAACCAAAAATGTATGTTTTTTAACGATAGTGCTATAAAGTGCGATTTTTGTATGGGCCGCTGAGCTCAAAAACGGCACGATTCCAGTCACCGAATTTGATTCGAATGGGAATCATGCCGTTCGCTTTACAACACGAAAAGCGTAGAGGCCCCAACCTCAATACATCAGGGTCGAAAGGCGGCGACGGGCGGCTTTCAAACGCGGGTCGTCGGGTTCGGGGATGACGAAATACTCAAGCAGGCGCTTGCGAACCGGTTCCAGATCCGCCTTATGGCCGGCGGCGAGGTAATCGAGCAGGCGTGAGCATGCATCCTCGATCTGCCCGCCGATCATATCGATATCGGCGACGGCAAGCTGCGCGTCCACATCATCGGGGTGGTCGGCCGCAGCAGCACGGACCTCGCGCACATCGGCGTTGCCGGAACGCGCCAGCAGCAAGGCCTTGGAACGTTCACGGGCGGCCAGCGTGTCATTCGGATTCGCCTCGAGCACCTGGGCATAGGCCTCGGCAGCACCGGCATAGTCGCCGTCGGCGGCGAGCTGGTGGGCCTGCTGGTGTTCGGGTGGCACCTGATCGACCCCATCGGCGCCCTCACCGGAATCAGCGTCCGCATCAGGGTCTCCGGAATACGGGGCGGTGCCGGTGACGCCGGCCTGTTGGGCCAGCTGCACGATCTGCGGCAGCAACGTGTCGGTGATCTGCGTCAATTCCTCACCGCTTGGCAGCCCTTCGAGAATCGGCATCGGACGCCCGCCGATAAGCGCGAACAACGCCGGCGCGCCCTTGATCTGGAACGCCTGGGCAATGCCCGGTTCGGCGTTGATGTCAACGCGGGCGAGCTGTAACTGGCCCTTCATGCCATTGATGGCATCGCCCAACTTCTTGGCCATGGCAAAAAGACGGTCGTCAGTCGGAATCCACAGCAGCAACACCACCGGATAAGTGGCGGAAGTCTGCAAAACCGCTTGGAAAGTGGACTCCGTGACGTCAATGACATAGCCACCGGCACTTGGAGCACCACCGGCCTGCCCAGGCTCGGCCTGCACCTGATGCTTGATCGAACTCAAATCGACCGCACCCGCCAAAGAAATGCCCGGATTGTCCTGGGGCTTGTTCGCTGCTGCCAAAAGTGCCTTCTTTCTTCCCCGCACCATTGCGGCGCAGGGCGACTACCTACCCGATAACGTATGTGACAATGTCTAATCTACCTGCCGCCCGACCCCACAGAACGCGGCTTTGTCTGTTGGCGGACCAGGATTTCTACAGCGCTTCGACCTTGACCGGCTGACGCTCGGCGCCGACGGCCACGACTTTCTTGCCTGATTTGGCCGGCGGCACGTAGAAAGCCAAGACGTTGACATAGGTCACTTTCATGGTGGCGGTGGCCCTCCCCTGCCCGAAAAGCGCGCGTTCGGCGTCACTGGCTGGTTGCGATTCGCGGCCCTCCCCGGCGCTTCGTGTCCATTCGGAATTGATCTGCGCAACGACCAGATCCCCGCCTTGGGTGGAACGCATCACCGAAATCTGGTCTTTGACCGGCGTGAACGTTTGGGTCTGGGTGCCGTGGTTGCGCTCCATGCCCTGCTGCACGGTTGCGGAAAGCTTGGCGAGATCGTCGCGGAAATAATCGCTGTCGAATTGCGAGGCGAATTTGCTCTGCTGGCCGTGCGTCAACACGTCCGCGTATTCGTCAACCGTCTGTTGCGGGGAAAGCGACAAACCGGAATCGTCCGGCGAGCCCATGGACGAGCCAATCGCGGGAATGGCGAATTCCGGCAACTTAGCGCCCTGGAAAAGCCTCACCACGCCCCACAGCTTGTAATTGCTGCGAGGGTTTTCCTGATTCAGCACCAAAAGACGCTTGGACTGCTGATCCTGTGTGGTGGTGGTGATCGAGAAAATCGAACGCGGCCAGCCGGACTGGGTGGGGATGATCGTCTGTGCGATGTCCTTGGGGATGGTGGCTTTCGGGTCCATGACGCCGGTGGCCTGGGCAATCGCCAGTTCGCTGGTCCTGACTTCAAGTGCCGGACCGGTGACACGCGCCGCAAGCCCATCCGGAGATTTCGCATTGTCTGAAGCATCGAGAACATCAAGGATCGATTTGCGCACCGCTTTTTCCTGCGCCTCTGTGATGTCCGGGATCTGGGTCGACGATTGCGATTGCGGCTGTGGGGGTTGGTCACCGCACGCGGCGACGCCAAGCATGGTGGCTGCGGCGAGCGTCATTACCGTCAATGTCTTCAGTATTTTCTTCGTGCTCATGCCGTTTCCCCGTCCTGGCCAGCAACCGATGGATTGCCGCTCATCTCTTGTGCCGCTTGTGCCGTTCTGGATCGATCATCCCCGTCTTTCTGGTCGATGCCAGCACCTTTTGGCTGATCAGCCTGTCGCCGTGCTGATTTCTGTTCGTCTGTGTTACCTACGCTGGCATCTGCGCTATCGTCTTCGCCGGTACCTGCGTCTTGGCCCTGACCATCTGCCCGCGCCAAGGTCTCGGTCTTTCCGACCGTTTCCTGCGAGAAGCGGGCGAAATAATCGCGAAGATCATCCATGGAGATGACATCGGTTTCGTCGGTCGAATGACCCCTGTCGATCAGCTCATCGGCGCTCGATGCCCGGCGCGCCTCGCTGTTGCCATGTTCCGCGTGTTCACCGGTACCGGGCTGAGTGCCCGAATCCGGTACATTGAGTGAGACGGCCACGCTGGCGGCTGCGGGTTCGGCGTCTCGTCTGGATTGCCCGCTTTGTCCGAACGGTCCAGGCTGTTCAGACTCAACCGATATATGCCGCGAATGCCTGCCGGCAGGCGTGGGTTCCTCGGAATCGGACTGAAATTGTGTTTCCGGTTCTGGCTCCTGCTCCGCCTTGCCACGATGGCGGCCAAATTTCTTTTGAAGTTGCTCAGCTTCGCCGGTGCCAACGGTTCCGCCAACTTCAGCGTTTTCGCCGGTATCACTGGTGCCGCTAACATCACCAGCATTGTCCGTGTTCTCGCCGTCCTCGTCCGTATCGTTCTGCATCTGCATATCGGCGACGAGATTACGTCTGGTCGGATCAATGATGCTGGGTACCGCCGTGGTTTCCTCATCGTCGGCATCACTGTCTGCCGTGAACAAAAGCGCGTCGTTCGACGGGCTGCCAATGGCAGTCTCGCCCACAGGCTCGGCTGACGTGCTATCGCCGACCGAACGGACTTTATGCGATGGCCGATGATTATGGCTCGTATGGACCAGACTCGTACGAAGTACGGCGATGCTTCCTGTCATGGCCTCCGAAATGGAGACCTCCTCGGCCTTTGCCTTCTCACGCAACTTACGACGTTGATCGCGCTTGCGCCTGAATGATTCGTTGGCCGTAATGGCAAAAATGGAAGCCGACAAAATGGTCAGTAGTACGCAAATCCCGCCTGCAATGAAGAACGGCGTGGCGTGGTCGGGAACCTGGTCACGCACCCAATGCATGGTGATGGAGACGGACGGCTGTGTGGATTTCCTGTTGTCCGCAGACCCCGCGGCGGAAGCCCCCATATCGATGATCATTACCTGATCGCTTTTCGCGTCATTCAACGTCAATGCAATCGCGTTGTCTGCGCAACGAACGCTCGTCCACATATCCGAATCCTTGAAAGCGACTTCGTCCCCGCCGTTTTTCGCATTCGCAAGTTTGGGACCTGTGGCGGTTTTGGTGGAAAAGGCCTTCCAGCCATCGAGCCCGGTGACACGTGTGTAGTTCTGACCTGCCAGCCATCCGGTGGCGTCTTTCGCACTACCCAATGCCACACAGGTCTGTGGGTCGGCCTTCGGATCCCCAGTGTTATCGGATTGCGATGAAGCTTTTGCCGAACCTGCGTTAGTCTTGACCTTCAGATTCACCGACTTGCTCAAAAGGTTCAGCATCCCCGGATCGGTGACCACATAGCGTGTGCCCGAAATCGCAGCATTCGCGTTCACTTCACGGGCAGACTTCCAGACGGTTGCGTTCAGCGCGCCCAGCACGATGAACAGCACCGCGAGCAAGCCGAAAATCGGCGCGACGACGCCACGCATGATGGTCGCATGCTTGGTCGGCTTTGCGTTGTGTTTGTGCTGTTTATCGTGTGTTAAAGTCATATTGAATTATATTCTACAAGGCCTATCCGATAGAATTCTGAGAAAACCTGCCCTATCGTGATTAAAGCAAAGTCAGCAATCCCGAATAATCGGCACAAATCCGTAAGGTTTGGATACAAATTTGACGACAACTCTTTTTATCGAAAGACGAAAGAAAATAGCATTATCCTCACACGGTGATGACCTGGCTTCTAAATCAGGGTTCGGGGCTAATGTGGTGGGTTATGAGCAACAATCACTCGCGAAAACTCGGTCGCGTCCTCGCCGCAGTCTGCGCCATCGCCCTGTCGTTCGGCATGGCCGCATGCGGATCGAACAACGGCAACAATTCGTCAAACAAGCCATCAAGTTCCTCGGACGGCACACAGATGGCCGGGGTCAAAGCCACCGGCACACTTGGCCAGAAGCCGAAAATCACATTCCACACCCCGATGACGGTGGTCAATAATTCCTATGCGGTGCTGCAAAAGGGCAATGGTGCGGCGCTCGGCAAAGACAACCACATCTGCGTACAGGCCGTCGCGCTCAACGCCAAGGACGGCAGCGAGATGATGAGCACCTGGGAAAAGAACACCCCGGATTGCTCGATGGTGATGAATGCAGAAGGCATCAACAAGACGTATTACGATGTGTTGAAGGACCAGAAGATCAATTCGACCGTGGCCTTCGGCATCAATGACCACAACAAGGCCAGCACCTCCTATATCATGGCGCTTACCCTCGTTTCGCAGTCCAAGCCGATTACGCGCGCCGAGGGCGACAAGGTCACGGACGTCCCCGCGAATCTGCCCAAGGTGACCCTCGACGAAAAGGGTGCGCCGGCCATCGACTTCAACGGCTACAAGCCCGGCAATGACCTCGTCGTCCAGCCACTGATCAAAGGCAAGGGCAAGAAGCTGGCCGAAACCGACACCATCGATGCCCAATACACCGGCTGGGTAATGGGCGAGGACGGCAAGCCGTCGAAGTTCGATTCCTCATGGGATCGCGGCAAGCCCGCAAACTTCCCGCTGCAGGGTGTCGTCGCAGGCTGGAGGCAGGGCTTGGCCGGACAGACGGTGGGCTCGCAGGTGTTGCTGGTCATTCCTCCGGCCTTGGGATACGGCAACCAGGCGCAAGCCAAGATTCCCGCCAATTCAACGCTCTATTTTGTGGTCGACATCCTCTACGATTACGGCCAGACGCAGTCCCAGCAGTGAGTCGATTGATAGAATCCGATAAGTAAGTCAAAACAAGAAAATTCCCGGACATTCCACGTTTCACGGTGTCCGGGAATTTTATATCGCGACTTTTCCAAGAAAGCGACCCAGATGCCAAGCGGCTCAGGATTCTTGGCAAGTCCGGTCTTTGCACATCGACCTATAGGATAAACACAATATAGAGGAACATCAAAACCATCAGAATCACAAAAATCACCTTGAGCGTTTTTCTGCGAGACCCGCTTTTCTGATAGGCCTGCAACTGAGGCTGAGGAACATACGACATAGCCTGCTGATATACGGAATAGGCTTTTTGCATAGCGCCTTTGTTGTTCTCATAATATTGAACATTTTGCCTGGCTTGCTCTATATCGTCCGTATCATTTTCAATGGCATCCAATTCTTTTTCCAACTTGGCGATCTCGTTGTCGTTGTCCTGCTTGACTTCATCCATATTCGACGATGAGCGTATAACATGATCTGCAAATTTTCGGGCTTCGTCCTCATGGTCGGGGTCACATTGAATCGACATAGAATTATGTGACGTCTGCAACGTAATAAACAGGTTGCGTTTATCATGAACCGAATTTTTGGTCTCGACCTTGTTTTTCTTTCCTCCGGCCACGGCTCCGATCTTCCCCGCGACCACTCCACCGACTGCGGCGCCCAGGACGCTTACGCCAACCTTGCCTCGAGTCTCGGTTGTCACGTACACATTGCCCGAAGCATGAACCTCAGCGGTCATCCCTTCTTCCAAGGCCATCGACTGGCCCCTGTACTCGACATGGTCCCAGTAAAGCTCCGCATCGCCGATCGTTGAAACCGGTTTATGCAACTCTTCCCTCGCGTTGTCCAAGGCTTTATCGGTATGCTTGAGAGATTTGTTGTGTTTGTGCTGAGATGATATGAGTTTCAGGTTCGCATCCGTCAACGCCTTGTCGTACGCCTTTTTCTCATTGAGATACTGCTGCTCCGCAGCTTCCATATTCAGAATGGCCTGAGATTTTCGTTGCGACATTCCTCATCCCCCGTTGACTTGCTCTTCTTGCTATTACCCTAACATACGTCAAAATCGTACAACGAAATCATAATCATATAATTCCAGGTATGATGCCCAACGTCTTTTATCAGACCTTTCGAAACCTACCGGTCATTGCCAAACATTTTCCGTTCATGGCATCCCTGCGTTAAACTCCGAAATCTTCACTGATAAGCGTTGTGAGATCGCCGTCCTCGCCTTTTTCCATCTCACGCGCCGCCTTATTAGTAATGGCTACCTCGTAGATATTGCGCGCCGAACGAGCATTGCCGAAGTGTTCTTCGTTGCGGGCACTGGCGAAATAATCCTTGAGCTTGGCTCCGACACCATCCCCGAAGACATATCCTTCACGGTCGGCAAAGCTTTTAGTGATGGCCACCAGCTCATCGGGTGTGTAGTCCTCGAATGCCAGCCAGTGTGGGATACGGGACTTGAGACCGGCGTTAGCGTTGAGGAACTGCTCCATCTCGTCAGTATATCCGGCGAGGATGAAGACCATGTCATCGCGATAATCCTCCATCGCCTTCAACAGTGTCTCCACGGCTTCATGGCCGAAATCATCCCCGGAACCATCATTGTGCACCAGGGTATAGGCCTCATCGATGAACAGCACACCGCCGCGGGCGCTGTCGATCACCTCCTTGGTCTTCAAAGCCGTCTGTCCGGTGTACCCCGCGACGAAATCGGAACGACTGGCTTCTACGAACACGCTTTTCCCGACGATGCCCAGACCATGGAGCAACTTGCCGTAGATACGGGCCACTGTGGTTTTTCCTGTCCCGGGATTGCCGGCGAAAATCATGTTGTGCGAAATCGAATTGTCCGAAAGACCCTGGGTTTTCCGCCGCTGCTGGAACTGGATGAGCTGTACCTGCTTGCGCACATAGTCTTTGACAGAACCCAAACCTGTCAGCGCGTCCAATTCAGCGAGCAATTCCTCTACGCTCTTTTGGTCGGTCTGGTCTTCCGGGGAACCGGACAGATCGGCTTGTGCATAAAGATCCGAAGCGTCGAATGCCAGACCATCAAATTCGATGGATTTAAACTCGGTCGGGAAATCCTTGGGCATGTACGTCAGGAAATCCGGTTCTGCCGCCTCTTTATCGATGATCATGGGAGTACCGCCGTACGAGTTCGGGTCTCCGGTGACCTTGGAATGTCCCATTATCAGGAACGTCTTCTCAAGGAACATACCATCCCTGACTTCCGATTCCGAAATCA